>DASPFV010000001.1:0-3259 GCA_035620975.1 Vicinamibacterales bacterium
CGCTGGCGGCGATTGCGACGTCGAGCTGGCGCGATGGTCGAGCCGCGGCGTGTCGCCGTCGAACGTCGCCTGCCGGAGCGTCGCATCCGCGTAGCTGCCACCCTCGCCGCCCACTTCTGTCGTGATCGGAAGTCGCCGATCTCGACCCTGGTCCTCTCTGACAGCCATAGGCTCCTCCCCCAGCGGATCAGTGCAAGGCGCTCTCCCGCGCCGCTGATCGCCGCGGATCGGTCGTCCCGTGAAGTAAGCGCATCCGCGCAATCCGCGTTCACTCGCGTCCCGTGAACACCTGCACAGGCATCCGCGCTCATCCGCGATTCGCGTTCCGTGAACACCCGAACACTTGCCCGCCGAGTTCATCCGCGTTCCGTGAACGCGACAGTTCCATCCGCGATGTGGCATGCGCTTCGCACGACACCAATCGACGCGCCACCGTCGAGCGATTCGCTGGGCTGACGCGTCCGGAGGACAACTCATGGCAGCACAAACGGGTTCGACGGGATCACGCCAGGGCAAGTCCGGTGAGTCCCGTACACCAGGCAGGTCTGATACCGGCATCACACAGGAACAGCAGAACACCGCGCCGCTCGACTCTCCGGCCTCACGCGCTGCGGCGGCCGCCCGCATCAAGCCGGGTTCCACACGCGAGAGCGGACAGGCTGAAGCGGCGCGCGACGACCGCCACAGTGGCAACGGCGGCAACGGCGGAGGCCTGGCTGGCTTCGTGCGTCAGGCCGCGTCGAACCGCCTGACCCAGCAGAAGGAACGCGCGACGCGCGGTCTCGGCGACGTCGCGCGCGCGGTGAGGCAGACGACCGATCAGCTCCGCGCGGAGGGACAGGAAACGGTAGCCGGCTACATCGAGCGGGCAGCCGACGGCATCGATCGCTTCTCGCATACGCTCGAATCGAGGGACGTGCAGGACGTCGTCGACGACATTCAGTCGTTCGCGCGGCGTCAGCCAGTGCTGTTCATGGGAGCGGCGTTCGGTCTCGGACTGGCCGTTGCGCGTTTCCTGAAGAGCAGCAGCCGCCCGAGCCAGCCGCGCGGGACCGACATCCGCTACAGCCGGGGTGAGCGCACCGACTGGCGGAGCGTCACGGCGCCCGGCGCGACCGCGTCGCCCAACCTCGAGCGGCCGATTGGCGGGATGGGACAGTAGCCATGGCGGAACAACGCAGCGAACGTTCGCTCGGCGATCTTTTCGCGGAGCTGTCGCGCGAGACGGGGTTGCTCGTCAGGAAGGAGCTGCAGCTCGCTCAGGTCGAGATGGGACAGAAGGTATCCCGGGTCAGCCGGCACGCCGCGATCATCGGCACCGGCGGCGTGCTGGCGCACGCCGGCGCGCTGGCGCTCGTGGCGGCGCTCGTGCTGATGCTCGTCCTGGCGGGGCTGCCGGCCTGGGCCGCCGCGCTCGGCGTGGGCATCGCGCTGCTCGCGATCGGCGGACTGCTCGTCAGGAGCGGCCTCGCGGCGATCCGGCCTGAGGATCTCGCTCCGTCCGAAACCATTCAGACCCTGAGGGAGGGCGCCGCATGGGCGAAGCATCAGGCAAGGTGACCGGCGAGACCCGCGAGGTCGAGGCCATCAAGGCCGACATCGAGGAGACTCGCGCCGAAATGAGCGAGACGATCGACGCGATCGAAGACCGGCTGAGCCCGCGTCGCCTCGCGCACGAGGCGAAGGAAACGATCAAGGACGCGACTGTGGGGAGGATCGGGACGATGATGAACTCGGCAGGCGGAGCAGCGCGTGAGCTGGCCGGCGAGACGCGGGAGATGGCTGGCGGCCTGGCGCAGCACATGAAGGACAATTCCATTCCGTACGCGCTCATCGGTGCGGGCCTCGGCTGGCTGCTCCTGAACGGTCGGAGCAGGCAGGGATCCTACGGGCGCTCGACGCGCGGCGGGTACTACGGCGAGTACTACGATGACCAGTGGCCGGCGAGATCGGATCGGTGGACGGAAGCCGACGAACAGAGTTGGAAGGAAGGCGCCTCCCGCGCGCAGGAACGGATCGGCCAGTACTCGCATCGGGCGCAGGCGTCGCTGAACCAGTGGGTCCGCGGCAACCCGCTCGCCTTCGGCATCGCTGCCCTCGCGGTCGGGGCGGCCATCGGTCTGTCGATGCCCGAGACCGACGTCGAGGACGAGTGGATGGGCGACACGCGCGACAACCTGGTCGGCAGAGCGCAGGAAATGACCAATCAGGCGGTCGACACCATCCAGCAGACGATCAGCGGCACGAGCGAGTCGGGCAGCTGATCTGAACGGGGATGCGCGGCTGGCGTGAGTCTTGAACTGCTGGCGACCCGTGGACGAGGTGGTCGCCAGCAGCTGGACCGAGGCGCTGGACGCGTTGTACGCGGACAGCTGGAGCCCGATGCTCCAGCGCTTCCGCTCCGTCTATGCCTTCCGGGGGTACACGGGGCCGGGCAGCGGCCTCGAAACCGGCCTTTCCCGGCTGACAGATCAGCTGATCAAGGTGGAAGATCACCTGCTGCGCAACTTCCGCAAGTACGCAGCCGAGCGCCCACCGCCCGAATCCGATTCGATCTGGAACTGGATGGCGCTGGCCCAGCATTACGGCCTGCCGACGCGGATGCTGGACTGGACGTATTCGCCGCTCGTCGCGCTGCATTTCGCGACCGCCGATCAGGAGCATACGAACCGTGACGCCGTGGTCTGGTGCATCGACTACGTGCGGGCGAAGGCGCTGCTGCCCGCACGGCTGCGCGAGGCGCTGTCCTCGGAGGACTGCGATGTGTTCACGCCGGAGCTCCTGGCCAGCGTGGCCCCAGGACTCCGCGATCTGGATCGGCTCGCCGAAACGCCGGCGCTCCTCTTCCTGGAGCCGCCGTCGATCGATCGGCGCATCGTCAACCAGTACGCGCTCTTCTCGCTGCTCTCGACGGCCGGTGCCGCGCCGGGAGCCTGGCTCGAGGCGCACCCGGAGCTCTCGCGCCTCGTGCGGATTCGTGAGCACGCCCGATGGGAGATCCGCGACAAGCTCGACCAGGCAAACGTGACCGAGCGGGTGCTGTTCCCGGGCATGGACGGACTGTGCCGCTGGCTGGCACGTTACTACCGGTCGCGTCACGTCGGCGTGCTGACGGACGATTCGACACGCGGAGACGCGGAGCCCGAGGGCGCGCCGCATCCTGATCGCCAGGGGGCCTGACCGGCGGCGTTGTGTCGCGCTGCAACAAATATCACCCACGCGGCGACACGCTCCCCTTCGACGGATTCGCCGAGCGACC
>DASPFV010000002.1:0-32581 GCA_035620975.1 Vicinamibacterales bacterium
ACTGGGTTGACGATGCTCTCTTGCCGGGACTCTATCGCTCCTGTGCTGGGCCTCCCGAGTCGACGCCTGGACGGCGTTCCAGCTTGCATCGACTGTTCCTCATGGCCGCATTCTTCGCTCTACCAAACACAGAACCGCCCAGCGCTTCGTTCAGCACCTTCGAGCCCGCTCCCGTCTCGCTGACCGGCGCCGACTCGAGCGAGCCGCTGCACGGTTGGTGAACATGTCTTGACGGCCAGCATTCTGCCGAGCACGTCTCAATGTCTGATGTATGTGTGTGTTCGTCATCTACGTGCAGTTTTGCGCGGGGGGCCCCTGCGCGACTCGTTCTCACCTATCGCGGACCACCGCGCGCCCACATTCCCCTGACGACTCACCGGAGCGGGAGATCGAGAACCTATGTCATGGCTGCTGGCGCTCAAGCAGCACCAAGTCGTCGAGGAGGCGCACAATCCGATAGCCGTGACCCTCAGCGCCAACCAGCTTCTTGTTCGCGTTGGCCTCTTGCAGTCCGAGGATGTCATAATCGAATCGCTCGGACGTGCCGGCGTGTCGTTCCACGATGAAAACCGCTTCCGACGCATTTTGCGACGTCGCAACTACCCGGAACCCTACGGCGCCGGCGGCCTGAAGCTCCTGGACGGAGGTTGCGACCCGCTGCGCCGCAAGGACACGGTACTCAAACGGTTTCGGCGTGGCCCCACGTTCTCTCGCGAGGACCGCCGTCATGTAAGAACCGGCGGTGATTACTCGAAAGCCTTCCGCCGCTGCCGCCGCTAGATCGCTCTGCATGGCGGACGTTCGGGCCGTCGCCACGACCCGATACTCAAGCTGCTGGGATTCAGGCACATCGCGCTTGGCTCCCTCGATCTCTTCGAAGAACAGGACGGTATTGGCGCCGAGCATGCCTTCGCGACCGACGACGCCGACGAGGGTGCGTTCTGTCGTGCTGGAGCTGGCCAGGGCCAGCTCTGCGTCCTTCCTCCCTTTGATCATGGAGTACCTGACTCGTGGCGCGTCCGACTGCTTTGCGAGTACTGCTATCCAGGTCGTCTCCGTGGTGCCCATACTCGTCTCATCGAGCGCCTTGATGGTTTCGGGCAAAACCCTGAAGCCCTCGGCGGTAGCGTTGTTAAGCTCGTTGATCAGCCCACGCTCTCCGGACTCCGCAACCAGACGATAGTTGCCGGACGTACCCGCCGCACGTTTCAGGAGCATATTCAACGATCGCGAGGAAGAGGACATGAACCGGAGACTGTAGCCACTGTCTGCGGCATCGCGCAGGCGCTCGCGAAGCTTCGACAGGTTGATTTTCCGGAGTATTCTCGATCGGGTGTTCTCGGCATCGATCAGTACGTAATGCTGGTTATTTGAGAGGGCTGGCGCTTGTTTGCCCGAGACCGCCGGCACGATCAGTAAGGACGCCACTATCGAAGCTGTCGGCCGTAGCATGTTGCCCCTCCTTAAACAGGCGAATCAACCAGTCTCGGACTTACACCACAGTCCAACGCTCTTGGAGGAAAGGACCCGGAGGGATTGCGGGCGATATTGTATGCCGTAGAACCTGTTTCGGGTCAATCTCCGAGCGCCACGATCGGAGTCTCACGCGAGCGGCGCGACCGTTGCAGATACAATCGGCAAGCCACGCTCCGCCACGGTCGACCGCGCGACGCTCGAGAGCCGCTTCAACGGCACACGAACGATTGGAGCGCCATGCTGCGGCGCGTTGTAGGGAATACGCGGAGCATTCGTGCCCGAGCGGTCCGCTGTCACGTCAACCCGGCCGGCGGCTATCTATTCAAGGAAACCAACGCGATCTCGGCCGACTTCACATGCCGTCCCCAAGCGAACACGCTGTGATGTATTGGGATTCCATCAGGATCGGATTGGCGGGCCGCGCGAGCGAACACGCGGCGTGAGCGGACCGGGACGCGAACCCGTAGAATTGACAGTCGTCATGCCCCGTGAATCGACGCTGGATGGCTGAGACATCGATGACTCGCCGTAGGTGGTGGCTACGGTATCTCGTATGCTGCGCGGTGTTGACCGGATACGTGATGAAGCAGCTGGCGACCGCTGGCGTCTCGGTCTGGAGCTACTTGGAGCGGCGCGACATTCTGATGTCGTCGCCGACGGACAAGTTTTTGATGTCGGCGATGAGCTTCGCCGCCGAAGTGGAACGCGAGAAGGCGCGCGAGCGCAGCCGGGATGCGGCACGGCAACGGGCGGCACGCGGAGCGGTGACAGGCGGCACCTGCTACGGCTACCGGAACACGCGGGACGCGACCGGCTTCGTCGTGCGCGAGATTGTCCCGAGGAAGCGGCCGTCGTGCGAAAGATTTTCCGGCTGTGCGCGGCGGGCAGGGGCGCGCGACGTATCTGCAGGCTGGGTGACGTGCGGGAGGTTTGTGCCGCCGTGCGCGAGGCGGAAGCCTATGGTCCCGAGCTGGGCGGCGCCGCCCGCGCGATGGTCGTGAGGCGACTGCGCGTGCTCGCGGCAGACGAACAGCGGAAGAACCAGATGGCGGGAGAGGCCTTCCGCGCCTTCGCGCTGATGAATAACAATGGCGCTCGGGCACCAGCCGGCCCCGCGGACGTCGCGTCCCGCGTTGATGCACGGGGGGCGCGCGAGATTGTCGTGGCCGTCGCCGCGACGCTCGGGCTGGAGAGCGCACTGGCGCGCGCGCGCCGGGCGCGCACTACTGTTCCCGCGGCGAAGGAAACGAAGTCGACTTTGGTGGTCGGCGGATATTGGGACACGTTCCCGCAACTGAGACGCTGAACGAAAGGGAACGACGTATGAGTGAACGCGCAGAATTTCCGACCTCCGGAAGCCGCCCCAGCTCGCACGCAGAGGCGGCGGAAGCGGTGGCGCGTGGAGCGGCGCGGCTGGCCGCGCTCGCGAGCGAGAAGCGAATCGCGGCGACGCGGAACCAGCAGGCGAGCCGCTCGGACGCGAACGCACGCCGCGCTCGCGCCGAGGGATGGTCCGGCACCGCCGGGCCGAGCCACACGCCGAACCAGTAACCCGGGGCGGCGAAATACGCGCGAATGGGGTCTTCGCGGACCGCTCGGCCTTCGGTTATTGCCCCTCGGGGAAATAACTAACCGAAAGACCAATATCTGGCCGGATTTACCGCGTTTAGCCGCCCGGGAACCGAGGAGGTCGCCCGGCAAGGCACTCCGCTATAAACCGACCGTTGGGTTTACACTAGTGGGGTGACGTGGAGCGAGCTGATTCGGAGAATCAAGGCGCTCGGATACCGTTCGCACCGAACCGGCAAAGGCAGCCACCAGCAGTATATCCACGGGGAAACGGGGAAAGTGCTGACGATTGCTGTCCACACGAGCCAAGAGGTCGGCACTGGTCTCGCGCACCGCATTCTGAAGGAAGCGACTGAAGGCGCGAAGTCCGCGGACGCGAAATCGAAGAAGGAGAACAAATGACCGAGTACTACCCCGTCGTCGTTGAGCGAGAGGACAACGGGACGTATAGCGCGTGGGTAGCTGGCGTGCCGGGCGTCTACGCGGCGGCGGATTCGGCTGCCGTCGCGAAGCGCAGTATCCGGAGCGCGCTTCTCGCCCACCTTGAGACGCTTCGTGAACTTGGACGCCGACCAACGCCGAAGGCCCAGGTTCTCGTGCTTCGCACGTTCCGAAAGAGTGCAACTACAGGCGAGGGGTTGCGCTACGCGGGGTTGGGTGCACTGATGGGCCGAAAGACGAGTGCCGCGAAAGCCGCTGCATCGCGCGCGAACGGCCGAAAGGGCGGGAGGCCACGAAAGGGTGTATCGAAAACGTCGCGATGAGGTGCGCCACTCGAACGGCGGCAGTGAATGAAGCGCCCGGTCCGCGCGCGGGGAATGCGAGATGAAATGCGCGGTTCACTGCCGCAAGAGCAATACCGAAACGAACGTGAACGGCGCCTCTCCGGACGACACCAAGTCGGTCGTCCGCCAACTCGAACACGCGCGCGGGTTCGCGGCCGAACGCGGATGGGCCGTGAGCGACGAGCACGTGTACTCCGATGACGCCGTTTCCGGTGCCGACTTCAAGCGGCCGGGCCTGATGCGGCTGCTGAACGTGCTGGGGAAGCGCGCGCCGTTTGACGTGCTGGTCGTGCGCGAGCTGTCGCGTCTCGGCCGCGAACAGCTCGAAACCGGCTACGTGATGAAGCAGCTCGCGACGGCCGGCGTCGCCGTCTGGTCTTACCTCGAACGCAAAGAAATCCTGATGTCGTCGCCGACCGACAAATTCCTGATGAGTTCCTGCTCCAACCGCACGATTTGTATCCGATGACGCAGGCGGACTTTGACCACTGGCACGGCATCTTGCGGGCACACTTTCCCGAGCATCCGTACACGCGGCGACGCGACTTCGTCCCGCGGCTGCCCGCGGACGCCGTGCGCGAACTGGAGAAATTGGGCGGGTTCGATCAGGCAATCCGATCCGCGATCGACGGCATCAAGACCCGATTCTGGCTCGATTGACTGCAATGTTCACGGTGGTGTACCTGCCGAAACTGAGTTTTACCCGCGTGTTCCGAGCGGCCTGATGGCGCGCCGGCCCGATGGGTCACTGGATCCTGGGACTCAAGAGGTGTTAAGGTCGGGCGCTCTTAGCGCCATCCCTCTGACAGGAGCGCGACATGGGACGTATTGTGATACTCGTGTTTTGCGCGTTGGCGGCCGCCGTCGACGCTCAGGTGACGCAGCCCAATCCCGTCAAGAGCCAAGAGTTGTCTGCGTCGGCTCAGGGGGGTCCCGTTGATGCCGAGGCTAAGCTGCTGCTGCCCGATACAGCGGCGCCGGTGCGGGGCGTCATAGCCGTCCTCGGTTGGGGCGCTGGCACATGGCTGTACGACGATCCGGCATGGCGACAGCTTGCGAACGACTTGCAATGCGGTCTTCTGAAACTCATTCTCTACACCAAGGACGGGCCTGAAGACCCTCTTAGCCTACCAGTCGCAGAGCAACCAGCCAGGAATGCCGCTCTGGGCGGCGCTGAAGCTCTACTGAAGGTTCTAAATGAGTTTGCCAGACAATCGGGGCGTCCAGAGCTTCAGAACGCGAAGCTGCTTTTCTGGGGACATTCAGCGGCCGGAAGCTTCGGAACGACGTTCGCCGCCATCCACCCGGCACGAACCGTCGCGTTCGTCCGTTACCATTCCCACTTGCGAGGCTTGCCCGTGGAGCTGGCCACTATCGCACGAATCCCCGCGTTGATCATGGCCGGAGAGAGAGACACGGCTGCAGGCATCGAGGACAGTGAAACACTCTGGAAATCAGGACGAATGCTTGCGGCACCCTGGACGTTTGCCATTGAGCCGGGTGCGACGCATGGTTCGTCCGAAGAGCTTAAGAAGGCAAACGACTTGGCGCTCCCTTGGATTCGCGGAGTCATTACGCAGCGACTGACGACCAGCACGGCGGCTCTACGACCTATCGAGGACGCTTCAGGATGGCTGGCAAGCCGTACGAGCGTTATGCCTGCAGGATCGTTCCACGGACCGAAGGCAGAGGCCAGTTGGCTTCCCGACGAGGCTAGTGCCAGAGGTTGGCGCGTCGTCACTGGGACTCGCGCGCAATAGCGCGCGATACCTGCTGGCTCCCCCTCAGGTCGCCATCAGCCGGATGACTTCGCGGGGCGTGAAGTGCTCCCCGGTCGTCTCGTTGTGGCGTCCCCAACGGGATTCGAACCCGTGTTTTGGCCTTGAAAGGGCCACGTCCTGGGCCTCTGGACGATGGGGACCGTGAGGGCGCGGAGATCCGCAGGACCCGAACACTTGATGATAGCAGGCGGCTCGGCGATTGCAAAATCGGCACGCCGATCACAGACGCGATCGTCGTCGATGTCGTGGGCCGGGGAAGGAGCGTCGCGCTTACTGCGCCGCCGCCAGCGCGCCGGTGACGATCCGCTGCGGCACCCGCCGCCCGCGGACCAGCCGCACCACCGGGATGTGCGCCGTCACCGGGCACATGGTGAGCAAGTGCCCCGTCTCGCGAGACTCGATGTCGGGCAGGGCCGAATCGAGCAGGATCAGATCGGGCACGAGGCAGCACGCCTTCACGATCGCCTCGAAAGCTGTACGCGCGACGGACACCCGAAGCCCGGCAGCGCGTAATTGTTGCTCACGGCGCGTCCGGCTCGTATCGTTGGCGTCAGCGACGAGCACATGGCGGCTGGAGCTGCCGTCGGGATTCCCGCGCGAACCCCGGGTGACAGCCCGTGTCGTCGATCCGGACGGATTGGCGCCTTTGGCGTGCACGCGGCGGCCCTGAGCAAGAACGCTGCCGGATACTGCCGGGGGGCTCGTCGTCAGGTCGACTCACCCACGGATCAGCCGGTCCAGCCCGACGCCGGCCAGCGCCCCCCCGAGCAGCCAGACGGCATCCATCATGACCCTGCCCTGCGGGTCGATGATAGAGAATAAGACGAGACCGAGGAACCCGCCCCCGATGGCGGCAGCCGCCAACTCCACGGCCACGCGCAGACGGCTGCGCGGGCAACGATGGGAGTCGGTCAGATGCCCCTTGCAGCGGGGACAGGTCGCCATGCAACAGCGGCGGCCCGCCGGGCAGGCCGGCCAAGGTCGCGCCGACACGATAGCACAGCGGGGCTGTCGATCCCGCGATGAACCCCACGCTGCACGCCCGGGCTGAAACGCGGATTCTGCAGCGGGCGTCTTACGGCAGAGTCGGTTCGAGCGCGGGCGCTCGGGTGTCGAGCGACCGCCGGAGATGTGCACCGCTGGCTCCGAGATGTCTCTCAGCTTCGTTCATCGCTTCGTCCCGGCCGCCACGCTCGCCGCGCCAACCGTTCTCGCCCTGCACGGTACGGGCGGCGACGAGAGCGACCTGGTGCCGCTCGCCCGGATGCTCAGCGCCGACTCCGCCATCCTGAGCCCGCGCGGCGCCGTCCTCGAGAACGGCATGCCCCGCTTCTTCCGCCGGATTGCCGAGGGCGTCTTCGACCAGGAGGATCTCCGGCGCCGGACCGACGACCTCGCGGACTTCATCGCCAAGGCAGCGGCGCACTACGGATTCGACCCGACACGCGTCGTTGCCCTCGGCTACTCGAACGGAGCCAACATCGCTGCGAGCCTGCTGCTGTCGAAACCATCCGCGCTCGCCGGCGCGGTGCTGCTGCGGCCGATGGTGCCGTTCGAACCGGCGGCCCTGCCCGCCCTCAAGACGAAGCGGATCCTCATCTCGGCAGGACGGCAGGACCCGATGGTGCCGCAGCCCTCGACCGAGCGCCTCGCCGCCCTCCTGACTCAGGCGGGCGCCGACGTGACCGTCTCGTGGTTCGACACCGGCCATGCGCTCCTCCCGCGGGAGATGGAGCAGGCGGCGCGGTGGTTCAACGAACGGTTCGCCTGATCGGCTCCCCCGGATGAGCCTGATACACTGCTGACCTGTCCCCGAGGAGGATGGCTCTTGGTTGCTGTCGTCTGGCAGTTCGAAACGGTTCCCGACCGCAGCGAGGACTTCGAGCGGTTCTACGGCGCCGACGGCGAGTGGACGAAGCTGTCGCGGCGCAGCCGGTCGTTCCTGGGCAGTTCGTTCCTGCGGGATCTGGCGGCCCCGGCGCGGTATCTGCTCGTCGAGTACTGGAGCGAGATGGTCGTGTACGAAAAGCATCTCGCCGATTTCGACGACGAGGTGAAGGTACTCGAGGATCAGCGGCAGCGCTTCCTGGTCCGCGCGGAGGCGCTGGGTGTTTTCACCGCGCTCGACGTGCCGGACCGCGTCGGTCCCACGTGGTCGCGCCGCACGGGCTGAGCCGGGCTGCTGGACGCGCGTCTTGGATAGAAATGGGGAAAGGGACCGGGGCAAGCCCCGACGCAGAGCCGCCGTCTATTGGGCGCGTGCTACGATCCGACAAGCTGCGGGCCGCTAGCTCAGTGGTAGAGCACCTGACTTTTAATCAGGGTGTCCCGGGTTCGATCCCCGGGCGGCCCACCATCAGTTCGCCGTCCGTTGCGCGGGTTCACAGCCGGTGCCTCCCATGGTCCGGCCGATCCACCTCCGCTCGGTTCACACCGGCACCAGCGGACCATACGCATTCACGGTCATCTGCTACCGGGTGCCCGCTGTGGCCCCGCACATACGCCAACGACTCGCCCTTCGGAATCAGAAGCTGGCGGCCGTGTGCCGCAGATCGTGAAACCGGATATACCGGCGCCCGGCGGCCGTGAGGATTCGACAGAAGGCCCGTCGACCCGTCCCGACCTCCAGCTGCCGATAGGAGATGGAACGGCTGCCAGAGATCTGGCGGCGAGACGCCGCGTCTCGGGCGGGAAGGACAACCGGGACCTGTGGAGGTCGAGGATGTCCTGCGGATCGAGCCGCGCCTTCATCACGCCCGAGCGCGCGTGACCCAGCCCGAGCGAGTGGCCGACCTCGTGCGCGATCGTCAGCCCGACCACGCGGCCTGTCGTCAGAGCCGCGAGCACCGGGTGCGCGCGCGCGCGGGAACTTCGGCGGATTTCCTGCGCGACGGCCGCGTTCCTCGGGACGTACACCACCAGACTCGGCAACTTCGTCGCAGGATCGCGAACCAGTTCGCCCGAGATCGTCGGGTTGAGGTGACTGTCGAACGGAAGGAGAAGGACCAGCAGGAACCGTTGGCTGCCGGAGGGGTCACCACAGCGTTCGCCCCGACACTCGTGCCATACGACGTCGATACCGGCGGAGCCCAGCAGCTCAGTGACAGTCTGACGTACGCGGTCGATCTCAGCGCGGTCCAGAGCAGCGGAGCCGACGATTCGGAGGTCGAGCGCGGGCTCCCTCCCTTGTACTGCCGCGGCGCCTGGAGCCGCAACCAGCCCGACAGTCAGGACACCCGCCACCGCTCCAGCCCGCAGAACAGCTCGCACGTCCGCCTCCCGTCGCAGGGAGGACGATGGCGCGCCCGGCGCCGGTACGGCAGGTCTTTACGGTGGTTTACCTGGAAGGCGACGAGGCTGGCCTCGAATCTGCACGGAACGCCCCCCGATGACCGGCGACGCTTGCGTGCTCGGGCCCGTCGGTTGAAGGAGAGCGCTGGTCGCGGAATCACGTCGGGTTCTGCCCTAGCGGAAGTTATCGAGGACCAGGATGTCGCGATCGTAACGATCGATATGAGGCGCCAGCGCCCATCGTCCGTCCGGCGAGATGGCGAGGAAGCGGTTGGCAAACGCCGGGGCGACCCGGAATGACAGCGGCCCTACCTCCTCCATGCGCCGACGGACGAGGTCGTACGTCGCCACGACGTCGGGTTCATCATAGGCATCGGAACCACGCCGGGGGACAAGGAACACGACGCGGTCGCCGGCGAGTCCCCATGCCCCGGCGACGATGTCCGGATATACGAGCGACGCGGCGCCTCCCTGCGCCGGGACCCGCGAGAGCCTGGTGCGTGTCCCGAGGCCGTACCATCGGGTGTCGGCGACGAAATACACGTATTGACCGTCTGGCGACTCCCTCGGATCGAATCCTCCATCAGAAGTCAACTTCGCCCGCGACCGGCCGTCGATGGAGGACATCCTCCAGATCTCCGACCGCCCCGTCTCGTCGGAAGCGTAGTAGATCCAATTCCCGTCATGTGACCATTCGGCGTCCCTCTCGACTGCCGGACCCTCAGTGAGGCGCCTGGCAGGTCCGCCGTCGAGAGAGGCGACGTAGATGTCCGTGTTGGAAGCAATCGTCGCGTCGAAGGCAATCGATCGGCCATCCGGAGACCACGAGCCGACGCTGATGAAGGCATCCACCAGCCTGGTTACGCTCCGGAGTTCCGATTGATCACGCCGCGCTACCCAAACCTGCTGGCTTCCGCTTCGATCCGACATGAACGCCACCAGCGAGCCATCGCCTGAAAAGCGTCCCGGCAGGTCGTTTCTGGTCGCCTCGGAGAACTTGGTGACGGCATCGATGATCCCGCCCTGTCGCGGCGCCCGCAGATCGATCAATCGCAGGTTGGTATCCGGCTCTCCCCGGAAAATGGCGACACGATAGGCCCCTCCCGCTCCCCGGCGTACCGCCGAGGACGCGAAAGAACTGTCAGGTACGCCAAGGGCTGGCACCGGGCCCTTCGAGCTGCCGACCGTGAGCCGGACCAACCGCCGTCCGCTCATCTCGGGGCGTGAGTAGAGCAGATCGCGTCCGTCCGGAGTCCACGTGAGCGAGCCGATCAAACCGGCGGTCCAGTCGACGAGCTGTGTCGCCTCGCCACCGGTCAGGCTCGTGAGGAATACCGCGGCGCGGCCGACCGCGCTCCCGAGAAACGCGACGGCTTTGCCGTCCGGCGAGACCTTCGGGTGACTCAGCCTGAAGCCAGGAGGGAGTTCGACCAGCTGTCGCCGCTCGCCGGACTCGCGAATGTACTGGACGAGTGAAGGGCGGCCTTCCGGGCTGCGCGACGTCATGACGATCGACCCGTCATCGGGCAGCCATGACGGCGCCTCACCCCGATCTGCGATCAACTTCTCGGGTCCACCGAGGGCCGACACCATCCAGACGCTCGACGCGCCGGGGACCAACCTGGTGAACGCGATATGTTGGCCGTCGTGCGACCATGCCGGGAACTTGTCGTTGATGTCGGGTGTATTGGTGAGCTGGCGCATGGCGTCGCCGTCCACGGCTTTCACCCAGATGTCGGCGTTGGGGTTACCGTCCGCGCCCATCCACGAAAAGGCAACGAAGTTGCCGTCCGGCGAGAGCGACGGGTCTTCCTCTGCGCCCGGCAGCGAGGTCACCGTCAGCAGGCGCACCGGCTCGGCTTCGCGAGACCTGAACGGACTGACCAGGAGCCACCCAGCAGCGGCGATCGCAAGGACCGCCGCGCCCGCAACCCGATATCCGAAGGAGGTCGCGCGTTGACCGGCCGGCGCGGACGTACGATCGTCGGGCGGCGTTACCGCTGGCGCGGTCGCCCTGAACTCCGGCGTGTAACTGCCTTTGGGGACCGAGATGACGACGACGCCAGGCGGCGCCGACGCATAGTACTCGCGCAACCTGTCCCGCAGCCGTCGGGCGTCGACGCGGACGATTGGATCGGCGGCGGTCCTAAAATCCGCCCCCTTGCCGTAGAGCTCGATCGCGATGACCTGTTCCTTCAGGGCATCGCCCTCGCCGGCGAGTGTCTGCTCGACGATGAACCTCAGATAGGCAGACAGCCTCTCCGAACGCGTGAAGATCTCGCTCGCGAGGATTCGATCGAGCTCGGCTCGCACCTGTGCCGCGGAGGGACAATCGCTCGAGGCCACGCTGGATCAGAATCTTACCGCTGACCCGAATTGCCGCTGACGGGAACGCGATCGACGCGTCTGGCCGACAGCAGCCCTTTTTGCTATCTTTGGTATTCACTGCGGCTAGTCAGACCCCCAATCCACAAATCCACCAATCGCCAATCATCAATCCGCAATCCTGCAATGAGCCAATTCACTCGGCATTCGGCACTCGGCAATCGGCAATGATTGTTGCCTTCGTCCGCGCCCCGCAGAAGCCCATCGTCGACGTCGACGAGATCCTCCGCGACCGTCATGCCGGCGTCCGCTGCCCGCGGTGCGGCTGGCGGCCGACGCGGCAGGATCTGTGGGGCTGCAACCCGGGCTGCGGCCACGTCTGGCACACCTTCGACACCCACGGCGAGTGTCCCGGGTGCTCGAAACAGTGGAGCGCAACGCAGTGCCTGCGATGCCAGGAGTGGTCGGACCACGATGCGTGGTACGAGGATGAGGAAGGGGACCGGGACGGCTGAGGGTGCGTCAGTGAACCGGAAGGCAGGATCGGCCGATCGCGACTCGTTGTCGGAGACGAGCGAGCGCCCGAACGAGCCGGGCGCCCGCGCAATCGCACCACCGGCCGGCGGCTCCGATGAGCGCCGGCCCAGCACCTGTTTCTAACCCACGGTGAATGGAATTGACGCGCTGGTGTTCCCCCACTCGACGCGCAGGGTTCCCCCCGCCGGCGTGTCGTCGATCGAGATCGTCAGCTGGTCGACCGGTGCGGTCGTCTTGCCCGCCTTCATCGGCGCGCGGCCGATCTCGAGCGAGGACTGGTAGGGAACGCCCCACTGCCCCGGCTTGCCGAGCTTGCCCACGATCAGCTGCCACTCCGCGCCCGGCTGCGTGTTGAGCGTGTAACTGCCCGGCTGCAGGCTCAGGCTGCCGAACTTCAGCGCCTTGTCCGTCGTCAGCACCGTCGCTTCGTCCGCGCCCGTGCGCCAGGGCTTGCCGGGCGGCATCATCTCGGCCTCGGCGCGTCCCTTCAATGACGGCCGGCCGTACTCGATCGAGATGTTCGCGCCGTCTATCGTCCACTCGCTCTTCACGTGCGGGCTTCCGCCCTTGCCCGGGTGGACCTGGGTAGTCTTCTGCGCCTGCAGCGCGGGACCGGACGCCACCAGTGCAGCCGCCGCCAGGGTGAGCACGAATCGTCGCATGGATCCTCCTGTCATCAAGTCAGTCTGGGTCGGAATGGTATCAACTCCGAGCTTCCGGCTTCCACCGGCCAGTTCCCCGCAGCAGCGTCAGAGGATCTCCTGGCCGAGCGCTGAGCAGGCGAGCTCGGTTCCGAGGATGGCGGTCATGTTGCGGTCGTCGAGGATCGGGTTCACCTCGACGAGGTCGAGCGCGCGCAGCAGGCCCGAGTCGGCGATCATCTCCATCACCATATGCGCCTCGCGATAGTCGAGCCCGCCCTTGACCGGCGTGCCCACGCCGGGCGCGATGGCGGGATCGCAGACGTCGAGATCGAACGACACGTGCAGCCCGGCGGTGCCGCGCGCGGCGAGTGCGATCGCCTGTTCGACGACCGCGGCGATCCCCGCGCGGTCGATGTCCTTCATCGTGAAGACGTGTACCCGGGAGGCGCGCACGGCCTCCTTCTCGTGCTCGTCGAGGTTGCGGATCCCGATGAGCACCGTGTGCTCGGGCAGCACCTTGGGCGTGAAGCCGCCGATGCGCGACAACTCCGCCGGCTCGGGGCCCAGGAGCGAGGCCAGCGGCATGCCATGCACGTTGCCGCTCGACGAGCTCTCGGGCGTGTTCATGTCGCCGTGCGCGTCCACCCAGATGAGGCCCAGCGGCTTCCCCTCGCGACGGAGGAACTCGGCACTTGCCGCCACCGAGCCCGCGGCGAGGCTGTGATCGCCGCCGAGCACGAGCGGCAGCGCGCCCCGCTCGAGCGACGACAGCGACGACTTGTAGAGCCGCTCGCACACGCGCGCGATCTCGCGGATGTACTTCTTGCGCGGATCCCCCACGGATTTGATTTCGGGTATCGGCGCGACCAGATCGCCCGCATCGACGACGGGCACGCCGAGCGCCGACAATCGCTCGCCGATGCCGGCGATCCGGAAGGCCGACGGCCCCATGTCGACGCCGCGGCGGTTGCCGCCGAGATCGAGCGAGACGCCGATGATGTGCACGGGAGGCGCGGTCATGAACCGTCCAGTCTGACGAGTGTTGCCGATTGCGGGCCAATCCCGCAAGGTTGACGTCAACCTTAACTGTCATATAGTCTGTAGGTTGCGGTGGGGCCTCGGCGCGGCCTTCCGCGCGCGAAGGAGCCCGTGATGAAGCGGTTCGAGGTCGGAGCCCGGGTCGTCGAGCCCACCTACGGTCTGGGGTCCGTGATTGCGGTGGAGGATGCCTATACCCGCGTGCAGTTCGACGAGCACGGGGTGAAGAAGTTTCTCACCAGCATGTCCCGCCTCGAGCCGAGCGACGAGCCGGTGCCGGCCGGCCTGCGCGCGGGGAAACCCCGCAAGAAACGGGCGCCAAAGAAGGTCGCCGCTCCCGTCGCCCCGGCGGTCGTCGAAGAAGTCGACGACGAGTAGGTCCGCTCACCGGCGCTTCAGCGACACCGACATCCCTTCGCTCGACGGCGACACGATGGTCGTCCACAGCGACGGGTGCGCGTGCACGGCCTCGAGGAAGTCCTCCATCTCGTTTCGCTTGTTGACGACGTTGTGCGCCACGAAGACGCCGCCGGCGTCGAGGCGCGGGTAGACGAGATCGAGGAAGCGCTTGTAGTCCTTCTTCCACGCGTCCAGGAACACGAAGTCGAACGTGCCGGGGACCTTGGGGATCTCCCGGAACGCATCGCCGGTCACGACCTGCACCACGTCGGACAGCCCTGCGCGTTTGACGTTGTCGACGAGCTCCTTCGCGCGCGCGGCCTCGTACTCGATGGTGACGAGCCGGCCGCCGGTCTCGCGCAGGCCCATGCCGATCCAGATCGCGCTGTAGCCGCTGGCGCCGCCGATCTCGAGGGCCCGCTTCGCGCCACTCGACGCCACGAGCACGCGCAGGAAGCGTCCGTCTTCCTCCGAGACCGCCAGCTGCCCCGTGTCGCGCTGCTTGATGTCGGCCAGGATGCTCGCGACGTCCGGCGCCTGCGCCAGCGCCGCCACGCAAAGCCCGGCCACGACAGTCACCTGAAGCAGCAACCAGGAACCGCGAACCTTGAACCTTGAACCCGGAACCCCGAACCTTGAACCCTGAACCCCGAACCTTGAACCCGGAACCCTGAACCTTGAACCTTTCATCGTGCCATCTTAGCGTAGTGCGCCGCGGCCGCGGCTGCCGCCCGGCCGTCGGCGACACAGTCGGGAATGCCGACGGCTCGAAAGCCGCTGCCGGCCACGAACAAGCCCGGCAGCGACGCCAGGCGCGCTTCGAGCCGCGCCATCCGCTCGAGCTGCCCCACGTTGTGCTGGGCGCCCGCATCGACCCACCGCGAGACGCGCGTGAACAGGGGAGCGTCCTCGATGCCCAGCACCGGCGCGATGTCACGCAGCGCCACGGCGGCCAGCTCCTCGTCCGTGAGCGCCACGGCCGCCGGATCGTGCGATCCTCCGACGAACACGCGGAGGAGCACGTGGCCTTCCGGCGCGCGCCCCTCCCACTTGGACGAGACCCACGTGCACGCCGTGATCCGCGCGCTGCTGAACCGGCGCGCGACCACGAAGCCGCTTCCCTCGAGCGGATGGCGGACGCTGCCGCGCCGGAACGCCAGCGCCATGCTCGCCGTGGAAACGTAGGGCACCTCCGCGCACAGCCGGGCGGCCGCCGCGTCAACGGGCGCGAGCAGAGCGCCGGCCGCCCCCGCCGGAATCGCCAGGACGACGGCGCGTGCGGTAATCGTTCCCGTGGCCGTTTCCACTCCCCATTCGCCGTCGCCACGAACGAGACTGGTCACCCGTGACCCCAGGACAAGACCGTCGGGCGGCAGCCGGCGCACGAGCGCCGAAACGAGATCGCCCATGCCGGACGACAGGGATCGGAACAGGCCCTCACGGCTGGACAGGCCCGTGCGGCGCCGGTATGCGCGCAGGACGCTGCCCGTGCGCGCTTCGGCCTCCACCAGGCGCGGGAACAGCGATCGAACGGAGAGCCGATCGATGTCGCCGGCGTGAATCCCGCCCAGGAGCGGTTCGGCGATGAGCGGCACGGTTGCGGGGCCGAAGCGTCGGCGGAAGAACGACGCGACGCTCTCGTCCTGCTCGGCGCCGCGCCGCCGGGGAAGCACGCGCTCCAGCGCCACGCGGAGGCGCTCGTTCCTCGCGAGCAGATCGTAGCGCGCGAGCCCGCGCCAGGTCGTCGGGATTCCGAGAATCGAAGGAGCGGGCAGCGCGTACAGCACGCTGCCCTTGAGCACGAACGCCGTGCGCGGCGGCTTCGTGGAAATGAGCCGCGGCCCGAGGCCGAGCTCCTCGCACAGGCGGATGGCCGCCGGCTTCTGCGCGAGCATCGAATCGGGACCGGCTTCGATGGTGAAGCCGTCGACGTGCTCCGTGCGGATGAGACCGCCGGCGCGGTCGGAGGCCTCGAGCGCCACCGCGCGCGCGCCACGCAGGCCCGACTCGAACGCGGCGGCCAGGCCGGTGATGCCGGCGCCGATCACCACGACGTCGAAAGGCATGGTCTCGAGCTTCAGCTTCGGGCTTCAGCGTCCGGCTGTCGGGTGCGGCCGCGTTCGTGGACGTGGCGCGCGAGTGCCTGGACGTTCTCGACCGGCGTCGAGGGCAGTACGCCGTGACCCAGGTTGAACACGTGACCCGGCCGCCCGCTCGCGCGCCGCAGCACGTCGTCGGCCGCCGTGAGCAGGCGGTCGCGGGGGCCGAGGAGCAGCGTCGGGTCGAGGTTGCCCTGGATGCCGAGCCCGCTGCCGACCAGCGCCCACGCGTCGTCCAGCGGCAATCGCCAGTCGACGCCGACGACGTCGGGACCTGCCTCGGCGAGGTCGGCCAGGATCGCCTTCGTGCCGACGCCGAAATGGATGAGTGGGACGCCACTGGTTTTCAGCGCATCGAAGATGCGCTTCGTATGAGGCAGCGCGAACTCCCGGTAATCCGCCCTGCTCAGCGCGCCGGCCCACGAGTCGAACACCTGCAGGGCCTGGGCGCCCGCCTCGACCTGCGCCCGAAGATAATCGGCCATGGCCGCCGCAAAGGTCTCGCAGAGGCGGTGCCACGCCTGCGGGTGCGTGTACATGAACGCTTTGGTCAGGGCGTAGCTCGTCGAGGGTCCTCCCTCGATCGCGTACGCGGCCAGGGTGAACGGCGCGCCTCCGAAACCGATGAGAGGCACTCGCCCTGCCAGCTCGCGGCGCAGAATGCGGATCGTTTCGAGCACGTGCCCCAGCGCCTCGCGCGGCTCGAACGGCTTCAGGCGGGCCACGTCATCCGGCGCGCGGATGGGGTTGTCGACGGCCGGCCCTTCGCCGTGCACGAAGTCGAACTGAAGTCCCATCGGCGTGAAGGGCAGCAGCAGATCCGAGAAGAGGATGGCGGCGTCGACCTCGATGGCGTGGAGCGGCTGGAGGGTCACCGCGACGGCCAGCTCGGGGCTGGCGCACAGCTCGAGCAGCGTGTAGCGCTTTCGGAGCGCGCGATACTCGGCCATGTAGCGCCCCGCCTGCCGCATGAACCAGACGGGGGTCGTGTCGACGGTTTCGCGCCGGAGCGCACGCAGGAAGCGGTCGTTCACGCCGAGACGAGCGAGTGAGCGAGCGTGATCAGGTCCTCGAGCCACAGGGGCTTGAAGCGAATCGCCGCCCCGAGGGTCTTCAGCTCGTTCTGAATGGGATCCGGCAGGAAATAGTCGCCCGTGACGATGGCAACCGGGACGTCGCCGAGATGCGGGCGCGCCCGCACGAGCCTGAGGAACTGGAGGCCGTTGGTGATGGGCATCCTCATGTCGAGGATGATCGCGTCGGGCCGCACCGAGTCGGCCAGCTCCAGCCCGGCTTCAGCCGAGAGGGCCGTCGCCACGCGGAAGCCCTCGAGAGTGAGCATGCGGCAGAACGTGTCCGCCACCGAACGGTCGTCGTCAACGATCAGGATGGTGCGGGTGGACGATTCGACCGACTCGCCCTCGGCGCAGGCAATCACCGCATCATTCTCATGGCAAAAGGGATCCCCGTCAAGCGGCCCCGGCCGTATCCCCGTGCGGGCGCTATACAAACGGCGCCGAACCTGCCTATAATTGACGGCTCTTTTCAGCCTGCAGTCCTGGCGTCGATTCTCCTGCGGGAGGTCCTGGTGAGCCCAATCCTCGTGCGCCCCGTCCGTGAGCAGCTCGAACATGATCGGGTCATCCGGCTGCTGCAGGTGAAGCTCAAGAGGCGGCACGATGTCACCGCGAACATCGGCGAGGATCAGACGGTGCCGGTGAGGATCGGGCAGATGCAGATCTTTCCCGACCTCGTGCTGACAGCGGCCGATCGCGGGCGCAAGCTGATGGGGACGGTCGAGGTGGAGACGTCGGAGTCGGTCAATCACCTCGAGGCGCGAGCGCAGTGGGCGCATCTCGGCAGGGCGCGTGCGCCATTCCACCTCTACGTGCCTGCGGGGTCGGTCGACATCGCTCGGCGGCTCGCGGCCGAGAACGACGTGAACGTCTCGGAAATCTGGAGCTATCACACGATTGGCGACCAGACGCGGTTCACTCTAGTCCACCGATCGCCGGCCGAGCCCAGGCGTGCGCCTGCCGAGCCGCGGCGAGCGGCCGAGGGCGCACGGCCCGCGTCGGCGTCTTCATCGAAGCCCCGGACCGCGGCGCCGAAGAAGCGGCCGGCTCCAGTACCCCGCCGCGGGACCGCCTCGCGAAGCGCGCGCGGCAAGCCGGCGGCCCGCAAGGCCGGCAGCGCAGGCACGAAGGCCGGAGCCGCCCAGAGGAGGAAATAGCTCTGCCGTATCTCCGCTTCAGCCGCGACAAGCGCGGGTACGAGAACACCTTCGTCGTACACGCCGAGCGGCGGCGCGGCAAGTCCCGCTCGCGCATCCTCTATTGGTTCCGCACGCCTCCCGGCGTCAAGGTCGGCCGCGCCGCGCTCGACGAGGACGCCATCAGACGCATCGAGGAATCCAACCCCTCGGTCGAGTTCGACTGGACCCAGATCCTGAAAGGGCAGAACGCCCCGACCGAGCGAAGGAGCCAGCCGAGAACGGGAGGCGGCGGCGGACGCGGTCCGGGCCAGCCGGAACGTCGGCGCGACGCTCACACACGGCGCGAAACCGGCGGACCCGGGCCACGACATCGTCACCCGCCACCTGGTCCGGCGGCCCCGGCAGACCCCGCCGCGGTCGAAGGGACGCGGTTCACCGGGCCCGACGTCGAAGGCCCGGCAGGCGGGCCGTCTGCGGAAGGCGCTCCCGGGCATGAACTGCCGCCCGCATCCATGGTCGAGCTCGAGACCGCGGAGCTGGATGCGCTCTCCGACGGCGACGGCCCAGTCGAATTCGCGAGCACCGACGAGACGCCCACGGCCGCCCACGCCCGGCTCGGGGCCGAGGGAGTGCAGCGGCTTCGAGCCCGTTACGCCGAGGTCCTGGCCCGGATCTCGGAGCGGATCACAGACCCGGTCCGGCGAGACCAGCTGAAAGCTGAAGCCGAACGTCTTAACCCCGACACGTGGGTGACCGCGGACGAAGTGACTGCCGGGCTCGACCAGTACGAGGTCGTGTTCGAGCGCCTGCGGGCCGCGGTCGGATCCCGCCGGCGGAGGCGGCGGCGCACCGGGGCCGACGCCGGCACCGGTCCCGACACTGAGTCGGTCACGCGTCCCAGGGAAGAAGCGGATGCCTTCGTCGGGAGCGAGCCCGAGGCCGAGGCCGCGGGGCCCGAAGACGAAGGCGGCGCGGACTGACCTCTGTATAATCGACCTATGCAGGCACACTTCCGTCGCCGCCTCACCGGTCCGCTGGCGCTGGCCGCGGCAATCGCCGCCGGCACCGCGCCCTCGGCGCAGAACCCCGCGACCCCCGCGAAACCGGCGCAGCAGGCGCCCGAGAAGCCGGCGCCGGCTCCCGGGGACGATCGCCAGGTGTTCCGCACCGGGGTCGAGCTGATCACGAGCGACGTCATCGTCCGCGACGGCCGGGGGCAGTTCGTCGCGGACCTGCAGAAAGAGGAGTTCGAGATCTTCGAGGACGGCGTGAAGCAGGAGGTCGTCTCGTTTACGCTGACGCACGGCGGGAGGACCTACAACGTCGCGGCGCCGCCGCCGCCACCCGCGCAGGAGGGCATCATCCTGCCCCCCTCGAAGCCGACCAACGACGCGGCCGGCCGAATCTTCATCATCTTCGTCGACGATCTGCACCTCGATTTCCGCAACACGGGCCGCATCCGCGAGCTGTTCAAGAAGGTCCGCAAAGAGCTCATTCACGAGGGGGACATGTTCGGCATCGTGTCGACGGGTCCCTCGTCGCTCGCGATCGATCTCACGTACGACCTCAAGCGTCTCGACCAGGCCATCAACAAGATCTCCGGCGCGGGGCTGGCGCCCAAGGACATCCTGGACGTGCCGGAAGGGGCGCAGGGACCGCCGGAAGTCCGCTACCGCGCGCACGTCGCCTTCTCGACGGCCTACGACATCATGAAGACGCTCGAGCAGGTGCACAACCGGCGGAAGGCGTTCATCTACGTGAGCAACGGGTACGACTTCAATCCCTTCGCCCAGACGCGGGCGAAGCTCGAGGCCGAACGCTACGGCCGTCCGCAGGGGAGCGACGGAAGCGACGGCAGCGGGAGCTCGACCGAGGACTACAACCCGTTCATGATGACGAAGAACAACAAGTTCGCCGATGCCGATCTCGTCGCGGAGCTCGCCGAGCTGACGCGCGCGGCCAACCGCGCGAACGCGACGATCTACACGATCGATCCCCGCGGGCTCGTCGGCGGGCCGGATCTGGACGAGCAGGTCGACATGGTCGAATGGCAGGCCTACGTGCGGCAGTCGCAGGACAGCCTCCGCGTGCTGGCCGAGCTGACCGGCGGCATCGCGGTCGTCAATCAGAACGACTTCGACAAGGCGCTCAAGCGCATCGACGCGGAGACGAGCGACTACTACGTGATCGGGTACTACTCCAACAACCCGGATCCGCGGAAGAAGCGGCGAACGATCGAGGTTCGGGTCAAGCGGCCCGACGTCTCGACACAGCACCGCACGGAGTACTCGCTGCGGCCGCCGCCGCCGCCGGTGAGCACCAGCAAGTAGTCGGCACAGGCCGACGTGCGCGAGCGATTTACGCGTTTCGTTCGCGCGCCGCGCTGTCGTTCACCCGGGCGTTACCTGATCTTCATCACCCCGACGTTTCGCCTGCGATATAATCCCGCTCGTACACACGGGCCGAGTCCTTCATTTCTCGTTCGTCGTCCCTTCACGAACAGGCCGCTGAAGAACGCCGGCCTGGATGGGAGGCGGGCGGTGGGTTCCCATTTCCCGTGAGCATGCGTTCGTCAGCATCCTGCTGAAGCCGCGAACGGTCGGCCCATTCCGTCCTGCAACGTGTACTGGGGGGAGATTCAATGAGCTTGCGTACTCGGGCGCTGCGCAGCCTGCCGCTCCTGCTGGGCGTGCTGCTCGCCGCCACCGCCGTTTCGGCGCAGACCGTCACGACCGGCAGCATTACCGGCGTCGTCGCCGACGCGCAGGGAGGCCGGCTCCCGGGCGCAACGGTGACGGCGGTCCACACGCCCACGGGGACCACCTACGAGGCGGTCACCGACGGAGAAGGCCGCTACAGCATCCTGAACGTGCGTGTCGGCCCTTACACGATCTCCGCGAGCATGACGGGGTTCCGGCGGGAAGAGCAGCCGGACATACAGGTTGCGCTCGGCGAGCAGCGCGCGGCCGACTTCACGCTGCAGCTCGAGACCGTCACCGAGACGGTCCAGGTCGTGGGGCAGAGCTCGATCATCGACAGCTCACGTGCGGGCACGGCCGACAACGTGTCGCAGAAGGCCGTCGAGACGCTGCCGACGATCTCGCGCAACCTCGTCGACATCGCGCGGACGTCGCCGTACTTCAATCCGACGGGCACCAACGACGACCCGTTCTCGCTGTCGGTCGCCGGCCGCAACAACCGCTACAACAACGTGCAGATTGACGGCGCCGTGAACAACGACCTGTTCGGTCTCGCCGCCTCCGGCACACCCGGCGGCCAGACCGAGGCGCAGCCGATCAGCCTGGATGCCATCCAGGAGCTGCAGCTCGTGGTCTCGCCGTACGACGTCCGGCAGGGAGGGTTCTCCGGCGGCGGCATCAACGCCATTACGCGTAGCGGGACCAACGCCCTGCGCGGCACGGGCTACTTCTTCGGCCGCAACCAGGACTGGGTGGGCGACAGCCCGACGGGCACGGCGGTGGGCGAGTTCAAGGATCAGCAGTTCGGCGCCAGCCTGGGCGGGCCGATCGTGGAGAACCGAGCGTTCTTCTTCGGCAACGTCGACTGGGGCCGGCGCGACAACCCGTCCGGCCTCTCGGTGAGCGGGAGCGGCCAGCAGTTCGGCCGCGAGCCGGAGATCGATCGCTTCATCAGCATCCTGCAGAACCGCTACGGCTACGACCCCGGCGGGAAGGACGAGTTCATCCGGACGGTGAACAGCGACAAGTTCTTTGCCCGGGGCGACTTCAACGTGGCCGGCCGGCATCATCTGACCGTGCGGCACAATTATCTCGACGGGGTCAACGACATCGGGCGGCCGACCGTGTCGTCGTACCTGATGCCCGATGCGTTCTACCGAATCGAGAACAGTACGAACTCGACGGTCGCCCAGCTGAACAGCACGTTCGGAAGCGCCGTGAACGAGCTGCGTTTCACGTACCAGCGCATCCGGGATCGGCGCGGGGCCAATCCGACCGAGCAGCGGCCATTCCCGTTCGTGCAGGTGACCCTCAGCTCCGGCACGGTGCGCGCGGGTCGCGAGAACTTCTCGACCGCCAACGAGCTGGATCAGGACGTCCTGGAGATTACCAACGACCTCACCTGGCTGAAGGGCAACCACACCTTCACCATCGGCACGCACAACGAGTTCTTCAAGTTCCGGAATCTGTTCATTCGCGACAACTTCGGCAACTACACGTTCGACAACCTCGACCTGTTCGAGCAGGGCCTGGCGCAGTCGTTCGACTACAGCTTCTCGCTGACGTCCGATCCACAGCAGGCCGCCGAGTTCCGGGTCCGGCAGTTCGGCTTCTACGCCGGGGACCAGTGGCGGCCGTCCTCGAGGCTGACCGTCACGGCAGGCGTCCGCGCCGACCTGCCGACGTTCCCCGACAAGCCGACGGCGAACCCGGCTACCGTGGCGGCCTTCGGCTACGCGACGGACGAGGTGCCGTCCAACGTGCTCTGGTCCCCCCGCGTCGGGTTCAACTACGCGCTGCGCGACAACAACCTGGAGCAGATTCGGGGCGGCGCGGGGCTGTTCGGAGGACGCACGCCGTACGTGTGGCTCTCGAACCAGTATGGCAACACGGGAATCGAGTTCCGCCGGCTGAGCATTCCACGCGGGACCGGCAGCCAGCGCATCCCGTTCGTGCCGGATCCGCTCGGCCAGCCGACGTCGATCGGGAGCGCGGCCACCAACGAAATCGACCTGATCGATCCCGACTACAAGTATCCGCTGCTCGTGCGGACCAACATCGCGTACGACCGGGACCTTGGCGTCTTCGGCCTGATCGGAACCGCGGAGTTCCTCTACTCGACCAACGTGAACGACATCCGGTACGAGAACCTCAACCTGCAGCAGGTGAGCTCGCGTCCCGACGGCCGGCCGGTCTTCGCGCGCAACCGGGTACCGACGCTGAGCGACGTGATTTTCCTGACGAACACGCACGAGGGTGACGCGTGGAGCCTCGTGTTCAAGGTCGACCGCCCGTTCCGGGATCGGTTCTTCATGAACGCGTCGTATCTCTATGGTGAGGCGCGCTCGATCATGGACGGCACGTCCTCCCAGGCGGCCTCGAACTGGGGCAACGTCTACGTGCCCGGCGATCCCAACAATCCGCCGCTCACGCGGTCGAATTTCGATCCGGGCCACCGCATCACGATTGCGGGCGGCTACGACATCCCGCTCGGCGGGGGCTTCACGGCCACGGCGTCGGTCTTCTACAGCGGCCAGTCGGGTCGACCGTGGTCGGCCAACTACGCCTTCGACTACAACGGGGACATCCGCGGGACGAACGACCTGCTCTACATCCCCGCGAGCGCGTCCGAGCCCTACACGTACACCAACGGCACCTTCGACGATCTCATGACGTTCGTCAACGCGGAGAGCTGTCTCTCCGACTTCACCGGGCAGATTCACGAGCGGAACGCGTGCCGTGCTCCCTGGCTCAACACGCTCGATCTGAGGGTGAACTTCGGCCTTCCATTCAGGCGGGTCAAAGCCGAGATCACGTGGGATCTGCTGAACCTGATCAACTTCTTCGACGACCAGAGCGGGCTGTACCAGTACGCCTTTTTCAACGACCTGCTGGTCGTGCGGCCCGCGTTCAGCGGGTCGAACGTGACCTACAACCTGCAGAACCTCTTCGTGAACGGCGTGCTGCAGACCCCGGAGCAGCTCTACACGCGCGACGATCTGAAGTCGCGGTGGCAGATGCAGCTCGGCGCGCGGATCCGGTTCTGAAGAGCGGGCTCGGGGCTCTCGGCTCGGGGCTCTGGGTTCGGGCTGTCGGCTTCGGGTCCTCGAGTTCGGCTCCTGGCGGTGAGGGCGAATTCCGTCAGGCCTGAGGTGTTCGAGAAGCCGAGTCCGGGCCGCGTGACGGCGGGCGGCCGAGCGCTCAGGACCGCGCAGGCTTCCGCTGGCGCAGCCTCGCTTCGAGCTCGCGGCCGCGCGCGGCCGCGCGCGCCGCGGAAGGCGCGTGTTCCACGCCCGCAGGCCGTGGTCTCGCGGCGGCCTGACGCCCGGGCTCAGTGTCGGCGGCCTGGCCGCAACGCGATCGGGGTCAGGTCTTGCATTGCCGTACGCGACGGGCTCAATCCAGAGCGTCCAGCAGATCCTGCCTGTTGAGAGCAGCTTTCGTGCGGGCGATCGCCTCGAGCAGGTACTGCTCGTCCATCTCGACACCCATGAAGTCCAGACCCAGGCGCGCGCAGGCAACGGCCGTGCTGCCGAGCCCGAGGAACGGGTCGAGGACCAGGCGCGTGCGTCTCACGCCGTGCAGCCGGATCGCGTACTCGGGCACGCGCGGCGGGAAGGTGGCCGGGTGCGGGCGATCCTTGTCCCGGCTCTGGATCGTGCGGTACGGGATGAACCAGGTGTTGCCCCGGCACCGCCGGTTGGCGCGGCCCGCCTGCCAGCGCGCGATGTTGGAGGCGTCCTGGTAAGGGACGCCGATGGCGTGGCGCTCGAGCGGCGTCCGCCCCTCCCGGGTGAAATGGAAGATGAACTCGTGGCAGTCGTTCAGGAAACGATCGCTGTTGATTGGCTTGTAGTGTCCGACAGCCAGATCCCGATCGAGGGCCGAGGCGAGACCGGCCGAGTCCCGGTCGATCGCGATCGACTTGATCCAGTGGATGGTGTTCTGCAGGCGGAGGTGCTGCCGCGCCGCCTGGGCCACGTCCATGGCCGTCCACGGATCGGTCGGCTTGGCCCCGACGTTCAGGAACAGCGAGCCGTCGGGCGACAGCACGCGCGCTGTGGCCTCGATCCAGCGGCCGGTCCACTCCAGATACCGGGGCGGCGGCAGCGAGTCGTCATAGCTCCGGTAGCGGACCCCCAGGTTGTACGGAGGAGACGTGACGACGACCGACACGTGGTCCGCGGCGAGGCTTCCGAGGATGTCCAGGCAGTCGGCGTGGAAGAACGACAGGCGGCCGTGGGCCGTTTCGAGCACGGTGTGAGGCCGGACCCGGCTCGAAGGCTTGGACGCGGACACAACAGCGTGAGTTTACCGGATCGACGGGAGAGCAGCAGACGATCGAAGCGCGGCACGTCGGCCGACGTGCAGTCGGATGGGAGCGACGTCAGGAGGCGCGCGCGGTGACCACCGGCGCGCCGTACCGCACCGACGTCAACGTGTGGTTGCGCCGGTGACCGTGGTGCTCGCAGGTGGTGCCTTTCTCCTCGACGTACGTGATCTCACGCTTCGTGGCGACCTCGCGGTAGTGGCCGGTCACACAGCCGCACGCCAGCGTGGTGTAGCCGAGGAGACGAACGAGGCTCATCATGCCGGAACCCTCGCGCCGAAAACGAGCAAATCCTGTACCGAGGCAGTATCGGAGTTCACGCCGCCTGGAAGCGCGAATCTGGTTCCATTAGACGCCCGAAATTCCGGCGGGTTTCCGCCTGTCCTGCGCCACGCTTCAGATCCGTAACGCGCGTCGAGCAGCGGGGTCCGATTCGATTGTGGAGATCCTGTGCCCTAATATCAGCAACCTGGTTGAATTTCTTCCACCAAGCAATTGGATCGATCGCGGCCGCGACGCGCCGCTTACACTTCCGTGGCCACGGAAAAACGGCCACGGAAGAACCGCCACGGAAGAACGGCCACGGAAGAACACGGATGAACACGGAATAGCGGCCACAGAAAAACACGGATGAACACGGAATGGCGGCCACAGAAAAACACGGACGAACACGGAGTGAGCGACGGCGCGGGATGACACCCTCGAGACTGGATTTAGCGATCGGTCGGTCCGACGATCATCTGGAGGGGCTTGAAGCCCGGCAGCGTCACGGGGAACCTGCCCTGGCCGGGGGCGCGATCATCGCGATCATGAGGAGCGGGGACGCGGTGCTGTCTTGGCGACGGTGTCGACCACGACAGTGGGGGAACAGGTCATGACAAGCGCCCGGGACAAGGCCGTGGCAAAGCGCCTGTGGCGGCCGGGCAGGAGCATTGCGGCGCCAGGCCATCTGCGGTGCGAGGCCACGCGGACTCTGTCGCCTCCGCGTATAGTTGCCCGCCGGACGACGTATTCTGCCTGACAGGAGACTTCTGTCTCCGCCCCGCGGTTCTCCTCCCGGGGTCGAGGCGGCAACCTCAGGGTCTCCAGGAATTTGCCGGGCCGGGCTTCGGGCTGTGCCGTTTGGTATCTGTCTTGTATCCGGGCACCCGAGTTCGGCCGTTTCGGGCAAGTCATCCGGGATTGGGCGCGGAAACCGTTTTCAGGCCTGCGGAATCGTAATTATCCACGGAAGTGGTTGCAGACAATGGACCTTGCTGCTACACTCCGATCGTTCACTCTCACCGCCACCGGTTGTTCCCAGCCAGCCGCTGTCGTGGTCTCCGTGACGGAGGAATCGTGCGTCTGATCCAGCCTCTGTACGTCGCGCGGGCTTGTGCTCTGCTGCTGGGGGTGTTTCTCTGCGCGCCGCCGGCTGGCGCGGAAGGGGGCTCGGCCCAGTCGGCGAGCCCGAAGACGCCGGCCCGCGATACCTCCGTCAAGAAGAAGCCGACGTACTCGGCCCGGACGTCCCGGGCGCGGAAGGCCCGGCTGGCCCGGGCACGTGCGGCGGCCCGGGCGCGCGAACAGGCCCGGCTCCGGCTGCTCGAGGCCATGACCCCGCGGTTCAAGACCGACGCGAGCGGGGCGATCGTGCCCGATGTCCGCGCTGCGGCCGCCATCCTCTTCGATCCGGGGACCGGCCAGGTCCTTTGGGAGGAGAACGCGCAGGACAAGCGGTCGATCGCGAGCATCACCAAGGTGATGACCGCGCTGGTGTTCCTCGAGGACAACCCGGATTTGAGCCAGCAGATCACCGTCCAGCGGGGCGACGTGTTCGCGGCCTCGACGACCTATCTGCGGGCCAACGAGCGGATTGCCCTGGACGACGTCCTGCACCTGACGCTCATCGCGTCGGACAACGCGGCCGCCCGCGTGCTGGCGCGCGTGTCGCACGGGGGCACGGCCGCCTTCGTCGAGCGTATGAACGAGAAGGCGCTCGAGCTCGGCCTCGAGAGCACCACGTTCGCGGATCCCTCCGGCCTGAACCCGGACAACATCTCGTCGGCCTACGACCTGTCGCGGCTGATCTCGTTCGCCACCGCCGACGAACGGCTCGCCCCGATCATGCGGATGGTCGAATACCGCGTCTCGACCAGCCGGCGCTCGTTCAACATCCACAGCACCAACCGCCTGCTGCTCGGCGGGGACGTTGACGTGCTGGGCGGGAAGACCGGCTTCATCTCCAAGGCGGGCTACTGCCTGGCCACGCTCCTCCGCCTCCCGCAGAGCAACCACCAGGTCGCGGTGGTCGTGCTCGGCGCCGAGTCGAACCAGAACCGCTTCTGGGAGACGCGGCATCTCTTCAACTGGCTCTCCGAGAAAGCCACCGACATATTCAAGGAAGACTAGTCATTGCCGATTGCCGATTGCAGAATGACGATTGAATTGATCAATCGCCAATCGCGCAATTTCCAATTGATCAATCGCTGATTCCCTCAATTCAATCTGCAATCTGCAATCGGCACTATTTGTAGCCTCTTTGCATGGCGGCGGCGTCGAGCGGCAGCGTGGCCACCGAGTCGACCGCCGGCATGACCGGGCGTGAGGCGCGCCGGGCATCGTACGCCTTCAGGTAGCGCTGGCACACGTCGCACGCGTAAATCCGATACTGACCGTCGCGGCTCGCGAACGAGGTGATCCGGCTCCGATCGGCGTTGAGGCAGAAGGGGCAGGTGAGCTGATCGAACCGCCAGCGGGCCGCACACCGCCCGCAGATGAGCAGCCGATCGGCGGCGGGCGTGATGACCGACAGGTCCGGTTCGCCGCCGCAGAGCGGGCACGTGCCGCGCGTCCACGCGGAGAGATCGCTGCGGGCCATGATCGCGTCGGCCGCCCGGGTGAGGAACGGCCGCATGACCTGCTGCAGCACCGGTTCGAGCCCCGCCCCGCCCGGGGCGAGGGCGGGCGCGTCGTCCCGCACGGCCTCGTACCAGGAGCGCACGACGCCGGGCAGCCGCTCGGCGTCGCGCGCGAGCGCGTCCGCGCGACGCCACTCGGTATCCTCGAGGGCGTCGTGCGTGCGCATGGCCGACGCCGTCGCCCGCAGGAGAAACCGCACGTCGCTCCAGTCGATCGGGAGGTGCTCGAACCGCAGGATGGGCCCTCCCGGGAGGAGCGCGTTGAGATACTCGGCCTCGAGGCGGATGGAGGGCAGCGCCACGCGGGACTGCACGCGACGCTGGAGCTGAAGCAGCTCGATCTGCAGGTCGGCCGCGGACGCCAGATCCGGTTGCTCCGACTTGAGCCGGCGGAGCTCGGCGATCTCCCGCGGCTCGCTGCGGCCGGCCGGCGCGTGGCGTTCGATCACGGCCGGATTTTAGCAGAGCTCGACAGCAGTCCCGGAATCGGGCAGCCTGCACCTGGCCGTGAGCGCGGGGCGAGCCACGCGGACGCGCGCGATGCGCTCCGGCGATCGCGACACGCGTTGAGAGGCCGGTTCGGCGGTTCGTCACGTCCACGGTCCCGTTGGTCCCACCTGGCGGATCGCCGCAGTCGACAACGAAGCCGCCATTCGACACGCCATCTCCAAATATCTGGAGCGCTCCTGGCTGGATACTCGGGGTGAGTGCGGCCGGCAGTGCGCCCTTTTTCCAACAATTCGTGCAGGCACGACACTCGCGGACGGGACGATTCGCCTCCCAATCCATGAACGTGGAAACACCCGTTCAAGCCGTTGGACTCACCGCCACGTCGTGCGTGTGCGGACGGGTCACAATTCACTTTCGGCGTGCGCGCTTCCGATGTAATCTCCGAGCCGTGACGAACCGCACTGGCGGGGTTGCAGGATGCGTGTTTCTGCATCCTGTCAGGTGCGACCGACATGTGCCGTCACGCGCGCATCCCCATCAAAAGGAGCATTCCGTGACAGAGAGTGCATCGCTGTCGCGCAGCGCCTGCCGTGGCCTCGCTCTGGCCCTGTGCATCGCGCTCGCGCCAGTGCCGGTGCTCGCGGGCGAGCGTCCGCGGCCGGCACCTTCCGACCCGCCGAAGCTGGCGGCCGCGATGTCGAAGGTCGTGGATCGCGACCTCGCCGCCCGGCCGACCAGGGTGACCGAGACACGCCGGACTGCCCGCCAGCAGTCGAACCCCGCCGCGGACTCGCCGGCGTTCTTCAAGACGAAGACCGGGATTCTCGTCCTCGCGGTGATGGCCGTCGGCACCGGGTACGCCATCTACTCGACGCAGAACGATCGCATCACGTCGCCGGGGAAGGAATAGCAGGAGGAGACGACATGAGACGCTTCGCGCATCTGCTGGCCGTCCTGCTGTTCGGTGCCGGGATGCTGTCGACGGTCGGCCTGGCGCAGACCCAGACCGGCACCGTCGAAGGCACCGTTGCCGATCCCCAGGGCGGCGTGCTGCCCGGCGTGACGATCACGCTGACCGGGCCGCAGGGGTCGCAGACCACGGTGACCGACGCGGAAGGCCGCTTCCGCTTCGTGGGCGTGCAGCCGGCCACGTACACCGTGAAGACGGACATCCCGGGCTTCCTGCCGCAGGAGTCCGAGGTCACCGTCGGTATGGCCCGCACGTCGACCGTGGACTTCACGCTCCGGCTCGCCAACGTCGCTGAAACCGTGGAGGTCCGCGCGACCTCCTCGGCGGTCGACGTGAAGAGCACGGCCACGGAAACTAGCATCAGCAACGATCTGCTGACCGACATTCCGATCTACTCGTCGACCTCCACCGGCCTGCTGAACTATGCGCCCGGCATCAACAGCAGCTCGGCCTACGGCGCGCAGGGCTCTTACGGCAACGCGCTGCTGATGGACGGTGTGGACACGCGCGACCCGGAAGGCGGATCGGCCTGGACGTTCTTCAACCAGAACCTGATTCAGGAGATCCAGATCGGCGGCCTCGGCGCGGCGGCCGAGTACGGCGGCTTCACCGGGGCAATCATCAACACGATCACCAAGTCGGGCACCAACGCGTACTCGGGCCTCTTCTCGATCCGCTACACCAACGACTCGCTGGCGAGCGACAACCTCGACGACGAGATTCTCACCGCCAACCCGACGTTGGGCCAGGCGGCCGTCCTGAACAAGCTGGCGGACTACACCGTGCAGATGGGCGGGCCGATCAAGCGCGACAAGGCCTTCTTCTTCGGCAGCGTGCAGCGGTATTACGCCGACTCGAACCCGTCGGGACCGGTCACGACCTCGACGGACGTCAGCCCGCGGCTGAACGCCAAGTTCACGATCCAGGCGTCGCCGACCGACACGTTGATTCTGGGAGTGCAGTACGACCAGTACAATCTCGACGGCCGGGTCGGCTACTGGCCGGCGTCGCAGGCGACCGACCGGCAGACGGTCGAAGAGGACGCGCCCGAGTGGGTCTGGAACGCGCAATACCGGAAGATCTTCGGTTCCACCGGCCTCTTCGAGGCGAAGTTCACTGGCTACGACGGCTACTACTACCTCGATCCGGTCGATCCGTCGCCGTTCTCGTTCGACGGGGCAACCGGCGAGTACAGCGGCGGTGGCGGCGGGCTCTATTACGCAGACCGCGGCCGCAACCAGCTCCAGGTGTCGTTCACGAAGTACGCCGAGAGGTTCGGCAGCCACTCCTTCAAGTTCGGAGCGGAGATCGAGCGCAGCGACGTGCGGTCGCAGTACCAGCCGTATGGGCCGGCGGGCTTCTACGACTACTTCTACGGCGGTGTGCCGTACTACCGCGTGAGGTACGGCTACGACTTCCAGGGCAAGAACAAGCGGACGTCCATGTACGCGCAGGACCAGTGGTCCGTGGGCCGGTTCACGATGAACCTCGGCCTGCGGCTGGATCACATGCGGGGCCACAGCCCGGTGCTCGATGAGGACGTCTACACGCCGGCGGCGGCGTGGGGCCCCCGGCTCGGCGTCGCGTACGACGTCACCGGCAGGAACACCTCCGTGCTGAAGGCGTTCTGGGGCCGCTACTACGAGGGCACCGCGACCGGGTTCTTCACGGCGGCGACGCCCGGCCTGCAGGACTACACCTACCAGTACTACGACGCCGATGGAAATCTGACCGACGACGTCGAGGTGATCATTCCAGGTATCGTGTACGGGATACACGACGACATCAAGCATCCGAGGACCGACGAGTTCAGTCTGGCCTACGAGATCCAGCTCACGAACACCCTGCGGTTGACGGCGAGCGGAATCTGGCGTGAGACGGGGAACTTCATCAACAACGTCATCGAGGGGGCCGCGTTCGAGCCCGTGCAGCTGACGAACGAGTACACCAACCAGACGTTCACCGGTTACCGCTGGGCGAACGCCGACGAAAGCAGCGAGAACTTCACGATACGGAACACGGAGGGCCATCAGTACATCGACACGAACGGCAACGTGATTGCCACGGCCGATCCGAATCGTGATTACAAGGGGCTCATGCTCGTCCTCAACAGCTCGTTCCGCAACCGGCTCGGGTACCAGGTGTCGTACGTCCTGTCGAAAGCGGAAGGCAACGTCGACAACAGCGGGTTCGGCGTGTGGCTCGGGGGCACGACGTGGAACTCGCCCAACACCGCCATCATCAACGCGCAGGGGGAGCTGACCAACTCGAGACGACACGAATTCAAGGCGTATGTCTCGTATCAGGTGCCCCGGGTGGACGTGATGATCGGGGCCAACTACACCGGCCTGAGCGGCCGCCCGTACCAGCCGTTCGGGCAGTACAGCAACTCGCAGCTGAACCTGCCGTTCAGCTCGCGCCGGCAGATCTACCTCACCCCGCGGGGCAGCCTCCGGAACGACGCGTTCCATCAGCTGGACCTGCGGCTGGAGAAGGCCTTCCGGATACAGACCAACCGGTTCGGCGTCTACGCCGACATCACGAACCTGTTCAACGCGAACACGGTCACGACGCGCCAGACGCGGTATCCGAATACCACGATCAGCGGCGAGACCGTGCTCTTCGACGCTCCGACCGTGGTCCAGGGCGCACGCCAGATCACGTTCGGCGGGCGCTGGATGTTCTAGCCGGGGACTGAATCGCTCGGCGGTCCCGCACTCACCGACCCGGCCTGGTTCCGGGTGCCTGGTTCAGGTGCCTGGTCCAGGTGCCTGGTCCAGGTGCCTGGTTCCGGGTTCCGGGTTCAGGGTTCGGTTCCTGGTTCAAGGTTCATGGTTCGCGGTCCTGAACCTTGAACCCTGAACCTTGAACCTTGAACCTTGAACCCGGAACCGAACCTGGAACCCTGAACCCGGAACCAGGAACCGTTGTCAGCCACCGGTCCGTTTCAGCCTCGCCTCGAGCGCCTGGGCGAGCCGGACCTGCTCGGCCGCGTCCCGCGGCCGTCCCTGCCGGTTGTAGATGTCGGCGAGCACGTAATGTCCGAGCGGCGCCTGCTCTGACGTCGGCGCCA
>DASPFV010000003.1:0-8708 GCA_035620975.1 Vicinamibacterales bacterium
CGTACGTCAATGCAAGACCTGACCCCCGTTCACGAAAACGCGGCAGGGTCGAAATTCTCGAACGTGTCGATCACGAGCCCGGTGGCCGGAGCGGGCAGGTGGCGCGTCACGGCTGTGAGGACCCGAACGCAGCGCATGCCGGCCGCGAGGGCGGCGCGGATGCCGTTGGGAGAATCCTCGAACACGAGACACTCCGGAGGCGCGATGCCGAGGCGCTCGGAGGCCAGCAGGAAGATCTCGGGGTCGGGCTTGGAGCGGCTGACTTCATCGCCCGCGGCGATCACGTCGAAGTACTCCGCCAGACTCCCGGACGACAACACCTGCCGGATCACTCGCGCGTCGGAGCTCGACGCCACGGCCAGACGCGTTCCCCGTGCCCGCAACGCCTCCAGCACTGCCCTGACGCCGGGCACGACGCGCGGACCCTCGCGCACGAGATCGAGGAAACACTCCGCCCGCTTCGCCTGGTATTGCGCGGGATCGTCCGGCAGTCCGAAGCGCGCGACGATGGCCTGCCAGAATGCCGCTTCGGTCCAACCCAGGAACGCGCTGTTCTCTTCGTCGGTGATCTGCACCCCGCAGGGCGCCAGCACACGATTGGCGGCCAGCAGGTGCAACGGCTCGGTATCGACGAGCACGCCGTCCATGTCGAAGATCACGGCGCGCGCAGTCGGCAGAATATCGCGAGTAGACATGCCGCTCCGCTCTGATCATAATGACGGCGCGATGAATCCGTCCACGATCCCCATCTGTGTTCGTCAGTGTTGTTCCGTGGCGTCGACCGGTCCGTGTTGTTCCGTGGCGTTAACCGGTCCGTGTTGTTCCGTGGCGTTAACCGGTTAGTGTCCCTTCCGTGGCGGTGACGTCAGTGGCCAGACTGCGGTGGGGTGTCCTGGGCGTGGCGAAGATCGCGCTCGACAAGGTGATTCCGGCCATGCAGCAGGGTCGGTGGACCGCCGTGGCGGCCATCGCGTCCCGCAACCAGGCGAGGGCGCGCGCCGCGGCTGACCGGCTCGGCATCCCGAAGGCGTACGGCTCCTACGAAGGGCTGCTGGCGGACCCGGACATCGACGCGGTCTACATCCCGCTCCCCAATCACCTTCACGTGCCGTGGACGACGAGGGCCGCCGAAGCGGGCAAGCACGTGCTCTGCGAGAAGCCCATCGCGCTCGACGCGGCGGAAGCGCGGCAGCTGCTCGCCGTCCGGGATCGCACGGGCGTGCGCATCCAGGAGGCGTTCATGATCCGGACGCACCCGCAGTGGCTGGCGGCCCGGGCGCTCGTCCGGGACGGCCGGATCGGCGAGCCGCGGGCGATGCTGGGCGTCTTCAGCTATTACAACGACGACCCCGGCAACATCCGGAACGTGCCCGCATTCGGCGGAGGCGCGCTGATGGATATCGGCTGCTATCTCGTCAACACCTCGCGCTTCATCTTCGAACGTGAGCCCGCCCGCGTCATCGGGCTCGTCGATCGGGATCCGGCCATGCGCACCGATCGCCTGACGTCCATCATGCTGGACTTCGAGACCGGTCAGTCGGTGGGGACCTGCAGCACGCAGCTCGTCTGGTCGCAGCGGATGCAGATTTTCGGCACACGGGGACGCGTGACGATCGAGATCCCGTTCAACGCCCCGCCGGACCGGCCGTGCCGCGTAATTGTGGATCCGGGCACGGACCTCGTCGGCGCTGCCGCCGAGACCATCGAGATCGACACCTGCAACCAATACACGATCCAGGGCGACCTCTTCTCGAAGGCCGTTCTGGACGGCGTCGAGATTCCCTGTCCGCTCGAGGACGCGGTGCGCAACATGGCCTGTCTGGACGCCCTGTTCCGATCGGCCGAAACCGGCTGCTGGGAGCGCCCGAACTGACATGTCACTCTACCTGGGGCTGGATTCGAGCACGCAGGGCCTCACGGCCACGCTCATCGAGGTCGACGGTCCGCACCGGCGCATCGTCCTGACCCGCGCACTGCGCTACGACGAGGATCTGCCTGCCTACGGGACGCGGCACGGCGTGCTGCCCTCGGCCGATCCGGCCGTCGTCCACGCGCCGCCGCTGATGTGGGCCGAGGCGCTCGAGCGGATCATGGCGAGCCTCGCGCGGGAGCCGGGCATCGACTGGCGGCAGCTGCGCGCCGTCTCCGGCTCGGGACAGCAGCACGGCAGCGTCTATCTGAACGCCCGCGCGCGGGCCCGGCTCGAGGCGCTGTCGCCGGATCGCCCGCTCACCGCCCAGCTGGAGGATGTCCTCTCCCGGAAAACGGCTCCGATCTGGATGGACTCCAGCACCACGCCCCAGTGCGCCGCGATCGAGCAGGCACTCGGCGGCCCCGCGGGAGTCGCCCGCCTCACCGGATCCCGGGCGTACGAACGCTTCACGGGCCCCCAGATCCGCAAGTTCGCCGAAGAGGATCCGGGCGGGTACTCGGCGACCGAGCGGATTCACCTGGTCAGCTCGTGGATGGCGTCTCTCCTCGCCGGCCGGCACGCGGCCATCGATCACGGCGACGGCTCGGGGATGAACCTGATGGATCTGGCCCGGAAGGAATGGGCGCAGACGGCGCTCGAGGCGACGGCTCCGGCGCTGGCCTCGCGGCTCCCGGCGCTTGCCCCTTCGTGGACGATCGTCGGGCCCCTGGCCCCGTTCTGGTGCCGGCGCTTCGGTCTGCCCCCCGCCCGCGTCGTCGCGTGGTCCGGCGACAACCCCTGCAGCATGGTGGGAACCGGGTTGATTCGCGAGGGACTCGTCGCAATCTCGCTGGGCACCAGCGACACGATTTTCGGCCCCATGCGATCGGCGCGTCCGAGCGACGACGGGACCGGACACGTGTTCGCGTCGCCCACGGGCACCTACATGGGCATGACGGTGTTCAAAAACGGCTCGCTGGCCCGGGAACGCGTGCGCGACGAACACGGCCTCGACTGGTCGGGGTTCGGGGACGCGCTCCGGCGGACGCCTGCCGGGAACGGAGGCGCCATGATGCTGCCGTGGTTCGACCCTGAGATCACGCCGCTCGTGCTGGCCCCCGGGGTCCGGCGCTTCGATCTCGATCCACGGGACGCACCAGCCAACGTGCGCGCCGTGGTGGAAGCGCAGATGCTGGCCATGGTCCGGCACAGCCGGTGGATGAACGTCGGCATCCAGAGCATCTACGCCACGGGCGGAGCGGCGACCAACCGGGACGTCCTGCAGGTGATGGCCGACGTGTTCGATGCGGCCGTCTACCAGTTTGCCGCCGCCAACTCCGCCGCGCTCGGCGCAGCGCTGCGCGCGTTGCACGCCGATGCGCTGGCCAGCCGCACGCCGATGTCCTGGGAGGAGGTCGTCGCCGGCTTCGCTGAGCCCGTCGCGGACTCGCGCGTGAGTCCCATCCGCGAGCACGTCGAGCGGTATCGTCCGCTGCTGGAACTGTACGCACAGCGAGAGCGACAGGCCGTTCAGAGCCCTACACCCGCGAATCCATGACTCCGGATCCGCACCTCCCCACCCGGCCTGGGGTAGCGACGCTTTCTTTGATTTCTGAGATTCGAAATGCCGGCGCGGCAAGCCTGGCCGTATAATCGAGCTCAACCAGAACACCATGTCGGTCAGCCCGTCGCGCATCCTGGTCGTGGACGATGACCCTGCAGGTCAGCACGAGACGATCAAGCTGCTCCAGCGCCGCGATTACGAGGTGATGTGTGCATGGTCGCTCGAAGATGCGTATGCGCGGCTGACGCAGGTTCCATACGATCTGGTGATCGCCGGGTCGCGCGTCGGCAGCATGAGCGGGCTGCAGTTCATCGTCGGCTGCCGGGCGCGCAGGCCGGAGGTCGCAGGGATCATCGTCGCGACGCAGCGGGAGCACGTGTCCGAGATGGACGCGTGGCGGCACGGGATCACGCCGGTGTTCAGGCCCCTGGAGGCGGACCATTTCCTCATGCTGGTCGCTGAAAAGCTCGCCTCGATCCGGCGGCGGCAACGCTGGCCGCGCAAGCGCATCAACTCCTACATCCCCCTCCAGGTGGGACACGCCCGGGCACGGCTGCTCGACGTGAGTTATGGCGGCCTCCGCTTCGAGCTCGAGGGCGAGAGCTTCGACCTGCGGTCGCCCGTGCACATCGACATCCCGGCTTCGCACCTCAGCGTGGACGCGGAGCTCGTGTGGTCGGCCCGCGCGACCGACGGGGCATCCTGCCTCTGCGGCGTGATGCTGAGCGGGTCCCGCGTGCCCGCGCACGCCTGGCGCGCCTTCGTGGATCGGGTGTCCTAGTCCAGTCTGGGTCCTGCTTTTCGCAATTACGCTGATGCACAGAGGGCGGCGAGGCGCCCGCCCCGCGAGGTCCGCCGGAGCCTTGGCGAAGGCGGAAGCGTGTAAGGGGGGCCGGGGGACGAAGCCGCATGGTCGGCGAAGCGAGCGCAGCGAGCGAGCCACGCGAGCGGAGCGGGGCCACGGGGCCCCCGCGAGCGAGCGTGTAAGGGGGTCCGGGGGACGAAGTCCCCCGGACAAAGAGGATCCCGAGGCGAGTGGCGACGCGACGGCGGGAGGGCACGCGGAGGAGTGAGCGCGGGGCCGCGCTCGCGTGCTCAGTCGTGATTGGACGTCGTCACCTGCACGTCCAGACGCCACGTCTGGCCATGCGCCTCGAGATCCCAGTTGAAGAAGTCCACCGCGATCTGCAGGGCCTGGAGGTGATCCCGGGCCAGGCCGAGCAGCTTGTGATTGCCCGACACTCCGCCTGGCGCCGCTTCGGCCGGGAGATGCCGGGCCACAACCGAAAAGCCCGCCCATTCTTCGCGCGACAGCCGGTAGACGCGGTATTCGCACCCGGGCTCCCAGATCGACCCGAGGCGGAGCGTCAGGGCGTCTGGCGCCGCGTCGCAGGCGTGGAGCACGGCCGCCTGCTGCCGGCGGTCCAGCGGCGCCCAGCCGGCGGGCAGCACGGGCGCGCGGTGCGGCCCCGGAAACGCCATGACGACGTCGCCATGTTCGACGAGCCGCACGTCACGAGCCGGCCTCAGTGCGATGCCCTGAGCCGAAGGCCGGCCATCGCGCGAGGAGTCACTGCCTCCGCGCATCAGCGTTTCCCGACCTTGCCGCACTTCTCCTGGAGCAGTGCACGCGCGGCGGCTTCGGCGTTCGCGCGCGCGAGGGCGGCCTCATACAGGCGGATCCACACCTCAGCCGATGCGGCGAGCGCGTCGTACATCTGACGGAGCCGCTCGTTCTCGTCGGAGAGCTCGAGGTTCTCGCGCGTGAGCCGGACCATGCGGGACTGGTCCTCCGCCCGGACTCGCGCCGAGGACATCCGTCGCATCTCCAGCCAGTTCAGGGTCATCGTCATGTCCATGTCCCGTCTCCCCCGGTTACGAAGCGCTGCGTATGTCTGATGTAACGCCGCGCGCGCTCAAAGCGAACAGACCAGGGATCTGTCGCCATCCTCCTGGCCGTTGGTCGACTCGAGGGGCGTGGAAACGCCGGGAATTCAGGGGGTCAGGGCCGGATTGGGGCGGGTCGCGAGTCTGCCACGGGTAAGAGGGGCCCACGTGGAACCGCGCGGCGGACGGCCGACGCCCGCGCAGTAGAGGACGGATTCCGTAATTCCGTCGATGCCCAGGTCCTCTTCGATGAGCGAGTCCGCGAGACCCAACACGCAATACGGCGCCAACCCCAGCCAGGTGGCCGTCAGCAGGAAGGTCTGACACACGTGGCCGGCTTCGATCAGCGCCGCGCGATAGGCGCGGGAATAGGGATAGCGCCAGAGTATCCGCTCGAACACGGCCGTGAAGAACACCATTGCGGAGGCGCGGGCGAAATAGCCGCTGTTGGGCACGTAGCGGCGGAGACGCGCGTCGGAGACCCGCCCGCGCAGGCGCTCGAGCCGATGCGCGTCCGACGCGTAGTGATAAACGCCGGGCCGGATGCCGCGAACGGCTCTGACCACGACGTAGCATTCGATGCCGTGCCGTGCGCCGCCGGACGGCGACGTCTTGAGCGGCAGCGCTCCCGTGGAGACGAGCGCCCACCGCTGAACGCCGGCCGTCACCCCGAGGAGCGTCGCCAGCTCGTCGAGCATGACGGGACTCGAAGAGTAGCGCCGCCACGTCCGTCGCGCGTTCAGGATCCGCACGAACGGTTCATCGGGCGGCGGCCGCAGTGGCACCATCTCCGCACCGGGATAGCGCTTCACCGGCCGGGGGGCGGCGCCGTGCAGCTCGCGGAGCCTCTCCTGGCGGGCCACCCGTTTCGGCGAGGCAAAGGGCACGTCGCGCGTGGCCATATGGAAGAAGCCCGCTTCCGGGTTCCAGGACGCGAGCACGTCCAGCGCCGCGTTGCGCGCATCCCGACCCCGGCCGGACTCCTCGAGCAACGTCAGCGACACGAGCCGCGCAATCAGCTCGTCGAAGCCGGCGGATGGGGTCACACCGATCCGGGCAGCAATCTGGGGCAGCGTACGCCACTCGTGGCAGGTGTCGAGGATGCTGCAGACGAAGGGAGTGGATTTCGCCGAGCGGCGCGTCGCGTAATTGTAGAAGTGCAGCGCGCCGCCTTGCCAGTAGCCAACGAGATGGGGAGAGCGCCGGACTCGCACCCGGGGGCGCGTACGCTCTCCCCGGGACATCAGCCGCCGATCACCATCGTGGGAGCGCAGAACGCGGTGAGCTGCCTCTGAACGGATTGGAGTCCCTCGAGCGCCTCCCGAACGCGAGGGTCGTCGACCTCCTTGAGCCGATCGATATGCGCTCTCAAGCTGTCCTTCACGGGATTGAGGTCGACCTCCTTACGCGGTGCGGCTGCCCGCCTGGTCGGCCGGCGGCGTGCGGATCTCGTGGTCTTCTTCTTCGCGCCCTTGCGTCTTCGGGGGCTCGCTGCAGCCTTGCGGGTTCCCTTGCGCTTCTTTGCCACGTTGGCTCCTCTCGATGGGTTGAGCGGAGTCTAGGCCAGGAGGCACGGACGGTCAAGATTGCCGGACTCGATTGCCGGACCCGATCGTGTCAAGACCCGATTGCCGGACCCAACCCTGGACCGCCGGCGTGCGCTCACAGCAGCGAGAGCCTGCGCAGGATCGCACGGAACCGGGGCTCCGCTCTCAGCCTGTCCACTCTGGGGTCCACGCCGAGCCACACGAGCGCGGGATCGCGCTCATCGGCCGACTGTTCGAACGTTCGCAATGCGTCGTCGTCCTGGCTCAGGGCGAGATACATGTAGGCGAGATCGCGCCGGCTCAGGTGAATGGTGCGCTGCTCCGATTCGCGCACGAGCGCGTCGAACGCGTCCTGAGCCTCCGTCGTGCGGCCCCCGAGCGCGAGGAGCCTGACGCGCTGGACCCTCAGCGGGACGCCGCCATCGGCGTCGGCGAGCGCGGCGGCCCGCTGAACGTACTCGATGGCCTCGGCGATCAGGCCGCGGCCCTCGGCCACGCGCCCGAGCAGCAAAAGCGCCCCCGGCGAGTCCGGCTGTTCCACGAGGGCCTGCCGCAGGATGTCCTCCGCCGCCTGGTAATCGCGCTTGTAGTAGAGCAGGAGCCCGTGCATCCTGGTCGCTTCGACCGACTGGGGATCGAGCCGCCGCGCCTCGACCACCTGCGTCAGCGCCTCGTCGTGGCGACGGCGGGCCGACAGGAACTGCCCGTAATACGTGCGGGCGTAGGTGAGGCTGGGATTCAGCTGCAGGCTCCGCCGATACGAGCGCTCCGCCCCGTCGAGGTCCCAGTCGTAGAAGAACCGGAGGTCGGCTGCGACGGCGTGCGCCTCAGCCGACTCGGGATCGAGATCGAGCGCGGTGTTCGCGGCTGTGAGCCCGCGCGCCCTCGCCTGGTTCTGCGGGATCTCACCCGCCAGCCCGAGCCGCACGAGCGAGCGGGCGGCCCCCGCCTGTGCGGCAGCATGGGACGGATCGAGCCGGAGCGCCCGCTCGAAGGCTTCCAGCGCACGGCGTGCAGGGCCGCTGCCATATCCAGTCAGGTGCACGCGGCCCTGGAGGTAGGCTTCTTCCGCCGCGGGGTTGGTCTGACGCGGGCGGCGCAGCCGCGCTTCCTCCCCGCTCGTCAGCGTCGTGTCGACGGCGCTCGCGACCGCGCGGGCGATCTCCGCCTGAATGGCGAAGGTATCGCCCAGCCGCCGTTCGAAGCTGTCGGTCCACAACGTCGCGCCGCCGGCCGCCGACACCAGCCGCACGTTCACCCGGACGCGAGGGACCGGGCCCGGCGCGCGTTCGGCCAGCACGGTGCCCTCGAGCAGGGTGTCGACCCCCAGCTCGCGCGCGATCGTCTGGAGATCCGGTCGGCCGTCCTTGTAGCGGCTCGTGGACGTCATCGACGAGACCCGCAAGGTGTGAATCTGGCCGAGGGTCGCGATCAGCTCGTCCGTGAGCGCCGCCGCCAGGTACGGAGCCGGCGAGTTCGAGGACAGATCCGAGAACGGCAGCACGGCGATGCTCGCACCGGAGGCAACGGGTGCGCTGCGCGTGAGGCTCCAGGCGATCAGCGCCAGCACCGCGAGCGCGAGGACCGCGGCCAGGCCTGCGAAGGCGCGATTCCGGATGCCGGACCGGGCGGGCTGCTCCCGTACCACCAGCGGAGGCAGATCGAGGGTCGGTCTGAGCGCCGCCTCCATTTCCCCGGCGCTCGCGTAGCGGCGCTCCGGGGACCGTTCGAGCGCGCGTTCCACCGCCTCGACGAATGCTGCCGGCAGGTCGGGCCGCACGTCGCGCAGGTGGCGACG
>DASPFV010000004.1:0-7662 GCA_035620975.1 Vicinamibacterales bacterium
CTTCCATAGCCGTCCCCTTTCCCTCCGTTAGCGCGAGTGGTTGTCCTCGATGGCGTGCAACGCGCGCTTCGGCTGCTCGGCGTACTCCTGCGGGTCCTTCTTCACCGCCGCAACCGCCCCCGAGTCCCTCTAGCTTCTATTGGCGAAGGTCCGTGAGCCTGCGCTCGTATTCCTCCCGGTCGACCTCGCCGCGCGCGTAGCGGCGCTTGAGGATCGTTTCCGGTGAGTCCTCTCCGCGTGGTGGCGACGGCGATCCGGCTGCCCGAGCAACTGCCCAAACGAGGAGCACCAGCAGGCCGAGCCCTACAATCCACCAGAGCCACATCCAACCCATGTGAGCGCCGTATCCTGTCCACATGTCGTCTCCTTCGCACGTGTGATCGACAGCGGGTTTCCGAACGCAACGAGGAATCAACCGCCTAAGCCATGGCGACGAAGGTGGATCGCCACGGCCCGCGTGGACTTCCGGCCGTCAGACGGTGTGGGGTCGCGCCACGTAATGGGCCGGATCGCGCAGGAACTGCTCCCGGCAGGCGTCCGAGCAGAAGCGATACGTTGCCTCTGCAAAGCGCGCCTCCGGCGCAGCCCCGTCCGCGCTGACCGACATGCCACACACGGGGTCGCGGTGCTCCAAGGGGACGATTGGCCGGCCTGCCGCCAGCTCCTGCATCAGTTCCAGTTCGTTCAGTAGCAATCGCGGCAGCAGAAAGTGCTCGCGCACGCGCTCGCGACCCTTGCGTGCCAGATCGCGCGCGTGCTCGGGGTTCCTGAGGAGCGCGACGACCGCCTTCGCGCACTCCTCGACGGTTTGCACGAGCACGCCCCCGGCACCATCGGCCATCTGTAACGGGATCCCGCCCGAGTTCCCCGCGACGACCGGCGTGTCTTTCCAGAGCGCCTCCGATACGACCAATCCAAAACCCTCTCGGATCGACTTCTGGACAGCGACCTGCGAGAGGCGCTGAAACGCATTGACCTCGATGTTGCCCACACCGGTCAGGTTGGTGAAGACATGGATGCCCGGATCGGATTGCGACGCATCTCGCACTTGTCGGTAGACATCCCAGCCTTCCGGATCATCAAGCGCCATCGACCCCACCAGTGCCAACTGCAGTGCGGGCACCTCCGCACGCGCGAGCCGATAGGCGGCGATGACGCCGAGCGGATCCTTCCACGGGTCGAAGCGCGACACCTGCGTGATCAGCGGGCGGTCGAGCTCGACACCAATCCACTCGAGCACGCCGCGCGCCGTGGCATCGGCGAGCGGCATGTTCTTGGGGCTCAGCGGATCGATGGCCGGTGGCATGATCTCGACGCGCGCGATAGGGAAGTTCGGCGGAACGAACGCCTCCATGGTGAACACGGCCGCATCGAACGGCTCGAGATAGTCGTGGAGGAACGCCCACACGCTCGGATTCGGCTGCGACGTGTCGATGTGGCACCGCCAGAACCACCGGGCGTTGCCTTTTCCGCGGAGTGACAGAATGCCCGCCGGCTGCGGATCGTGAAGGAAGACGAAGTCGTATTCTTCCTGCAGCAGCTCGGCATTGCGTCGCGACGTGCCGAGGTAGGCCTCGCGCTCGGTCTCGGTCAGGCCGTCGGCGGCCCCCTGCAGGCCGTTGTGGATCTTCTTCGTCACCTGGAAGAAGCGATCGTCGCCGCGGATGATCTTCCAGTGTGCAATCAGTCCCAGGTCGTTGAGGATCGGCACCCCCGAGCGCAGCAGCTCCGACACGCCGCCGCCGTACGGGGTGGCATTGACATGAAGCACCCGGGCACCTCGAAGATCTTCCGCGTGTCGCACGAGATCATCGAGCACGGCGTCCGGCGCGACGCCTCGATACGCGCTCAGCGAACGCGGGCCGATATCGACGAGCTCGAGCATCGCAGTCTTCCCAACATCACGGAACGACGAGCTGAATGGGCCTTGCGCTCACCGCGCGGGTGATGACCTCCATCCCGCGGCAAACGCGTTGTACAACCACCCGAAGAGCAGACCGCAGATTGCGCCATCCACCGCAGCGTACGCTGTCCCGACGAACACGTCGCCGAACGTGCGCGACGCGTGAAATCCCGGGTACACCGAGGTCATGACCTGCAGGAAGCCGACTCCGTACGAGGCAGACGCCAGATTCACGAGGCCTACGAAGAGCACGCCGCCGCCCCAAAGGAGTGCTGCCGTGATCATCAGCGCGCGTATCGAGAGTTTCATCGTGACTTCTCCTCATTCAAGCCCTGGACGCTCGTCCGTCCTGCATCTCCGCGGGCAAGATGAGTGCCCGGGCGCACTCCTGACAGTCGGCCGTTTCACACGTCCCTGGTCGCCGCCGGCGCCGGTCCTGTCTGATTTGCAGCGGCCGCCGGTCCGATGTGGCTGAAAACAGACAGCATGGCGCAACAGGCCTGACGCTGGTTGTCACATCGCCCGGAACCGCCATCGAGATCGGGCGCGTGGCCGGTCTCGACGGCGGCAACGGGTGCGATGACGCTCGAGCGGGTAGAAGCCGAACGTTCTCGAGTTCGCTGAGAGTTCTGCAGGCAGAGCAACCGAATGGAGACAGGTTCCGTCTATTGCTGGGCGCCGCTCTCTTCCGGCGCTGCCTCGGCAGGGGCCTTCTCGCGCTCGAGGGCGTATTTCTGCATGCGATAGAGGAGCGTGCTGCGGGTGACGTCGAGATACGCGGCGGCGCGCGTCTGATTCCAATCGTGTTTCTCCAGCGCGGTCAGGATCAACTCGCGCTCGACTTTCTCGAGCGAGATGCCCTCGTCCGGCAGCTCGATCCGCACGTTGCCGATGCGCTGCGCCGGTGTCCGCAGCCGATCCGGTAAGTCGTCCAGTCCGATCACCCCGTCTTTGTCCAGCACCAGCGCCCGTTCGACGACGTTCTCCAGTTCGCGGATGTTGCCGGGCCAGGAGTAGAGGTTGAATGCGGAGTAGACGTCCTTCTGGATGGCGGGCCTCGCGTGCCCCAGGCGCTGCGCGTGCTTCTCGAGGAAGGCATCCACCAGCAGCGGAATATCGTCCACGCGCTCGCGCAGCGGCGGCATCCGGATCGAGACCACGGCCAGTCGATAGTACAGGTCCTCGCGAAACGTGCCGCCGGCGATCATCTTCTCGAGGTCGCGATTCGTCGCGGCCAGGACGCGGACGTCGACCTTGATCGGCCGCGTCTCCCCAACCTTGTCGATCTCGCGCTCCTGCAGCACCCGCAACAGCTTGACTTGAAGGAGCGGCGCCAGCTCGCCAATCTCGTCGAGAAACACGGTGCCGCCGTGCGCCATTTCGAACTTGCCTCGCTTGTCGGCCACTGCGCCCGTGAACGAACCGCGACGATGTCCAAAGAGTTCGGATTCGAGGAGTTGCTCGGGAATCGCCGCGCAGTTGACCGTTACGAACGCGCCTCGGGCGCGCCCGCTGTTGAAATGAATGGCCCTCGCGAGCAGCTCCTTTCCCGTACCGCTTTCGCCGACCAGCAGCACCGTCGTGTCGGTCTGCGCCACGCGTGAGGCGGTGTCGCTGACCGCGCGCATGGCGCGCGAGCCTGCGATCATGTTGGCGAACGAAAAACGCTCGCTGACGACCTCCCGGAGCTGACGGTTCTCACTTCGCAGCTCCGCGACCTCCAGCGCTTTGCGGACGGAGGCGCGAAGCTGATCCCGGGAGAACGGCTTCGTGAGGTAGTCGAACGCGCCGAGCCGCATCGCCTCGACGGCCGAATCAATCGTGCCGAATGCCGTCAGCATGATGACCGGCAGCTCAGGCTGCATCGCCTTGAGCCGCGCGAGCAGCTCGATGCCCTCAATCCCAGGCATGCGGATGTCCGTGAGCACGACATCGACGGCCTCGCGCTGATACGCCTCGAGGCCGCTCGGGCCGTCGGCGGCGGTGATCACCCGGTAGCCTTCTTCCATCAGGTTGTATTCGACGACTCGCCTGAGGGAGTCGTCGTCGTCGATCGCGAGAATCGTTCTTGGGCGGGTCATACGGTGGCTCCGGTACTCTCGTGCGCTGGCTCCCGAAGTGAACCGGCGAGCGGCAGCCGGATGCGGACGATGGTGCCGCCTCCGGCGTTCGGCCTGGCGTCGATCTCGCCGCCGTGCGCCGCGACGATCCGCGAGGAAATCGCGAGGCCGAGGCCGGTCCCCTTGTCCTTCGTCGTGAAGAACGGCTCGAAGATGCGCGGCAGGTGCTCCGGGGCGATGCCGGAGCCTTCGTCGATCACCTCGATGACGTTCCATGCTGAATCGGTCGTTTCGCGGACGCGCACGTGGGCCCCTGGGGGGCTCGCGTCGATCGCATTGGAAACGACGTTCATGAGCACCTCTTGCATCTGGCCCGGATCAACGCGGACGGCGGGATTAGGAGCCGGCCGCTCGATCTCGAGTACGATGCCGCGGCTCTCGGCCTTCGGATGGAGCAGCGCCGCTCCGTGTTCGATGAGCTCGCCGAGCGTGGCGTCCCGCAGATCCGGGCGCCGCGGCCGCGCGTAGGACAGGAAGTCGCTCACGAGGCGATCCAGTCGATTAAGCTCCTTTCCGCCGAGCTCCGCAAACTCGGCTTCCGGGGTGCCGGCCGCCACGCGGCTCGAAATGATCTCGAGCGCACCTTTCACGCCCGCCAGCGGCGTGCGGATCTCATGGGCAAGCCCGGCGGCGACCTCGCCCAGCACCGACAGCCGTTCAGCCCGCCGCAGGTGCTCCTGTGACTCCCGCAGGTCGCCGAGCGCCGTTTCCAGCGATTCGGCGGCACGGCGGTAGCGTAAGGTCAGACGCTGTTGCCCCTCCGCGAGCAGCCCTACGAGCAACCCGGCGACGTAGAACATCGCCACTTCCACGTACTGGCTTCGTGCGTACGCGGGGTTGCCCGCCCACGCGGTGTAGATGTGCGGAATGTATGCAAGGGACGTCACCAGCGCTGCCAGCACCCCGCCACGCACGCCGTACCAGTACGCCGCGATGATGATCGGCGCGTAGTAGAGCCGCTGATAGACGCCGTGCCAGATTGCGTACCGCGGGTCGGTGACGTAATGCAGGGCTGAAATGGTGACAATGCCCACTCCCAGAGCGAGCAATTGAAACGCCCTCGCCGTCGATCGCGCGTCACCGGCGTTCCGCATCGAACGGATCGTACCACCTTGGGGCCGCCTGTCCCGTGTTGTCTGTTTTCAAACAGTGACCCCGGTCGCCAGTGTCTGAGAACGATCACGCTCGATCGCCCAGGGACTGGATCCGCTGGGAACTCCGGGTTTCTAACGTCGGGCATCACGGTATTGCCCTTGCCCTGACAAGGTCGCGTGAAGAGGCCCACGATCGGAACCACCCGCCGGCAGCGAGTGGCCGTACTGCCGCTCGAGACGGCCGACGGGACGACCGTCCTCCAGGTGCCGGACACCGGCGTCTGCATCGAGGCGCTCGAGCGTGCGCTGATCGTGTTCGCGCTGGCCCATACGGCTGGCAACCGCACGCGCGCGGCCAGGCTCCTGGGCCTGACGCGCAGCGCGCTGCTCTACCGGATGCGCAAACACGGCCTTGACGACCCCGAGCCACCGCCAGGTGAGCCGACATCAGAGGAGACGCTGTGACCAGTCCGTTGTCCAAGCTGCCGCTCATGCTGGCGTGGCTCATCACGTGCGTGCTGTCCGCCACCGTTGGGGCCGCCGAGCAGGGGGGCACGGCCACCTACTACGCGCCCGACCCTGTGCTCGAGCAGTACATCCAGAGCGCGCTCGAGGCGAATCCCGCCATTCAGGAAATGCTGGCTCGGTCGCGCGCGGCTGAACTGCGTGTGCCGCAAGTGACGTCCTTGCCGGATCCCGTGCTGAATTTCGGGCAGGCCATTCAACGGCCAGAGACGCGCGTCGGATCTCAGTTGAACGCGTTAAGCGTCAGTCAGGTGTTTCCCTGGTTCGGCAAACTCGACCTGCGCGGCCAGATGGCAAGCCAGGAGGCGATCGCTTCGAGCCAGCTGCATGTCGCCCGGCAACGTGACGTCATCGCGGCGGTGAAGCGAGCGTTCTACGACCTAGCCTACGTTGACACCGCCATGGCGATCTCGCAGGAGGAGCGCGCCCTGCTCGATCATTACGAACAGCTTTCCCAATCCCGCTACTCCACTGGACAGGGACTGCAACAGGCGGTCATCAAGATCCAGGCGGAGATCACCAAGGTGGTCAGCCGCCTGGATACCTTGAACCAGCAACGTGTCACGCTGGCCACTCGCCTGAACACGCTCATGAATCGCCCGCCGGATACGCCTCTGCCGCCCGTGGTGCGACCGACGCTGCCCGACGTGGATCTCGATGCCGACGAGCTCTATCGCCTCGGCGACGAGCACCGCCAGGAACTGCGCGCCTCGCGCGCGCTCATCGAGCGCAGCGAGCGAGGTATCGACCTGGCGAAGAAGGACTACTGGCCCGACGTCACCATCGGCGCCTCCTACACCAACATCCTTGGACGCGACGTCGTTTCGCCTCCACCAGACAACGGGAAGAACGCCCTGACGGTTTCGGTGGGCGTCAGCATTCCGCTGTGGCGCGAGAAGTACCGGGCCGGCGTCCAGCGCGCGACCGAGGAGACGCTTGCTCAGCGGCGTAATTACGAGGCCGTGCAGAACGAGGTGGAGTTCGCCGTCCGCGACCAGCTAGCGCGGCTGGAAACGCTCCGCGGGCAGGTGCGGTTGTTCAATGACGTGCTGATCCCGCAGGCCGAGGAAGCGTTGCGCTCCACCGAATCCGCCTATCAGACCGGCCAGGTCGGTGTGCTGGACCTCCTGGACAGCGAGCGCGTGCTGCTGCAGGTGCGGCTCGGTAACGCCCGTCAGGAAGTGGATTTCCTCGTCGCGCTCGCGGAACTGGAGCGCGCGGTGGGCACGAAATTTCCGGGATAGCGAGGAGCGCCATGAAACGCACCATCCTGTTCGGCCTTGTGACCTTCCTCCTCGGTATCGGACTCGCCGTGCTCGTGCTTGCGAATCCGTTCGGGTGGGCATCGATCGACCGAATGCGGACGCGCGCGGCTGGCCCGGCGGCCGGCGCCGCCGCGACGTCGGGCCAAACGGGCGGTCAATCCACGGGGCGACAAATCAAGTACTGGCAGGCGCCGATGGATCCGACCTACATCCGGGACAAACCCGGCAAGTCGCCGATGGGCATGGATCTCGTGCCGGTGTACGAGGACGAGGAAGAGGGACCGGCGCCGGGCACGGTGCGCATCGATCCGGCATTCGTGCAGAACATCGGCGTGCAGTCGGAGCCGGTGCGGCGCGCGGACATCCCGTTCACCGTCCGCACGGTCGGCACGCTCGCGTACGACGACGGGCAGGCCGTGTGGATCAACACCAAGTTCGACGGCTGGATCGAGCGCGTGTATGTCAACTACGTCGGCGAGGCGGTTCGGAAGGGACAGAAGCTGTTCGAGATCTACAGTCCCCAACTCGTTACGACGCAGAACGAGTACCTGCAAGCCGTCGATTACGCGAAGCGCATGGCCGCTGCGGACTATCCGGAGGCGGCCAAGCGCGCCAACTCACTCGTCGAGTCGAGCCGCCAGCGGCTCACGTACTGGGACATCAGCGACGCCCAGATCGACGAGCTGCAGCACTCGCGCAAAGTCCGCCGCACGCTCACTGCCATCTCGCCGGCTGACGGTCTGGTCGTCGAGAAG
>DASPFV010000005.1:0-28165 GCA_035620975.1 Vicinamibacterales bacterium
TACGTCAATGCAAGACCTGACCCCGCCCTGGCCTATTTCAGGGTCCCGGGCATCCACCCCCGGCTCATATAGTCGCTCATCGTGATCGAGAACAGGATGAGCAGCCAGAGGAAGCCGGATCCGGCGACGACCCAGGTCAGCCGCGTGCTCCAGCGGACGTGCATGAAGAAAAGGACCACCAGCAGGGCCTTCGCGCAGGCAATGCCCAGCATGACGACGTTGTTCAGGAAGCCGAGATCGAAGTAGGCCACGACGACGGTCAACGCGGTGCCGACCATCAGCGCCACGAAGATCGTGTAGTAGAGGCTCTTGGGTGCGACGTGTCCGGCCGTCATTGGTCTCTCAGTGCCCCCCGCCGTAGTGCCGCCCGATCAGGTAGAGCAGCGGAAACAGGAAGATCCAGACGATGTCGACGAAGTGCCAGTAGAGGCCCGAGACCTCGACCGGCGTGTAGTAGTCGGCGTCGAACTGCCGCCGCCAGGCCATCACCGTGATCACCGCCATGATGCCGATCCCGATGATCATGTGGAGCGCGTGAAGGCCTGTCATGCAGAAATAGAGCGAGTAGAACTGCTCGGCCCCGGCGGGATGCTCCCAGAGGGCCCTGTTGAAGTTCGGGCCGGGCACGATGCCGCTCGCGAACTTCTCCGAGTACTCGATCACCTTGACGCCCAGGAACACCGCGCCGAGCGCCATGGTGCAGACCAGCCAGAAGACCTGCGACTTCGGCGGCGCCCCCGTCTGCGCCGCGCGGACCGCCAGGGCCATCGTCAGCGAGCTCATGATGAGGACGGCCGTGTTGAACGCACCCCAGCCGATGCTCAGGTGGTGGCTCGCCTCCTGGAAGGCCATCGGATCGGCCCACCGGTAGACGAGATAGGCGGTGAACAGGCCGCCGAAGAACATGATCTCGGTGACGAGGAAGACCCACATGCCGAGCGTGGACGCCTCGGCCTGCTGCGACATGTCGTCGAAATGGTGCTGGAGCTTCGGATGGTGCGCGTGCTCGACGTGGACGCCCGGCTGAATGGCCTGGAGGTTGGCCACGAGGGGTGGCTGGTGGATCGGCCCCGGAAAATGCTCCGGGTGGTGATTAGGCAAGGCCGACCTCCTGGCTCTCGTGCACGTACTGGTGCGTGCCCTCGGTGACGATCGGGCTCACCGTGAAGTTCTCGGTCGGCGGCGGGGACGGGATCTCCCATTCGAGGCCCCTCGCCCCCCACGGATCGTTGGCCGACTTCTCCCCGGCCACGACCGAGTAGGCGAAGTAGATGATGGGGATGACGTAGCCGACGGCGAGGATCGAGGCGCCGGCCGTCGAGAGCACGTTGAGGACCTGGAACTCCGGCGGGTACGCATGGTAGCGGCGCGGCATGCCGAGATACCCGGCGACGAACTGCGGGAAGAACGTCAGGTTGAACCCGACGAACACCGTCAGCGCGGAGAACTTCGCCCACCCCTCGGAATACAGCCTGCCGCTGATCTTCGGCCACCAGTAGTGCAGCCCGCCCAGGTACCCCATGATCGCGCCGCCGACCATGATGTAGTGGAAATGCGCGACGACGAAATATGTGTCGTGCACGTGGATGTCGAGCCCCATCGTGGCCAGGAAGAGGCCCGTGAGGCCGCCAATCGTGAAGAGGCCGATGAACCCGAACGCGTAGAGCATCGGCGATTCGAGCGACACCGAGCCCTTGTAGATCGTCGCGGTCCAGTTGAAGACCTTGATGGCCGACGGGATCGCGACGAGGAAGCTGATGAACGAGAAGATCAGCCCCGCATAGGTCGACTGGCCCGCGACGAACAGGTGGTGGCCCCAGACCAGGAAGCCGATCACGGCGATGGCGAGCGACGAGAACGCGATGAACGAGTAGCCGAAGATGTTCTTGCGCGAGAACGCCTGGACGATCTCGCTGATCACGCCCATCGCCGGCAGGATCATGATGTAGACGGCCGGGTGCGAGTAGAACCAGAAGAGGTGCTGGAAGAGCACGGGGTCGCCGCCGAGGGCCGGGTCGAAGATCCCGAGGTGCAGCGCGCGCTCGGCCGCCACCATCAGCACGGTGATCGCGATGACCGGCGTTCCGAGAATCATGATCAGGCTCGTCGCGTAGTGGGCCCAGACGAAGAGCGGCAGCCGGAACCAGGTGAGCCCCGGCGCCCGCATGCGATGGACCGTGACGATGAAGTTCAGGCCGGTCAGGATCGAGGAGAACCCGGTGATGAAGATCCCGAGCGCCGCGGTCATCACGTGGGTGTTCGCCGCTGCGGTGCTGTAGGGCGTGTAGAAGGTCCAGCCCGTGTCCACGCCGCCGGCCAGCGCGGCGTACATCGTGAACGCGCCTCCGATCACGTAGATGTACCAGCTCAGGAGGTTGATCCGCGGGAAGGCGAGATCCTTGGCGCCCACCATGATCGGGATCAGGAAGTTCCCCAGCACGGCGGGAATCGACGGGATCAGGAAGAAGAAGACCATCACCACGCCGTGCATGGTGAACATCTTGTTGTAGGTCTCGGATTCGAGGAAATCGCCGGCCGGCGTCAGCAGCTCGAACCGGACGAGCGTGGCGAAGACTCCGCCGACGACGAAGAACGCGGTGATCGACGCGAGGTAGAGGAGCGCGATTCGCTTGTGGTCCCTGGTCAGCAGCCAGGAGGCCGCGCCGTGGGCGCTGTTGAGATAGTTCAAGGCCGGTGCTTCCATATGATCCTTCGCGCGCTCACTGCCGGGCCGGGGGCGTCGGGAGCTGGCCGGGCGTCGTGCCGGGCGCGCCGCCCGCCGTGCTGAGCGATCGCACGTACGCGATCAGCTGCAGCAGCTGCTCTTCGGTGACCAGCCCCTGGAACGTCGGCATGGTCGGCGGATAGCCGGCCACGATCTTGGCCTGCGGGTTCACGATCGATTCGCGGATGTACGCCTCGTCGGCCACCACCGTCGAGCCGTCGGCCAGCTGCACTTCGTGGCCGAACACGTTCGCGAGCGAGGGGCCAGGCGCGCCGCTCGCCCCGCTGTGGCACGTGATGCACACGAGATCCTGGAACAGCTTGGCGCCGGCGCTCACCGGCGAGTCCTCCGCCGGCCCGCCGCCGAGCCAGGCCTGGAATTCGTCGGGCTCCATCGCCACGACGCTCCCGATCATGCCGGAGTGCTTCGTGCCGCAGTACTCGGCGCAGAACAGGTGATACCGGCCGGGCCGCGTCGCCTGGAACCACAGCGTGTTGTAGCGCCCCGGGATGACGTCCGCCTTCACGCGGAACGCCGGGATGTAGAAGCTGTGGATGACGTCCTCCGAGCCCATGACCAGCTTGACCGGCCGGCCCACGGGCACGTGCAGCTCGTTGATCTCGCGCTGGCCGTCCATGTGCTGGACCTTCCACATCCACTGCTTGCCGACGACGAAGACCTCCATCGCGCCGGCCGGCGCGCGGTACAAATCGAAGAAGACCTTCGCGCCCCATCCGAACATCACCATGACGATGCCGAGCGGGATGATCGTCCAGACCAGCTCGAGCGCGAGCGACCCGTGGATGGCCGCGCCGACCTCGGCGTCGTCGCGGCGGCGGTACTTGATCGCGAACAGGACGATCAGGCCGGCGATGAGCAGCGAGAAGAAGGCCGTGACCGCGACCATGAAGAAGTACAGGGCGTCGACCTGCCCCGACTGCGCGGACGCCTGTGTCGGAAAGAACGGGAAATTCGTGAACATCGTCAGGTTCGATTTGCGCCTGCGGCCGCGTCCGCCGGCCGGATCGCGCGCTCGCGCCGCAGGCTGACGGCCAGGAACGCCAGGAACGCCACGATGGTGGCGATGCCGCCGAGCCGCACGAGCCCCAGCACGGTTGCGCCGTACTTGCCCGTCGCCGGGTCGTAGTGATAGCAGAACAGCAGCACGTCGTCGATCGGCGAGCCGATCCGCTCCTCCGAGGCCTCGATCACGCCGAGCCGGATGTCGCGCGCCGAGAACTCGATCCCGTAGAAGTAGCGCGCCAGCGTGCCCCGGGGGGTCAGCACCTCGATCGCGGCGCCGTGAGCGAACTGCTGGATCGCATCGTCGTACTGGTAACGGAAGCCGACCGCTTCGGTCAGGCGCGCAATCGAGTCCTCCGAGCCGGTCAGGAAGTGCCAGCCCCCCGCCGTGTGCGGCCGCCCGTACCGTTCCAGGTACGCGGCCTTCTTCTGCGACGCGAGTCCCGGGCCTTCTCTGGGATTGAAGCTGACGGCGACGACGTCGAACTCGCGTCCGGGTTCGAAGCTCATCACGCCCAGCGCGCTCACCAGCCCGTTGAGCACCTGCGTGCAGAGCATCGGGCACTCGTAGTAGACGAGCGCGAGGATGACGGGCCGCCGCCCGAAGTACTCGCCGAGGCGCACCTCACGCCCGGTCTCGTCCGTAAACGGCAGATCGAGCGGAATGGTCTCGCCGATCCGCTGATCGATGCGCACCCCGCCGAGGATGCCGGGCATGGCCCCCGCCGGCGTGCCCGACTCGGCCAGGCCCTGGGCTGGCGTTGTCTGCGCGGCCGCCACGCCGGCGCCGAGGCAGTGGACGAGCGTAGCCAGAGTCAGCGCCGCCAGCGTCGTTCGGTAGTGCAAGATTTCCTCAATGCGGCTTCTGGGGCGCCGGCGCGGCGCCGGTCGGCTGCCCGGGCGCCTGGACCGCCTCGGCCGGGGGCACCGTGATCGTGCGGCCACCCGATGACTCGCCGCGGACGGGCGTGTAGCTCCCCGCGCGCGGATCGGCCTGGCCGTCGGCCCGGACCGGAAGGCCGCGCTCGGCCACCAGCTTCTTGGCCTCGGCGATGGGCATCCGCGCCACGCCGGACGCCTGGTCCACCCATCCGTAGGAGGACAGCTGCTGCCGCTCGCGCTCGCGAACCTGTTCCAGGAGGACGTACTCGTTCGTGAGGAGCTGCGGCGATTTCGCCGCGCCGAAGTACGGTGACTCCGTCGTCCGGTTCGGCATCTGTACCGCGGGTGCGGCGAGCGGCGACAGTACCGGGTCGTTCTGCTGCGCCCGGCGCTCGAAGAGCGCGAACACTCCGTACATCAGGACGGCCACGACGGCGACGACGGCTGCCAGCCCGCCCGAGAACAACAGCAGGCTCCGGAGGTCGATATCGGTCTCCTCGTGCGCGACGTCGTCGTTGTGCAGCTCCGCGGGGGTGTAGTGGTGCGGGACGGGCGGTGCGCCCCCGCGGCCGTGCGGATCAGTGGGCCTCATGGGCGAACGCCTCCTTGAAATAGGGATCGTTGAGCGGCAGCAGCGCCTGGCTGCGCAGGTTCCTCGCGAACATGAAGAGCCAGAGCCCGATCAGCCCGATGGGCAGGACGAGGTCCATCCAGTGCAGCGGGAAGCCGTGGTGCTCGAAATTCGGCGCCACCAGCCAGACCAGATCGATGAGCCGCATGAGAATCACGAAGATCGCGACCCTGGCGAGCAGCCCGCTGTGGCGCTTGAGATCCCGCGACAGCAGCAGCAGAAACGGGAGCGCGAAATGGCCGAGGAGCAGGAGGATGGAGAAGAAACCCCAGACGCCCCGCATGCGCTCGATGTACCAGGGAATCTCCTCGGGCAGGTTGCCCGACCAGATGATGAGGAACTGCGAGAACGCCAGGTACGCCCACAGCATCACGAAGGCGAGCATCAGCTTGCCCAGATCGTGGAAGTGGCGTGCGGTCAGGGTGCCCGCGAGCGGCGGGACCGCGACCAGGAGCGACAGGACCGCAATCGCGAGCGCCAGCGCCGAGAGGCCCTGGCCCGCCACCGTGAGCAGGCCGAAGATGGTCGAGTACCAGTGCGGGTCGAGCGACATGATCCAGTCGACGGAGGCGAACGTGACCGTCAGCACCAGCAACAGGAGGCCCGGGGCGCTCACCGTCCGGAAGCGGACCGAGTCGGCGCGGGTGATCGCCGTCGTGCCCCGGTCCTGGCCCGCCGACCAGGTCGTGAGCAGGTGGGCGGCCGTGATCCAGAAGCCGAAGTAGATCACCGCACGCACGATGAAGAAGCCCGTGTTCAGGTACGGCGCCTTCTGGCGCAGCACCGTGTCGTTGGCCACGAGGTCGGTGTGGCTCCACTCGAACAGGCTGGAGATGCCCAGCAGCACAGGGATGAAGAAGAGGGCTACGAGGGGAAGCGTGCGGGACGCCGCCTCGAACACCCGGCGGCTCACCAGGCCCCACTGGCCGCCCGAGAGGTGCTGCAGCATGAGCAGGCCCAGCGAGCCGAGCGCCAACCCCAGGCAGAACAGGAAGCCGATCAGCCAGGACCGGTAGAACTGCTCCAGGTCCACGGCCGCGCCGATGGCGCCGGCCCCCAGCCCGGCGAGGCCGACGACCAGCGCCCGCTGCTGCAGGCGCGTGAGCTCTGGCGAGTCCGTGGGAATGGCGGGTGTAGCCATGATCGCGTGCTCGGTCGTTCCTTCCTGCTCAGTGCCGCGCCGGGGCACCCGGCTGCGATGGCGGCTGTGACAACTTCGTCGGATCGCCCCCCGGGATGTCCGCCTGCCCCGCGTGCTGGCTGAGCTGCAGGGCCCGGATGTAGGCGGCGATGTTCCACCGATCGCGCGGGGTGATCTGCGCGCGGTAATCCGGCATCGCGCCGAACCCGTTGGTCATCACGTCGAAGTAATGGCCAACGGGGAGCTGCCGGATGCGGTCGATGTGGAACGACGGCGGCTGGCGGTATCCCCGCTGCACCACCATCCCGTTGCCGCTGCCCGTCCGGTCGTGACACGGCGCGCAGAAGATCTCGTAGCGCTCCTGCCCGCGATCCAGCGCGGCCTGGTCGACGGGGAAGGGCAGCTCGACGACGAGCTGGTTGTCCACCTTGCCCAGGTGGAAGGCCGGGTCGGCGGTCTGGAGCGTGCCGCGCGCCACCGTGCCGTCGACGAGGGGGCGCGCGCTCGACCCGTCGGTGAAGAATCCGCTCGCCCGCAGCGGCCGGTACTTCGGCTGGTTGTGCATGTCCTGCCGGCAGCCGGCCACCGCGACGGCGCAGAGCGCGAGCGCCGCGATCCCCGATCTACGGTTCGACTTCATGAACCTCCCTCGGCCCCAGCGATTTCAGGAACGCGAACGTCTTCGCGCGATCGAAGAGCGGATCCGCCGCCTCGATGGCCAAAAAGAACCGGTCCCGGCTGGCCATCGCGAACCGCGGCACGTTGAACACCGGGTGATAGGGCATCGGCAGACCGTTCAGCGCCAGCATGCCGATGACGGCGGTGAACGCCGCCACCAGGATCGTCATCTCGAACGTGACGGGGATGAACGAGGGCCAGCTGTTGAACGGCCGGCCGCCGATGTTCAACGGGTAGGCGATCACCTGGGTCCAGTAGCACAACCCGAACCCTGTGATCGCTCCCACGATGCCCCCGCACAGCACGAAGAGCTGGACGCGCCGATCGTTGGCATGGAGCGCTTCCCAGACGGCCTCGATCGGGAAGGGCGAGTAGGCGTCCGTCTTGCGATAGCCCTCGGCGTAGGTCCGCTTCGCCGCCTCGACGAGCGCGTTCGCGTCGCTGAACTCGGCCATCAGCCCGTAGATTGGCTTCGCGGAGGCTGCCGCCGCTCCCTCGGCCCCGGACTCCGCTCCCATGCCCATATCAGTGTCCCTCGGCGCCCTTCACCTTCGCGTCCGGTACCAGCGTCCGCATCTCGAAGATGGAGATCATCGGCAGCACCCGGATGAAGAGGAACATCAGCGTGACGAACAGCCCGATCGTGCCGAAGAAGGTGGCGAAATCCCACCCTGTCGGGTAATACATCGCCCAGGACGACGGCAGGAAGTCGCGGTGCAGCGACGTCACGATGATGACGAAACGCTCCAGCCACATCCCGAGGCTCACGATGAGCGCCATGATGAACAGCCAGACCGTGTTCGTGCGGAGCCGCTTCACCCAGAGCGTCTGCGGCGCGACGCCGTTGCAGAGGATGAGCAGCCAGTAAATTCCGCCGTACGGGCCGGTCGTCCGGTTGGCGATCATGTACTTCTCGTACGCGTTGGCGCTGTACCAGGCGAAGAACGCCTCCATGGCGTAGCCGTAGCAGACGATGAGGCCCGTCACCAGCGTCACCTTCGCCATGTTCTCCAGGTGCCGCATCGTGATGAAGTCCTCGAGCCCGTACAAACGGCGCAAGGGGATCGCCAGCGTCAGCACCATGGCGAAGCCGGCGTAGATCGCGCCCGCGACGAAGTACGGCGGAAAGATCGTCGCGTGCCAGCCCGGGATGATGCCGACCGAGAAGTCGAAGCTCACGACGGTGTGGACCGACAGCACCAGCGGAGTGGACATGCCCGCGAGCAGCAGGTACGCGATTTCATAGCGCTGCCAGTGGCGCGCCGAGCCGCGCCAGCCCAGCGCGAGCACGCCGTAGGTCCATTGCGCCAGCCGGTTCTTCGCACGGTCCCGCAGCGTCGCGAGGTCGGGCACCAGCCCCGTGTACCAGAACAGGAGCGAGACCGACCCGTAGGTCGACACCGCGAACACGTCCCAGATGAGCGGGCTCCGGAACTGCGGCCAGAGACTCATCGTGTTCGGGTAGGGCAGCAGCCAGTAGGCGGCCAGCCACGGGCGACCGGTGTGGACGAGGGGGAAGATCGCGGCGCAGGCCACGGCGAAAAGCGTCATCGCCTCGGCGAAGCGGTTGATCGACGTCCTCCAGTCCTGCTTGAACAGCAGCAGGATGGCTGAAATCAGCGTGCCGGCATGGCCGATCCCGATCCACCACACGAAGTTGATGATCGGAAACGCCCAGCCGACCGGGATGTTGTTGCCCCAGATGCCGACACCCTTCACCAGGAGGTACGCCAGCGAGACGGCCAGGACGTTCACCAACAGGAAGCCGATGGCCAGCGTCACGATCCACGCGACCGGCTGGTGCTTCGTGAGGACGATGGCCGCGATCTTGTCGGTAATCGACCCGAACGTGTGGCCGGGCTCGATGACCGGCGGCTGCGGGTAATCGGGATAGGCCGTGTCGTGCGACGCGCGGGGCGGAATCGGCTGAGCCATCAGTGTCCAGTCGCGGCAGGCCGGGTGCCGGCCGGCTCCAGCTCGGGATTCGGGTTGCGCAGCGCCGCGAGGTACGTCGTGCGCGGCCGCGTGTTCAGGTCCTCGAGCAGCCCGTAGTTGCGCTGCTGCGCCTTCAGCTTCGACACCTCGCTCGACGGATCGTTGAGATCGCCGAAGACGATGGCCTGCGCCGGGCAGACCGACTGGCACGCCGTCAGGATTTCGCCGTCACGGATGGTCCGCTCCTCCCGCTTGGCGTCGATCCGGGCCTGGTTGATGCGCTGCACGCAGTAGGTGCACTTCTCCATCACGCCGCGGCTGCGCACCGTGACGTCCGGGTTGCGCAGCGGCTCGAGGCTCGGCGTGGTCCAGTCCGAATAGAGCAGGAAGTTGAAGCGGCGCACCTTGTAGGGACAGTTGTTCGAGCAGTACCGCGTCCCCACGCACCGGTTGTAGACCATGTCGTTCAGGCCTTCCGAGCTGTGCGTCGTCGCCGCGACGGGGCAGACGACTTCGCATGGCGCCGTCTCGCACTGCATGCACGGCAGCGGCTGGAAGTAGATCTGCGGGTTCTCCAGCGCCTCGAGGTCGTCCGATTCAGCGCTGAAGTAGCTGTCCACGCGAAGCCAGTGCATCTCGCGGTTCCTCGAGACCTGTTCCTTCCCGACTACGGGAATGTTGTTCTCGGCGACGCAGGCGACGACGCAGGCGCTGCAACCCGTGCAGGTCGTCACGTCGATGGCCATGCCCCACTTGTAGCCTTCGTACTCGTGCTCGGGATACAGCGTCAACGTCCGGGGCGGCGTGTGCCCCATGTGGTGGATGATGGAAGGCTCCTGGCTGTACTGCGCAAGTGTCGCAACCCGGACCGTGTTCCGGCCCTCCATGAGATGGTGCTCCTGCGTGGTTGCCAGCAGGTACCGCTCGCCCGTGCGCACCAGCTCGAGGCCCTGGCCGAACCACGGCGCATCCGACGTGCGCAGCAGGAAGGCGTTGAACGCGCGCGACTCGTCGCCCGCCGTGCCCACCCGGCCGGCCCGCTCGCGGCCGTACCCGAAAAAGACCGTGACCGACCGGTGAGGCTGACCGGGGACGACCATCACGGGCATCCGGGTCGTGTTGCCGCGATAGCGCAGCTCGACCACGTCCCCGTCCCGCAGCTGCCGCTCGGAGGCGAGCGCGGGGCTCACCCAGGCCGCCGTGTCCCACGTCAGCTTCGTCAGCGGCTTGGGAAGCTCCTGCAACCAGCCGTTGTTCGCAAATCGTCCATCCCAGATCGTCGGATCGGGACGGAAGATCAGCTCGAGCCCGCCCTCGGGCGCCGCGCCCGGCTGCGCGGTCTGCACCGGCGCCGGCTGCGCCCCTGCCGCGTCCGGAGCGGATGGCGCCGGAACCGCCGCTCCGGCTGCCGACGCGGCGGCGGCCGCGCCCGCGGGCTCGGTGGCGCCCACTCCCGCCGGCGCAGCTGGCGCGAACGGGGTCGGCGGCCCCCCTTCGGTCAGCGCCGTGCCGGCGACGAAGCCATCGTGAACCGCGCGGGTCCAGAACGCTTCGGCCGAGCCGAACGGCTGCCCGTCTGCGCCCCGAATCGTCCAGCCGCCCTGGCCTCCGAACGCGCGCGTCCAGTAGTCCTTCACGATGTCGAGCGCGCGGCGGCCGGGCTGGGCGGTGAAGAGCGTGAGGAACTCGTGCGCCGATCGCCCCTCGTACAGCGGAGCGATCAGCGGCTGCATGATCGTCACCGTGCCGTCGTAGGCGCGGGCGTCCCCCCACGTCTCGAGCGGGTGCACGTCGGGCACGTGCCAGTGGCAGAGGAACGCGGTCTCGTCGGCGTAGAGACCGTGATAGATGGCGAGCGGCACCTTCCGTAGCCTCTCGGCGAACTTCAGATCGGCGGGCGCCGCGTAGGCCGGATTGCCGCCGAGAATCACGAGCAGCCGCACCTGGCCGGCGTCCATCGCCGTCGTCAGCTCGACGAGCGAGGCCGTGTAGTCGACCGGGCGGGCCTCGACCGGCGCCGTGTAGCTGACCGTCGCCCCGACGTTGCCGAGCGTCTGGTTCATCGCCTGCGCCATCGCATGGACCGACGGCGGCTGGGAGTCGCCCGCGACGACGAGGGAGCGCGCGCGATGGGCCTGGAGGTCGGCGGCGACTGCGGCAATCCACTTCTGCAGCTCGTCGGCGCCGGCGGGCGCTGGCGAGGCGGCGGCGCCTGATCCCGCGGCAACGCCTACCGCGGCCGCGAGCGCCGCGGCGAACGACTCCACGTCCGAGGCGCGCACCGGCAGGCGGTGATCCGCGCGCGCGCCCGTCAGCGTCGGCGTGCTCTCGACGGCGTAGAGCCGGTTCATCGTCTTCTGCTCGTCGGTCACGCGGCGGCGATTGGTGAAATCGCGCGTGTAGCGGACGCTCGCAGGCCCGCAGGCGAGGAAGTCGGCGTCGAGCGATACCACGACGTCGGCCTTTTCGAAGTGGTACAGCGCGAGGCCGGCCTCCCGGTCCACCTGGCCAGGCACCGGGCGGGCGACGGGATCGTACTGATGCCACCGCGCCTGCGGGTAATCCTGGAGGATCGAAGCGATCAGCTCGGCCTGCGAAGGCGACGTCACCGGACCGGTGAGCAGGTGGAAACCGGTGCCCTGCGCCGACTTCGCCGCGGCAAGCGGCATCTGCAGAGCGAGCGAGAAGGCGTTCCAGGACGTGACCTGCCCGCGGTCCGTAACCGTCCGCGCCCGGTCGGGATCATACAGGTCCAGCACGGCGGCCTGCGTGAGCGTATCGGTCGCTCCGAGACTGGCCGGGTGCTCCGGATTCCCCTCGATCTTGGTCGGACGCCCCATGTGGCTCTCGACGAGCACCGGCTGCGCCACGCCACTGAGGGGGACTGCCGTCGCGAAGTACAGCGGCCGCCCGGGCACGATCTGTTCGGGCTGACGGACGTACGGCACGATCGCCTCGGGAGGCTGTCTCGTGCAGGCGCCCACGCCCGCGAGCGCGAAGGATGCGCTCATGAGCTTGAGGAACTCGCGCCGGCCTTTCGGGTCGTTCCACTCGGATGCCTGCTCGGGGAACTCCCGGTGGAGGTACTCGCGGAACTCGGGCGTGTCGGCGAGCTCGCCCAGGCTTCGCCAGTAGAGCCGGCCGTCTGCTCCGGCGAGGCGGGAACGAATGGGGGAAGGATCCATATCTCGTCAGCTTCCGGCTACCAGTTTCCTGCTACCGATGCTCTTCCCGGTTTCACTCCTCGACTCACTGAACGCCGGGCTGCTCGCCAGACCGGCAGCCTGGAGCCGCAGGCTGGCAGCTGGAGGCTGGTCGCTACCTGTGGCACGTCGAACAGCTCGTCAACTGCTCGACCGACCCGATCCTGTATTCCCTGACCAGCTGCTGGCCGAGCTCGAGCTGGTTCGCCGGCGGCTGCCATCGCATGTTGAAAACCTGGTCGCGCGGCCGGATGTACTGCGCCGGGTTGCGATGACAGTCGAGGCACCAGGCCATCAGCAGCGACGCGTTCTGGTACATCAGAGGCATGCGGTCGACCGGGCCGTGACAGGTATCGCAGCCGACGCCCTGCTTCACATGAATACTGTGGTTGAAGTACACGAAGTCCGGCAGATCGTGCACGCGCGTCCAGCGCAGCGGCTGGTCGTCGCGGAAGCTGGCACGAACGGGCTCGAGGATCGGTGCCGTGCTCCAGATCTGCGAATGGCAGTTCATGCACGTCTTCGTGGACGGGATGTTCGCGAACGCCGACTCCTCCACCGACGTGTGGCAGTACCGGCAGTCGATCCCCATTCCCCCCGCGTGGTGCGCGTGGCTGAACTGTATGGGCTGGTCGACGAACACATCCTGGTTGGTGGCGTATCCGGACCACATCAGCATGTACACCACACCGCCGAGGGTCCCGACGAAGAGCAGAAGAGCGAGGATGCTGAGCCGGGAGTAGACGTTGGTGTGGCGATGAAAAATCTGACTCATCGTGTCGAGGTCCGGGCCGCGCCCCCAAGAGCCTACCCGATTACGGGTCCTTGCCGAAATAGACCGCGCGCGTCCGGATCACACCGCACCGGTTCGCGGCGCCGGGATCCGGCGGGGGAACAAATCCCGGCCGGTCCGCCCGACGGAAAGGGAGAACCGGGATAATAATGTGAAACTTTTCACAAGGTGTCAATCTCGCTGCACTCCCGTGTTCCCGGCGTCCAGCCGGTCTCGCCGGTCCAGCGCCACGTGGCGGGGGCGGCGGCCCGTGGCATCGGCCCGTCCCTGGTCATCCGCAGTTGAAGAGCGTCCGGGCGTTCCCGCCCAGAATGCCTTCGGCCGAGCGCTCGTCCAGCCCGAGGGCGCGGATCGTCTCGAGCATCTCGGGGAGGCTGCCGATCTGGTGCGGATAGTCGCTGCCGGCGAGGAGGCGATCGGAGCCGGCGAAGTCGAGGGCCAGCCGCACGGCAGCGGGGTGGAAGTTGACGGTGTCGTAAAAGAACGTCCGGAGGTACTCGCTCGGACGGCGATCGATGTGCCGGCGGCATTCGGCAAAAGCGCGATAGCCGCGATCGAGCCGCTCGGCGATGAACGGAACGGCGCCGCCCATGTGCGCCAGCACCCACCGGATGCGGGGATAGCGGGCCGGCACGCCGGCGAAGACGAGCGCCGCGGCTGCAAGGGTCGTGTCGCAGGGAAAGCCCACCAGCGGCATCAGCCAGTAGTCCAGCATCGCCTCGACGCCCGTGGGGCTGGTCGGGTGGATATAGATCACCGCGCCGAGTCGGTCGGCCGCGGCCCACAGCGGCTCGTACCGGGCGTCGGAGAGCGGCACCTGATTCACGTTGCTGAAGACCATCGCGCCGCCGAGCCCCAGCTCCTGCAGGGCACGCTCCAGTTCCATGACGGACGACGCCGGGTCGTTCAGCGGCAGGGTGGCCAGGGCTGCGAAACGGCCGCCGCCCTCCCGGACCGTCCGGCCGAACGCATCGTTCACCAGCCGCGCGAGCTCGACTGCCAGGCCCGGGCTTTCGACGTGGACGCCCGGAGTCGTGAACGACAGCACCTGCGTCGCGATCCCGTGCTCGTCGAGGTGCCGGATCCGGGTTGCCACATCGCGGTGGCCCGGGACGAGCACGTTGCAGTCCCCGGGGTAGTGCACGCACGGGTTCCCGTCCGCATCATCGGTGACGCTGACGCGCGACCCGGTCCCGTGGGATCTCAGCCGCTCGATGTAGGCCGGCGGATAAAAATGATTGTGGACGTCGATCACCCGCACGGGCGCAATAGTAGCAGGCGGCCGGAACTTCCGGCCTGAATGGGAAAATGCCGTGATCCTTCGGCATCCTCGCAGTGTCCCGGCTGCGTGCTAGCATCCTCGAGCCGCCTGCCCGCACAGCCCGGGACGGCGCCAGTTCCGCGGTCGGGCGCGCGGCGCCGGCCTTGCCGCCCGGAGACAGACATGCGTGTCGCCCTGCGCCTGATCGTGATCCTGCTCCTCGCTGCGCTCCCGGGCGCTGCAGGGGAGCCGGTTGTCTACCGCGTCGCATTTCCAGCCCCGGAGCACCACTACGCGCAGGTGGAGGTAACCTTCCCGGAGGTGCCGGCGGGCCCACTCGAGGCCCGGATGAGCCGCTCGTCACCGGGGCGGTACGCGCTGCACGAGTACGCGAAGAACGTCTTCGATCTGCGCGCCTACGACGGCCGGAACCGCGAGCTGGCGCCTACCCGGCCGGATCCGTCTCAGTGGAACGTCGAGGGACATGACGGCACGGTGCGCCTCTCGTACAAGGTGTACGGCGACCACGTCGACGGCACCTATCTCGCGATCGATGCCACGCACGCTCACATGAACATGCCGGCCACGCTGATGTGGGCGCGGGGCCTCGAGTCGCGCCCTGCCAGGATCACGTTCGTGCCGCCGCCGGATTCGGCGTGGGTGCCCGCCACGCAGCTGTTTCCCACGGACGATCGCTGGACGTTCACTGCTCCCAACCTTCAGTACCTGATGGACAGTCCGGCGGAGCTGAGCGCGCAGAGCCTCCGTTCCTTCAAGGTACGGAACCCGGACGGCCGGGAGCAGACGATCGTGACGGCGGTCCATCACGATGCCGGCGATGCCGAGGTCGACGAATACGCGGCGGGCGTCGAGCGGATCGTGCGCGAGCAGGGGGCCATCTTCGGCGAGTACCCCGAGTTCGATGCCGGGACCTATACGTTCCTCGCGGACTACGTGCCGTGGGGGGGCGGCGACGGCATGGAGCATCGCAACAGCACGGTCGTGGCGGCGCCCGTGTCGCTCCGCACCCCGCAGACGGCGCGGCGGGTGCTCGGCACCGTGTCGCACGAGTTCTTCCATGCCTGGAACGTCGAGCGCATCCGGCCGCGGACGCTGGAGCCCTTCTCGTTCGAGGCGGCCAACATCTCCGGCGAGCTGTGGCTGGCCGAGGGGTTCACGCAGTACTACGGCAGCCTCGTCATGATCCGGGCGGGCTTCACCTCGATGGAGCAGGGCATTGCGGCGCTCGGGGATACCGCCGACAGCATCGTGAACGGCGCCGCGCGCCGCTTCCGATCCGCCGTGGAAATGAGCCAGATGGCACCGTTCACCGATGCGGCGCGATCGGTCGACAGAACGAACTTCTCGACGACGTTCATCTCCTATTACACGTATGGCGCTGCCGTCGCTCTGGCGCTGGATCTCAGCCTGCGCGATCGATCGAACGGCACGATCGGTCTGGACGACTACATGCGCGCCATGTGGCGGGTCCACGGAAAACCCGGAGGGCCCGAGCCCGGGCTCGTGGCGCGGCCGTACACGCTCCAGGACGCGCGGGATCGGCTGGCCGAGGTTTCGGGCGACAGGCGCTTCGCGGACGAGTTCTTCGACAAGTACATCGAGGGCCGCGAGGTTGCGGACTACGCGCGGCTGCTCGCGCGGGCCGGCGTTCACTTCCGCAGGCGTAATCCGGGGCGCGCCTGGATCGGCGACGTGATCCTCGACGACGATGGCAGCATCACGAACCTCGTGGAGTGGGGCTCGCCCATTTTCGAGGCCGGACTCAATCAGGGGGATACCATTCTCGCCGTCGGCGGCGCCCCGCTGGGCGGCGGAACGAGTCTCGTCTCGGCGCTCGCATCCCGGAAGCCGGGGGAGACGCTGATCGTCGGCTATCGACGCCGCGGGGGCGCGACCGGAACGGCCACGGTTCGCATCGCCGAGGATCCGACCCTCGAAGCCGTGATCGTCGAGGCGGCCGGCGGCAGCGCGACTCCCGCGCAGCGCGCCTTCCGGCAGAGCTGGTTGGGCTCGAAGCTCGCGCTGGATTAACGGGGAGATTCAAAGTGTTCGGATTGGAGCCGAATCCTTCCGCAGTTCCGGTGCGTCTCACACCTCAGGGACCCATGTGATCGTGCTTCGGTTCAGCCCGCTCGAGTCGTTCCGCCCGGGAGACGTCGGCTCGATTCCTGTGTGTGATTTGCGGGGTGTGCTCCGGCTGCGGTGCCGCCGGGCTGCCGCTGAGGCGCCATGACGATTGGGCAGACAGTCGGCCCGTACCGCGTGCTCGACAAGCTGGGCGAAGGCGGGATGGGCGAGGTCTACCGGGCGGAAGACGTGCGGCTCGGCCGGCCCGTCGCCCTCAAGTTCCTCCCCGCGGCGCTGAAGGCTGACCCTGAAAGCCGTGCGCGGCTGCTCACCGAGGCCAGAGCCGCCTCGCTGCTGCGCTCGCCCAATATCGCGGTGACCTACGACATCGGCGAGTACGCGGGGTCGGACTTCATCGTGATGGAGTACGTCGAAGGGGAGCTGCTGTCGTCGCGCGTCTCGAAAGGGCCGCTGCCGCTCCGTGAAGCCGTCGACGTCGGAGTCCAGGTCGCCGACGCCCTCGACGAAGCGCATTCCCGCGGCATCGTCCACCGCGACATCAAGAGCGGAAACCTGATCTGGACGAATCGCGGCCTCGTCAAAGTGCTCGACTTCGGGCTGGCGAAGTTCCTCCGGCTCGATCCCGCGGCCGACGCGGCCGACATCACCCAGCCGCAGGTCACGATGGCTGGCATGGTTGTCGGCACCGTCTCCTACATGGCGCCGGAGCAGGCGCTCGGGCGGACGATCGACCATCGCGCCGATTTGTTCTCCCTGGGCGTCGTGCTCTTCGAGCTGGCGACTGGCCGGGTGCCGTTCACCGGCGGATCGCCGACCGAGATCATCGATCGCATTCTCCACGAGGTACCGCCGGCGCCCTCCCGCTACAACACGCAGATCCCGGCGTCCTTCGATGCGGTCGTCGCCCGCGCGCTCGAGAAGTCGCCGACGTTTCGATACCAGTCCGCTCGCGAGCTGCACGGCGATCTGAGAGAAGTGGCCAGGGAGCTCGAAGGGCCGGCGCGCGCCGGCAGCGGCCGCCTGCCGGCCAGCGCGATCGTGCCCGTTCCTCCCGTCTCGAGCTCGGTCGCGGTCATGACGTTCGCGAACATCACGCGCGAGCCGGTGGACGACTGGATCGGCACAGGCATCGCCGAGACCGTCAGCTCCGACCTCAAGAACGTGCAGGGTCTCACGGTGATCGGACGCGCCCGGGTGTTCGACGCGCTGCGGAACCTCAGCTCGGACGTGCGGCTCGACGAATCGCTGGCCATCGACGTCGGACGTCGCCTCGGCGCCACCTGGGTGGTGGTCGGCGGCTTCCAGCGAATCGGCGAGCTCGTGCGGATCACCGCCAACTTCGTCGATGTCGGCACGGGCGAAGTGCGCCAGACGGTGAAGGTGGACGGCCGGATTGGCGACATCTTCGCGCTGCAGGACAAGATCGTCTACGAGCTCAGCCGCGGCCTGAACCTGGCGCTCGAACGGACCGCCATTGCCGGAATCGAGCGCCGGGAGACCCGATCGGTGGAGGCTTACGAGAGCTACGCGCGGGGCATGATGAACCTGCGCCTCGCGACGCGGGACTCCATCGAACGCGCCATCGCGGCGTTCGAGGACGCGACGCGCCAGGACCCCGAGTACGCGATGGCGTGGGCGGCGCTCGGCGGAGCCTACGAGCTGAAGGGCTCCTTCCTCGCGCTCAAGGAGCTCGTGCTGAAGGGGGTCGAGATGGAGCGCCGCGCCCTGCAGCTCGATCCGACGCTGGCGGATGCGCACACGTGGCTGGGCGCCGGCCTCCTGAATCTCGGCCGCGTGGACGAAGCGATCCGCGCCATGGAGGAAGGGATTCGGCTCGAGCCGGAGAACGGCCAGACCTATCAGGGCCTCGCCCGCGCCTACTGGGTGGGCAAGGGAGACTTCGCGCGCGCGATTCCGGCATTCGAGAAGTCCATCGAGCTCAATCCCGAGGCCGGCTACTCGTACCTCCAGCTCGGGCTGCTGCTGTCCTGGGAGGGGCGCTACGACGAGGCCGAGCGGATCCTGAAGCGTTCGGTCGAGCTCCAGGAGCAGTACATCTCCGGCAACGCCGGCCTGCAGGTCGTCGGCGCGAACGCGCGCCTCGGGTACGTGTACTACCTGCAGGGACGGCACGACGACGCCATCCGGGAGTACGAGCGCGGGATGGCGTTCCTGGCGTCGAGCGATCATGCGCTCAAAGAGCGCACCAGCATCGAGATGAACGTCAAGCTGGGCGCCGCCTACTTCCGGCTCGGCCGCCGCGAGGAGTCGGAGCGGTTCTTCGGGCGGGCGCTCAAGACGTTCGAGGCCCGGGTCGCGAAAGGGGCGGACGATCCGTTCACCCGCTATTACGTCGCCTGCGCGCTCGCGCTGAAGGGGGATACGGACCGGGCGCTCGATTCGCTGGAGCGCGTGGCCGCTGCGCTACCCGCGCTCACGGCCGCGCGGATCCAGCGTGATCCGGATCTGGAGAGCCTCCGCGGCGAGCCCCGTTTCGCCGCCCTCCAGAACAGAGCGTAGCGAAGCCCCGGGCTGGTGGCGCTGAACCTGGGTTTCGATTTCCCACATCTCAATTCCCACTCAGGGTACGCTCCTGGCATCCTGCTGGAGCCTGAGCCCGGCTCTCAGGCCGGAGAGTTCGGCGCCGGAGGCCGCATGTACGACGTCGTCATCGTGGGTGCCGGGCCGGCGGGCCTCAGCGCCGCCCTCATGCTCGGCCGATGCCGCCGGTCCGTGCTCGTGTGCGACACGGGCCGGCCGCGCAACGCGGCCTCGCGGGCGCTCCACGGCTTTCTCACGCGCGACGGCATTCCGCCCGCAGACCTGCTGGCGCTCGCGCGCGCCGAGCTCACGCGCTACGGGAGCGTCGAGCTCCGATCGGTCGAGGTCACTGACGCCACGTGCGAGGAGGACGGGCGGTTTCGCGTGACGCTCGCGACGGGCGATCACGTCCGGTCGCGCAAGCTCCTCCTGGCGACCGGCGTCGTCGACCGGTTGCCTCCCATTTCCGGTTTCGCGGATCTGTACGGGCGCAGCGTCTTTCACTGCCCCTACTGCGACGGCTGGGAGGTGCGCGACGCACCGCTGGCGGTCTACGGGCGCGGCGCGCGGGGACTCGGGCTGTCGCTGGAGCTCCTCGCGTGGAGCCGCGACGTCGTGCTGTGCACCGACGGGGCGTCCGAGATCGAGAAGGACGGCCGCGCACGGCTGACACGGCATGGCATCCCGATCCGCGAGGCCGCCGTGGCACGTCTGGAGGGGGAGGATGGCGTCCTGCGGCACATCGTGTTCGAGGATGGCGAGCGGCTCGCGCGGCGGGCGCTCTTCTTCACGACCGGCCAGTATCAGCGCTCGGATCTCTCGGACCGCCTCGGCTGCGAATTCAACGACAAGGGCACCGTTCGCACCGGCAAGTACGAGACGACGCATGTGCCCGGACTGTTCGTGGCCGGCGACGCATCCCGGGCCGTGCAGTGGGTCGTGGTGGCCGCCGCGGAAGGCGCCGAGGCCGCTTTCGCCATCAACTCCGATCTGCTCCGGGAGGACCTCGGCTAGCCTGACCCTGGCCCGACGGCCAGCCCCCGCCATTGGCTGGGAGCGCCGCGTGGCCATCGATTGGACCGGTCCATTCCTGGCTCCTGTCACGCATTTCATCCCAGAACTTGCAGGTCTCCTGACGACCAATGGATGATTGGCCTCTCACGGCCCTGTCCATCGCGCAGAGACTCTGCAGCGCGGGATCGAGAGAACGGCGATCGGGATCAGTCGCGGCTCCCGGGTCCCGGGTCGTGGCCGGTCCGGGATCCTTTCGCCTGCCCGGGAGGAGGCATGATGCAGCAGATCGAACGGCAGTTCGTCCGGACGTCCCGGCCGCTCTACGGGCATCTGGTGGCGCTGCTCGAAGGCGCGATTGCGCGGGGCGAACTGCCCTCGGGCGCGCGCGTGCCGCCCGAGCGCGAGCTCGCGCAGCGCCTGCGGATCAGCCGGACGACGGTGGTGAGCGCTTACCGCGAGCTCGAGTCGCGAGGGCTGCTGCGAGGCTATGTCGGGCGCGGCACGTTCGTGTGCGCGGCCCCGGACCCCGACGGGACCCCATTCGCCTGGCGCGGCAAGATCGCCTCGGCTGCGCTCCGCTCGAGCGACTCCACGCTGCGGGACGCGCTGCGGTACTCGTCGGACGCCCGCATCCTCTCGCTGGCCGCGGGCGAGCCGGCCATCGACTGCTTTCCCACGACGGCCTTCCAGCAGGCCGTCGACGCCGTGCTGAAGCGCGATGCGCGCGCGGTCTGGCGCCACGGCCCCACCGAGGGCCAGCCCGTGCTGCGCGACGCGATCGGCGAGCGATACGGAGTGCCGCCGGAAAGCGTGCTCGTGCTCGCGGGCGCCCAGCAGGGGCTCGATCTGCTGGCGCGCTGCCTGGTCGATCCCGGCGACGCCGTGATCATTGATCGGCCCGGCTACCTCGGGGCCATTCAGTCCTTCCGAGCCGCCGGGGCGAAGCTGATCGGGTGGGATGTCGCGGCGGCCGACGTCGACGAGCTCGAGGACCTGCTCGTGCGATACCGGCCCAAGCTGATTTACACGAACCCGACGTTCCAGAATCCGACCGGCGTCTCCATGCCGATCCGGACCCGCCGCGAGCTGCTGCGGCTGGCGGAGCGCTATCGCGTGCCCATCGTGGAAGACGCGACCTATTGCGACCTGTACTTCTCGGAGCCGCCGCCCCCGTCGCTGCGCGAGATCGACGCGCAGAATCTGGTGATCCACCTCAACAGCTTCTCGAAGGTGCTGGCGCCGGGGCTGCGGCTCGGCTGGCTGTCGGCGGCGCCGTCGATTATCGACCAGATCGCGATCATGAAGCAGCGTCTCGATCCGCATACCCAGAACCTCGTGCAATTCGCGATGGCGCGGCTGATCCGCGACGGCTATCTGGACGTGCACCTGCGACAGCTCCGCGCCGAGCACGCGCGGCGCTGCTCGATGATGCTCGGCGCCCTCCAGCGCCACGTGCCGTCCGGCGCGCTGCGGTTCGCACGGCCGCAGGGCGGGCTGTACCTGTGGTGCCGGGTGGGGGGCGGGATCAGCTCGCGCGCGCTGCTCGATCGCGCCGTCAACGCGGGCGTCGCGTTCGTGGCCGGGCAGGCGTTCTACCCCGATCCGGCCGGCGACGCGGAGCTGCGCCTGTGCTTCTCGAGCGTGCTGCCCGCGGCCGTGGACGAGGCTGTCAAGCGGCTGGCCGGCGCGCTGGTGGAGACCGCCCGGACCGGCACGCGCGAGCGGCGGACGCTGATGCCGATTGCGTGATCTCGATGGTCCCCGGCTGCGCGGACGGGCGCGTCGTGACGGTCGCTCACGATGGGACGGAGGTCCGCTGACACGAAGAAGAGACCAGGGCTGATAAGGAAATCACCGTGTCCTCCTTCGTGCCATCGTCTCTTCGTGTCATCGGGCCAGCCGTCGGCGCGGGCAGTGCACGTACCGAGGGTCGCTCACGATGATCACCCAAGGGCTCGCGGCGGCGGAACGATCACGTCCGGCGCGAGCTTCCATTGCGGATCGATCGTCAATCTGATCCGCGGTCCCCCGGTCCCGCAATCATCAATCCGCGAATCCTTCAATCCCCAGTTCATTCGCCAATCTGCGCTCGGCACTCGGCAGTTGCCAGTCGTCGTATCATTGCCCCGTGCATCGCTTCACGCTCGGCGTCGAAGAGGAGTTCCAGATCGTCGATCCCCGCACGTGGGAGCTCCGATCGCACGTGTCCGAGCTGCTCGCCTCGAGCGTGCCCATCCTGGGCGATCAGATCAAGCGGGAGCTCCACCAGTCGATCGTCGAGGTGGGCACGCGCATCTGCGCGGACGTCTCCGAGCTCCGCCGCGAGATCTTCCGCATCCGGCGCGAGCTGTCGGCCGCGGCCGAGCGCGTCGGCCTGGCCGTGGCCGCCGCCGGAACCCACCCGTTCTCGCACTGGGAGAACCAGACTCTGTCCCCGGGCGTGCGCTACGACAGCATCGTCGAGGAGCTGCAGCAGCTCGCGCGTTCGCTCCTGATTTTCGGGCTGCACGTGCACGTGGCGGTCCCCGACCGGCACTCCATGATCGACCTCATGAACGAGGTCCGTTACTTCCTGCCGCACCTGCTGGCGCTGTCGACCAGCTCCCCCTTCTGGATGGGGAAGGACACCGGGCTGAAATCGTACCGGACGACCGTGTTCCGGCGCTTCCCGCGGACGGGCGTGCCCGACCGCTACGACTCGTGGAGCGAGTACGAGAACTACGTCAACCTGCTCGTGACGCTCAACTGCATCGACGACGCGAAGAAGATCTGGTGGGACGTGCGGCCGCACCCGACCTTCGGGACGCTCGAGTTCCGCGTGTGCGACGTGCCGACCCGTCCCGAGACCGCCGTGATGCTCGGCGCGCTGGTGCAGGCGATCATCGTGAAGCTGCACCGTCTCCGCGGCCGTAATCTCGGCTTCCGCCTGTATCGGCGCGCGTTGATCGAGGAGAACAAGTGGCGCGCGGCGCGCTACGGCCTCGAGGGCAAGCTGATCGACTTCGGCAAGCGCGCGGAGGTGCCCATGCGCGATCTCGCGCTCGAACTCCTGGAGTTCATCGACGACGTGGTCGACGAGCTGGGCAGCCGGAAGGAGGTGGAGTACGTCCATACGGTGCTGGCAGAAGGGACGAGTGCGGATCGGCAGCTCGCCGTGTTCCGGCGCACCCGCGACCTGAAAGCGGTGGTGCAGCACGTCGTGGACGAGACGCGGGCCGGCGTCGAGCGCGAAGGAGCAGCCAGGTGAGCGGCACGGAGTCGGGGCGCATCCAGGTGGGCCTGCTCTGCGGGCGAGAGTACAGCTTTCCGCCGGCGTTCATCGAGCGGGTCAACCAGATCGGCGCCCCGCACGGGATCACCGCCGCCATGGTGCAGTTCGGCGGAACGCGGATGAACGAGCCCGCGCGCTACCGCGTCATCGTCGATCGGATCTCGCACGAGGTCGACTACTACCGCGGGGCGCTGAAGCACGCCGTGCTCCAGGGCACCTACGTCATCAACAACCCGTTCTGGTGGACCGCCGACGACAAGTACTTCAATTACTCGGTGATGGCGAAGCTCGGCGTCGCGATCCCGCGGACCGTGCTGCTGCCGCAGAAGGCGTACCCGGCCGACATCGATCTCACGCCCGACTCGCTCCGCAACCTGGTCTACCCGATCGACTGGGATGCGCTGCTCGACTACGTCGGCCGGCCCGCCATCCTCAAGCCGTACTCCGGCGGGGGCTGGAGGCACGTCTACAAGGTCCGCGATCGGCACGAGCTGCTGGAGGCGTACGACCGCACGGCGCCCTACTGCATGACGCTGCAGCAGTTCATCGATTTCGAGCAGTACGTGCGGTGCTTCACCTTCGGGAAGACGGACATCACGCCCGTCGCCTACGACCCCGGCGAGCGCCGCTACCTCGTCGAGCACGAGTATCTCTCGCCCGAGCTCGGCGCGCGGATCGTCCGTGACGCGCAGACGATCAATCTCGCGCTCGGCTACGAGATGAACACCATCGAGTTCGCCATCCAGGACGGCGTGCCGTACGCGATCGACTTCCTGAACCCCGCCCCCGATTTCGAGCGCGATCGCATCACCGCGTTCTACTTCTCCCACGTGGTCGACAAGATGGCGGGCCTCGTGATCGACCGTGCCCTCCATGGCCACCCCGCCCAATTCTGGCCGCGCTGGGAAGAAATGCTGGGCATCGGCCCGGCGACGGGCTTTACCGGCGCGCCCGGGCTGATCTGAACGGGATCGAGTCCCGGCCGTCGGCTCCGGCGACCGCGTGTCGCGGAGGGTCCGCGTCTCGGTTACGAGCCACCGCGGCTACGCCGCGCCGGTGGTCGCGTGAGCACGAACTCCGGATCAGTGTGATCACACGACGGCCCGCCGGAGGGTCGCAGGAACTTTCTGCGCGGTCATTTTCTTCACCGGAACGTAGCCAGAACCCGCATGAGCTCCCCCATCCGTGTCCGTCCGTGTTTTTCCGTGGCCGGATTCATCCGTGTTTTTCCGTGGCCAGATTGATCCGTGTTCTTCCGTGGCGCCCCGTTCGCCCGCCGCGACGTTGTCAGCATCTCTCGGTGGCGGTAATCTCTGTGTGTGTCCGTGGCGGCGATCGAGGCGTGGCACGCGCTCCTGCGCCCGGAGGTCGAGCTCAGCCCGGAGTTCTGCGCCGAGCTGGCTGGAGCCATGCGCGCGCGGAAGCTCACCTTCGGCGAACGCGTCCACTGCCCGTTCCTGCGTCCGTTCTTCCTGTCGGCGGCGGACGAGGCGCGCATCCGGGCCGCCGCGGAGACGATCGCCGCGGCCGGGGAACGGGTCGTGGGCGCGGCGCTGGAGTCGCCGCGGATGCTGGCCGACCTCGGTGTCACGGAGGCCGAGATCGCGCTGGCACGGCTGGATCCCGGCTACGCGACCGCGAGCACCGCATCGCGGCTCGACGCGTTCCTGCTTTCCGATACGATGCACTTCGCCGAGTACAACGCAGAGTCGCCAGCCGGTCCTGCCTACACGCAGCGGCTCTGCGAGCTGTTCGATGCGCAGCCGGTGATGGCGCGCTTCCGGCAGCGCCATCAGGTCCGATTCCATCGCACGATCGACGCGCTCCTCGACGCGCTCCTCGAGAGCTATCGCGAGTGGGGCGGCACGGCGCCGACGCCGCACGTGGCCATCGTGGACTGGCGCGAGGTCCCGACGTGGACGGAGTTCGAGATCATCCGCGACGCGTTCGTCGCGAAAGGCGTGCCGGCCCAGGTGGCCGACCCGCGCGATCTCGAGTTCCGGCACGGGCGCCTGACTGCGGCGGGGCAGGCCATCGATCTCGTGTACCGCCGCGTGCTCATCAACGACATCCTCGCGCGTCCCGCCGAGTGCGCCGCGCTCGTCCACGCTTACGGCGCGAGGGCCGTGTGCGTCGCGAACACCTTTCGCTGCAAGCTGGCGCACAAGAAGGCCTTCTTCGCCGTGCTGACGGATCCGGCCTACGCCGAGCTGTTCTCCCCGGCCGAGCAGGCCGTCATCGACGCCAGCGTCCCGTGGACCCGTCTGGTCCACGACGGCCCCGCCGAGAAGGAAGGCGCACGGCTGCCGCTGCCGGAGCTCGCCCGCCGTGACCGCGAGCACCTCGTCCTCAAGCCCAACGACGAGTACGGCGGCACGGGCGTCGTGCTGGGATGGGAAGCCTCGGAGGGTGAGTGGGATCGGGCGTTGCAGACGGCGCTGACGGCCCCGCGCGGCGGCTGGGTCGTCCAGGCCCGCGTGCCGGTGCGGCGGGAGACCTTCCCGCAGTTCGATCAGGCCGGTCGCGTGGCGATGCGCGAGATGCTGGTCGACGTGGCGCCGTATCTCTTCCGCGGCCGTATGGGGGGGTACCTGACCCGCCTCAGCGCGACCGGCCTCGCCAACGTGACGTCCGGCGGCGGGCAGGTGCCGCCCTTCGTCGTCGGTGCGGGGGAGAGCTGAGTCCTGTTTTTCGTAATTACGATGACGCACCGCAACGGCGGCGAGGCGCCCGCCCCCCGCACGGCGCGAGGGGAGAGCCAGGACTAGGTCAGGACGAGGCGGACTGCCTGGAAGGTGCCGACCTGAAAGGGAAAAGGGGAGAATTGCCGGCGGAAGTGGTAGCTTGAGCTGAGATCCATGTCCATTCAAACCGAACGCGACTGGACGGGGATGCGGCGCGCCGGGCGCGTCGTGCGGCTGACGCTCGATGCGCTGGAGCGTCACGTGTCCCCGGGCGTCACGACCGCCGAGCTCGACAGAGTGGCCGCCGCCGTCTACCTGGCACACGGTGCCCGATCGGCGCCGTCGCTGGTCTACGGCTTTCCAGGATCTGCGCTGATCAGCGTGAACGACGAGGTCGTCCACGGCGTCCCCGGACGCCGGATTCTGCAGGCGGGCGATCTGGTGAAGCTCGACGTCACCGCCGAGATCGGCGGCTACATCGCCGACGCGGCACGGACGGTGATCGTCGGACGCGGTTCCGACACAGCCAGCCGTCTCCGCCAATGCGTGAGCCGCGCGTTCGGGAAGGCGCTCGACGTGGCGCGCGCGGGCCGTCGCGTCAGCGGCATTGGCCGGGTCGTCGAGCACGAGGTGCGCGCCTTCGGCTTCACGGTCGTCCGCGGCCTCGACGGCCACGGCATCGGACGGACCATCCACGAGCCGCCGTCGGTGCCGAACTACTTCGACCCGGCGCAGACAGACGTCCTCACTGATGGGCTGGTGCTCACGATCGAGCCGATCATCTGCGCCGGATCGGGCGGGGCGGTCGAGAGCGGCGACGGGTGGACGATTCGGACGGCGGACGGGAGCCTGGCGGCTCACCACGAGCACACGCTCGTGATCACCAGCGGCCGCCCGGTGCTCCTCACGGCGGCGTGACTCCGGAGGCCTGCTGGAGAAGACGCTCGGGATGCGTCGCACCGTGAGGAACGTCACGACCGTCACGGAGCTGGCGCGCTGTGGCCGGTGAGGCCGGGATCATGCCTGCACACGACGACTGGGCAGCCCTGGCGCGCGAGGCGGAAGCCGACGAGCTGCGCGAGCGAATCCTGACGGGATATCAGGGCGGCAAGCCGTTCACGCCCTACGTGCCGACTGTCGACCTGCCCTGTCCTCTCAATCGCGTGCTGGACTTCGGGTGCGGTGTGGGCCGCAACTTCCCCCTCTTGAAGCGGCTGGCCCGCCACGTCACCGGCTACGATCTCCCCCCCATGATCGAGCGGTGCCGCAGTCTCGGGCCGCCCGTTGACGACCTCCGTTCGGACTGGGACGGGCTGACGCGGCAGACATTCGATCTGGTCTTCGCGACCCTCGTCCTCCAGCACATCCATCCAGCGGACCTCGGCCGCTACCTTGCGGATTTCGCGCGGATCTCGGCGGCCGTCTACCTGCTGACGAGGACGACGAGCGACTTCGGCACGTGCGTGCTCGACGACCTCGCCGCTGCCGGACTGTTCGCGGCCGGGCCGTGCGTGGAAGTCGAACACGACGCGGCGACGCACCAGCTGCGGGTGATCGGACGCACGAGCCTGGAAGCGGCTCGCGCGCGTCGCGATCCCGCTCACTTCGAAGTGGTGCTGACTCCGTGCACCGCCTTGCCGGGAGCGTCCCGGTGAAGCCGCGGTTCTTCGCGACGGCTGCGGACCTCCGCGCGTGGTTCGATCGCCACGCGGAGTCCGCGCGCGAGCTGTGGGTGGGCTACTACAAGAGGAGCACCGGGCGCCGGAGCGTCACGTGGTCAGAGTCGGTCGACGAAGCGCTGTGCGTCGGCTGGATCGACGGGATTCGTCGAAGCCTCGACGCGGCCCGCTACGTGAACCGGTTCACACCGCGCAGGAAGGGTAGTGTCTGGAGCGCGGTGAACATCAGGAAGGCGGAACAGCTCATCCGGGAAGGGCGCATGCGGGCGGCGGGGCTGGCGGCGTTCGAGGCGCGCCGCGAGAACCGGTCCGGCATCTACTCGTACGAGCAGCGCCGCGATCGGCTGGAGCCGCCATACGAGGGCCTGCTCAGAAAGCAGAAAGCCGCCTGGGTGTTCTTTCAGTCGCAGCCGGCGTCCTATCGCAAGGCCGTCGGCTGGTGGGTGGTCAGTGCCAAAAGGGAAGAAACCCGCCTCAGGCGCCTCGAGCAGTTGATCGACGACTCGACGCAGGGGCGGCGCGTGGGCAGCGTCACGCCGGCCAGGCGTCGAAATCGCCGGAGTGACGAGAGGGGGCGGGGTCAGGTCTTGCAATG
>DASPFV010000006.1:0-9867 GCA_035620975.1 Vicinamibacterales bacterium
CCGGCCATCCCCGATCCATGAGCTTCCGCGCGCGCATGTCGAGGTGGAACTCGATCTCCTCGCGGACGTCCGCCTCGATGTCGGCAGAGGTGCGGCTGGGAAAGACGAACCAGCGGGGCATCTGGGGCACGGCAGGATCTCAGGCCGGCGCGTCGAGCACCCGGAAGACCGCGCGCGCATAGCGGCGCCAGACCTCGTCGGCAGCGCGCAGCTCGCGCCGGCCGACCTGCGTGAGGCGGTAGTAGCGGGCGCGGCGGTTGTTCTCGGACACGCCCCAGCGGGCGTCGACCCAGCCGCGATGCTCGAGGCGGTGGAGGGCCTGGTAGAGGGCGCCGTCCTCGACATCGAGCTCGCCGCCGGTGCGCTCGGCAATCCAGCCGGAAATGCCATAGCCATGCTGCGGCGAGGCGGCGAGCGCCTTGAGCACGAGCACATCGAGCGTGCCCTGAAGGAGGTTCAGCGCGGCGTCACGACCCATGAACGTCTCACCTGAGATGCTTAGTGGAGACTAGCACCGGGCGCTCCCGCGGGTCAAGGGAGCGCCCGGTTCGATGGCGCCTACTGGATCGAGAAGGCGCCCTGGCGCGCCGGCCCGCGCCGGCCACCTCGCGCGGGCGTTTTCGCGAGCTCCTCGCGCACCTTCGCCCGCTGCTCGGGCGTCAGGACCTGCGCGATCTGCTTCTGGAGCTCGATCCGCCGGGCAAGCCCCTGCGCCTGTGCCTGCGCCAGCTGCTCCTTCAACTGCTCGATCTTCTGCTCGTCGGGCACGTCGGCGAACAGCTCGGCCTCGAGCTGACGATGGAGGGCGGCGCCGGCGGGCCCGGCGTCACGGCCCTCCCGCGCCTGCTGGAGGATCGAGCGAATCTGGGTCCGCTGGTCCTCGGTGAGATCGACGACGCGGGCGAACGGGATGAGCCCGCGCCCTCCGGGGCCAGGCCCGAATCCGGGGCCGCGGCCGGGCCGCTGCCCATCGCTCTGGGCATCCGCCAGCGAGAAGGCGGCAACGCCGAGAACCGTCGCGAGAACGGCACTGAATGCGAGTTTCTTCATGGTGGACCTCGTATGTGGCTGCCAGTCTCCAGCTGGAGCCCGTGTTCGATCGATTTGACGGAGCGCGGATGGCAGGCTGGTGGCGCAGCTGTGAAAAAGCCGTGGCACCCGCTCGAAGGTGCGGTACTCGAGCGGCGGGCGGCTCAGACCGACGGAGCCTCCGCCGGGCGCCAGTCGGCGATCGCGTCGACCCGGCTGAAGCGGCCCGGTCCGCCAAGGCGGCGGTAGAGGTCCTCGGCCCACGCGTACGTGGAGGGCCATTCGCCGGCAATCACGATCTCGGCTGGATACAGCAGGCCGGCCACGTACGGGAGATCGACGTATCTGAGGCAGTTCAGCAGTTCGATTGCCGGTCCCCGCCCGTCCGGCCGGCTCGGGACGTTCTGGGTAGGCGGAGGCGACTCGAGCAGCACCGTCTTCACATGGCCGTCGAGCAGGGCGGCGTAGAGCGCCACGACCGACATCTCGCCGCGCGCGGCGATCGCAATCTCCGAGGGACGCACGCCGGGAAGTGATCGCGCAGCCTCCAGCGCGCGCAGCGTGTCCCACACGCGCAGGCTGGCGACGGTCCGCCCCGTCCAGGCCGCCGCGCGCCGCACGTGCCACGACAGATCCTCGCCCCAGGACGTGTCCCCCGTTCCACGCGATTCGACGACGACCCGGACCCATGGCGCGGGGATGCTCGCGGCGAACGACTCCGACGCCTGGCGGTCCTCGCCCGGCGACCTGAGCACCACGACGGCCGGCGCTGCCGCCGTCGTCTCGCGAGGATGACGGCGAAGCGCGTGCAGGCGCCAGCCCTCCTCCGAGGTGAAGGCGAAGCGCGTCCCGACACCGCCGTCCAGGGCGTACTCCTCTTCGAGCGCGAGCGGCGGCGGAGCGCTCGGGAAGTGTGCGAAGCTTTCGGCGCGCAAGGCCGCGACGATGCGTCGGCGCTCGCTGTCGAGGTCCCCGGCTCCGGCAATGGTTGGCGGTCCTGACAGCGCGATGAGCTCGTCGTGAATCGTGGCGACGCGGTTGCCAGGCGGCATGCCGCCGACGTACACCTTCAGCGTCGCGTCCGACTCGAGCTTCGCCTCGTCCAGCTCGATGTCGCCGACCTCGCCGGGCGCGACCTCCCGATCCGCGAGGTGGCGGAGGAACCAGGAAAAGATCGCCGTGCGCGAGCGCTCGTGGTACGAGTGGCCGCCGGGTGTCTCCACCAGGCCGAGGTGCTCGCTCCGCTTCAGCATCCGGTAGAGCCCCTCGAGCTGCGCGTGCACCGCGCGGATGGCGTAAATCGGGAAAATGCCGTCCTCGTCGGCCGACGCGATGAGCAGCGGGCGCGGAGCGATCAGCGCGCCGATGTCGGCCAGGTCCCATCGCGCCGTGTTCACCCACCACATGCAGTCGCAGTGGCCGTCGATCACGCGGTCCTCGATGTGCGACTCGAGGGTCGCCGTGCCGCAGACGGGCGAGCACGCGGTCACGCGCTCGTCCGCGGCGGCAACCCACCACGTCACCGCGCCGCCCCCCGAGAGGCCCGTGACGCCGAGGCGATCGGGATCGACTTCAGGCCGTGCCGCGAGCAGGTCCAGGCCGCGGATGGCGTTCAGCAGCTCGATGGCGGCGGGCGAATAACCGCGGCTGTACCAGTGAAACCACCCTTCGCGGTAGCAGCCGTGGTGGTACCCGGGCGCCTCGCCGAGCTGCACGGTCTCGACGATCAGGGCTGGAAATCCCAACTCGGCGAACCTGCGCGGGTGGGCCTGATAGTGGACCTTCTGTTGCGGCGCATGGCCGCAGAGGTACAGCACGCCAGGACGCCGCGTCCCGCGTCCGGCCTCGTTCGGTACGTACAGGTTGGCCGTGACGTGCAGATTCGGCAGGCTCTCGTAGTGAAGCTTCTCGATACGGTACGCCGGCCGCTCCACGACTCCCGTCACGTGAACGCCGACGGGCGGCCGCTCGCCGGCCGGAGGCAGATCGGCCAGGCCCATCATCCGGAGGTACTGCCGGCGGCGCTCCGGGATGCGGCGCTGGAACTCCGCCGGCGTCTTCAATTCCGCCAGCGCGCTCCGGGTGATCTGGCGCGCCTCGCGGATCAGGTACTCGCGAATGGGCAGGTTGGGCGGGTGCGCGGCACGCCGCGCCACGACACGTGTCTGCGTTCGCACCGGCGCGCTCGCCGCTCCGCTCAGGCCAGGCTGCCCTGCGACGATCGCCGCCGCACTTCCGGCCAGCAGCTCACGGCGGGTCAGTTTCATGCGGATTACCGCGGGGAGGGAAACGGGTTTCCCGTCATCGGATCCCTGGGGACCGTGGGGTTCGCCTCCCAGGCCTCCAGCTTCTCCACGACCAGCATGATGCCGTACATCCGCACCCAGTGACCCGGGAACGTGCAGACGAACACATATTCTCCGGGCTCCTTCGGCGCAGGGAAGTTGAGCCGCTCGCTTTCCCCCCAGTTCAGCAGCCGCGTCGCATGGAGGACGAGCGGCGAGTCTGGCACGTAGGGCTTCGCCCTCGGGTCCGCCGGCATGCTCATCGCGGCAGCCGCAGTTCCCACCTGCTCCAGCGAGCCCGGTCTGCTGATCAGCAGGTTGTGGGGCATGACGTCCGGGTTCACCAGGACAATCTGGACCGGCTTCCCTGCTTCGACGGCGAACCACTTCAGATCGAACGCCATCTGCTCCGGGACCGTCTCGATCCGCACGACCTGCACGCCGAGCCCGCGCAGATCACGGCGAATCGCACGTCCAGCGTCGTCCGGCAGCGCCGCGGCGAGCTTTCCCGCGAGCTCGATCGCGGCGAGCACGTCGGGATCCGCCCGTCGATCAACGGGCGACTTCGCCACGAGCGAGACCATCGCCCGCGTCAGCGGCTCGATTTCGTCGGCCGGCCAGGCCTCCCGCGGGACGAGCGTCAGCGACTCTACCGCTGCCGCGCGCACGGCCGGATCCTGCCCGTCGATGATCGCGGCCGCGAGCAGGCGGAACGTGGCGGCATCGCGCCGCGTCCATCCGAGCGCCCCCAGGGCCGCAGCGCGCGTCGCCGGATCGCCGGTCTGGCCCGCGAGCGCGGCTACCGGATCGAAGAGCGCCTCGCGCAGCGTCGATGCGTCGCCCAGGTGCGGCACGCTGTGCAGGAGCGCCTCGAGGTGACCACGCTTCTGCGCAAGGTCCCAGGCAACGGCCGTGCCCCCGTCGGCCATCATCAGCCCGCCGTAGGCGGCGCTCAGCACGACGGGGTGGGTCCCCGTTTCCGCCGCGCGCGCGAAGCGATCGCGCTCCTTGCGCAACGTCTCAACTGGTTGCGCCAGCAGGAATCGCAGCATCTTGTCGGCCGTCTCCCTATCCGCCGCCGGCACGCGCGCCAGCGCCTCGAGCAGCACGCCTGTGGCGCTCGTCCCGTCCATCTTCGACAACGCGGCGAGCGCCTCGTCGAAGTACTCCCGGCCGAGGCCCTTCCGCGTCAGCAGCGCCACGTACACCGGTCGATACTTGAGGTCATCGTCGCGCCGTTCGACGCGTACCAGCTCGGCGTTCGACAGGCGGCCGAGCTGGTATTCGACGGCCCGCAGGGAGGCTGTATAAAGGATGCGCGGCGGATCCTGGGCGCTTCCCTGGGCACGCGGAGAGGAGACCACGGCGACGAGCGCGGCACAGACAGCTCCGGCCCGGAGCCAGAGCGACCGGCGAACGGCCTGACCCGGAATCACTGGATGAAGGCCTTGAGCGTGTTCATCGCCTGGTCGAGTGTGTACGACAGGAAGCGATCCTGCGGATGCTCGAGCGACTGCAGCGCGATCTCGGCGGCCCGCGTCGTCTTGAAGAAGCTGGCCGTCCGCACGGCCTCGAGCCGCACGGCCGGATGGGAATCGTTGACGAGCGTCTGGAGCAGGCCGAGCGGGTCCTTGACGCGGTCGCGCCAGTAGCAGAGCACCCGTGTTGCAGCGGCGCGTGCCCACGGCTCCCTGGAGCGAAGCATGCGGCCGAGGAGGTCCTCGTTCACGCGGTTGTGCCACTGATGGACCCAGAGCGCCTCCATGAGGTGGTGTTCATGGGCCGGATCCGTCGCGTCGAGCCGATCAACCCACTGCCGCAGGGCCGAGAGCACTTCCGTCGTGTCACGGGCGCTCAGCTCGATCTTCGCCCGATACCGGACCCGGTTGTCGGGATCCTCGAGCAGCTCGAGCAGCTCCGGGACGGGCTGACCGGCCACCGCCCGGGGCTTCAACAGCGGCCGGCCGGGATACGTCACGCGGTAGACCCGGCCGTGCAGCCGGTCGCGTGACCTGTCGCGCAGGTTGTGCTGCATGTGCCCGATGATGGGGTTGTGCCAGTCGAGGAAATAGAGCGCGCCGTCGGGGCCGACCTCGGCGTCCACCGGGCGGAAGTTCTCGTCGGCCGACTGGAGGATCGGCTCGGCCTCGACCCACGTCAGGCCCGCCCCGTCCTCGCTGAGTCGGTAATTGAGCAGCCCGCGGAAGCCAATCGTGTTGAGGACGATGACGTTCCCCTGCATGTGCTCGGGAAAGTGGCGGCTCGACAGAATCTCGGCTCCGCCCACCGGGCGCGTCCGGACCGTTCCGGGCCTCGGAGCCTCCTTGGTCTCCATTGCCGGGTAGTACTTCTTCGTCGAGAACGACGGACCGTAATAGGGCTGGCCTCCCGTCGCGTCGAACACGATGTCGCGGCCCCAGTGATCGAACACGTGGCCGTGGGGGTTCGGGAAGTTGTAAGGGATGTAGGTCTCGAACCTCCACGTTCGCGGCTCGAAGCGATACACGCCGCCGTCTTGCTGGCGAACCGTCGGCCCCCACGGCGTCTCCACCTGCGTGCGGTGGAACACGCCTTCCTGCATGTAGAGGGCGCCGCCGGGATCGAACGTGAAGCTGTTGATCGCATGATGCGTGTCGGCCGAGTCGAACCCGTGCAGGAGGATCTCTTTCACGTCGTACCGGTCGTCGCCGTCCGTATCCTTCAGGAACACCAGATTGGGCTGCTGCCCGACGATGACCCCGGCGTTGTAGAACTCGAAGCCGGTAGGGCTGTTGAGGTCCCCGGCGAAAATCGTCCGCTTGTCGGCGCGGCCGTCCCCATCGGTGTCTTCGAGGATCAGCAGCTTGTCGTCCATCGGCGTCTTCGGCTGCCAGTGCGGGTAGTTCTTCCAGGCCGCGACCCACAGCCGTCCGCGCGTGTCGAACGCCATCTGCACCGGATTGACGAGCTCCGGGAACTGCCGCTCGGAGGCGAACAGCTCGACTTTCAGCCCCTCGCCAATCGTCATCTGCTTCACCGCCTCGTCGCCGTCGATGAACACGTGCGCGCCACCCGGCCCCTTGCCCGGAAGGTTCGTCATGGCATCGACGAACGGCGGCGCGTTGGCATCGTCGACCTCGAGGTCCCCGCCGGCTGCGCGCGCCCAGATGCGTCGGTCGCGGTTGGCCGTCATGATGTCGAGGATCGGCAGCTCGCGCTGCAGGACGTCGTAGTTGCTCGGCAGGATGTTCTCGCGACCGACCTTGGCGAGCTGCTCGTCGGAGAGGTTGCGCGGGAGGCCGCGCGCGAACGTCAGGAAGGCCCGATCGCCGTAAGTCGAGTAGCCGTCGGTGACGCGGTACCGATGGAACCAATGGAAGTTCTTCTCGACCACCGCCTCGCGCAATCTCGCGAGGAAGGGCTCGGGATGCTGCAGGGCATCGCCGAAGAGCGCACGATCGATGACCTGCGCGATGCGGCGATTGCCCTCGGCGTTGAGGTGAATGCCGTTCATCGTCAGCGGCGCCTGCGACGTCTCGTAGAGCTGGCGGCTCGGCGTGAAGAGATCCACGAAGGTGACCTTGTGCGCCGCGGCCACTTCCGCCATCGCCCGCGCGTAGATCTCGAGCCGCCGGTTGTTCTCGCGGCCGTCCGGCAGATCGGGACTGCCGAGGTCCTCGTGCGCGATGGGCGAGAACAGCACGACGCGCGGCGTGGACCGGCCGTTGTACTTCTGCGCCAGGGTGTGCGCCAGCCACTCGCCGAGCCGGTTCCTGAACGCCGGCAGCCCCTCATCGCCCGCGTACGACTCGTTGTACCCGAAGAACGCGAAGATCACGTCCGCCCTGGTGTTCGTGCCCGCGAAGCGATTGTCCTCGTAGCCGCCGATCGGCTGGCCGATGCCGCTCAGCCACTCGTCCGGCGTGCCGAAGTTCTTGGAGCGCAGCCGGACGTCGAGCTCGTCGCCGCTGAACCCCAGATTCCTGAAGACCAGCTGGTGCTTCGGAAACCGCGCCTGCACGGTCGTCTCGAGCCAGCCGTCGTACTGAAAGCGCTCGGCCAGGGTGTTCCCGATGATGCAGATGTGGTCCTGCGGCTGCAAGGTGAACGTCGGAGCCTGGCGCCCGCCGGCCGGCACGGTCCCCAGCAGCGCGAGCGCGGCGACGATCGACCCACTCCATCGCGTCGTGTTCATCCGTGATCTCTCATGGGGACTTCGTCCCCCCGCGTGCCTCGCCCAGCTCCCCTGCTCCCTCTCCCGCCGTCAATCCATCCGCGTGCATCCGCGTCCCGTTGATCCATCCGCGTTCATCCGTGTTCATCCGCGTCCCGTCGATCCATCCGCGTGTCATCCGCGTTCATCCGCGTCCCGTCGATCCATCCGCGTGTCATCCGCGTCCCGTCAATCCATCCGCGTTCCAGGCGCGGTCTACCATCCGCGATACGGGATGGGCGCATCCCAGCCAGCCATGTCGGCGGGCGTCTGGCCTCTCACGGAGCCGCCGAAGCTGTAGCTCGAGGGTCGGAACGGCCCGACGAAGCTGACGTCGTCGTCTGCCCTCACGGCGGCCTCGAGACCTGCGGCCCAGAGTACTCCATTGATCACCATCCGGCGAAAGCCCTCGTTCAGCAGATCCTCGGAGGCGCCGTGCGTGGTCGTGAACACGCGTCCCGCCCGGCCGGACGCGCTGCGATACGTTCGCACCCAGGCGACCGGCATGTCCGTCTTGTCCGGCGCGGGCGGCGCGTCAGGCCGCATGCCGTCGAGAATGCGGCCGAGCGCGAGCACGTGACTGCCGGGCAGAGGATCGGCCGTGTATCCGCCCGAGGTGACCCAGACATCGCGAACACCCCGCAGGACGGGATGCTGCGGGTCCTGGAGTACCAGGCGCGAGCTCTGCCTGTGGTTCGCGCCGTAGTGCGAGACCCAGGTCTCGCCCAGCACCTGCCGGCCGAACCCGCCCGCGAAGTCGGCGCCTTTCCAGTTCCACGTGTACTTCGAGAATCCGGCGCCGGCGCGCTTGATCTGGAAGGCGTGCGTCGCCGTGCGGAACCCCACCACGGGCCCGCCGCGGTCCACGTAGTCCGCGATGTGCTGCATCTCGCTGTCGGGGAAGTCCTGGAAGCGGAGGAAGACGACCATCACGTCGGCGGTCCGCAGCGCCTCGAGCCCGGCGACGTGCGAACTGCCGGGCTCGATGAACCCGGTCCGGGGATCGGTGGTGAAGAAGACGCTGCACGTGAACCCGTAGCGGCGCGCGAGGATGCGCGCGAGGGCGGGCAGCGCCTCCTCGGAGCGGTACTCGTGATCGCCGGAGAGGAAGACGATGTGCCTGCCGCGGCCGGGGCCGGCGTCGCCTGCGTAGACGAGGAGGTGCGGGTTCCGCACGGCTGGACCGGCCGACACCGCGATCAGCGCCGCGCAAGTGAGCAGGAGGCGGTGAACTCTGGGCATCGTGTGGGCGGGGCCGGCGTCCGGCCCCGGCGCCGGCGATCTTACGCGAAGCGGCACGGCCGGGCGGGCGGGACGCCGTTACGTGCGCCAGGCACCCCGGGTGATCTGCGCAACAGATTCTGTTGCGCAACAGCTTCTGTCGCGCTATCCTGTGGGCATGCCTGTGGCGCTGGCGCAGAAAATCGAGGCGCTCCGGACCGATTTCCGCTCCGCGGCGCGGCTCGCCGACATGCTGGGCGTCAGCCGCTCGCAGGTGACGCGCTGGCTCCGCGGCGCGGGGATCGATCCGCTCAACGCCGAGAAGGTCGACCTGCTCGAGCTGGTCTGGTCCAACGTCCTGCGGCTGTACGAGCGCGACGCGGCGCTCGCCTGGCTCTTCGGGGTCAACCCGCTGCTCGGCGACCGGCGACCGATCGACCTCATCCGGATGGGCCGCGCCGAGGAGCTGATGCGCGCGATCCGCGCGGAACGAGCCGACACGTTCGCGTGATCCTGTTCCGCTGCTTCGCCTGGGACGACCGAGCGCGCGCGCGCGAGCCGGACGGCCCGCTCTGGTTCCCGCGCATTTTCCAGGGCGAGGGGCGCCACGACAACCCGGACCTCTACGGCTGCCTCTATCTTTCCCAGCACGCGCTGTCCTGCGTCGTCGAGCAGCTGGCGCGGTTCCGATCGCAGAAGCTGCTGCCCTCATTGCTCCGGCGGCGCGGCCTGCCGCTGGCGCTGGCGGCCCTGGAGCTCGCCGACGTCCGCGAGCTGGTCGATCTCGACGACCCGGCCGTCCTGCGGCGGGAGCATCTCCGGCCTTCGGCCGTGGCCACCCGCCTTCGCGGGACGACCCAGGGGCAGGCGCGCCGGCTGTTCGAGCGGCACGCGCGCGCCGCCGGTCTGCGATGGTGGTCGACCTACGAGTCGAGCTGGCTGAACGTGACGCTCTTCGATCGGGCGGCGCCGCACCTGCGAGTCGAGTCGGTGCGGGCGCTGCAGCTCGACGATCCCGCCGTGATCGAGGCGGCGGAGTTCTTCGGCCTGCGCGGGGGTTAGGTCTTGCAGTGACGTACCGAGGGGTCAGGTCTTGCATTGACGTACGAGCCTGCTTCGGTCCGCTCGTACGTCAATGCA
>DASPFV010000007.1:0-9093 GCA_035620975.1 Vicinamibacterales bacterium
GGTCCACGCGATGAGTGACACCAGTCCGGCCGCCCCGAGCAGGCCGGCTGTCACCCCGACCGGCCACGGCTTGTAGATGTGGAGGAACGAGAGCAGGAGGAAGAGCACGCCGAGGGCGGCGAAGCCCGAAGCCAGCACGAAGAGGAAGCCTTCGACGGTCCCGTGCAGCACGCTCCGGACCGGGCGCGTCGCACACGTCCCTGCACCCCAGGCCGCGAGCAGGAGCACGCCGGCTCCGCCGAGGGCCCGCCCCCCTTCGAGGGCGGCTTCGCGCCAGAACGTGAAGCCCGGAAACGGGCCGTTGAAGACGGCCAGCCCGTCGGCCGGCAGCGTGAAAGCATGCGCGACGATCCACGCTGCCCACAGGACCCACGCGATGTACGCAGCGGCGACTCCACGCACGACCGTCAGGCCGCAACCACGTCGCGATTCCCGTCCCGGTTCCCCGGCTCGAGCTGAACGACGCGCTCCAGCATCGCAGGCACCGCGCCGGCGGCAGCCCGCGCGGCGATGTACTCCCGCCGATAGCGCGCGAGCCAGGGACGGAGGTGTCTGCCCCGGAGCCGCTCGGCGCCCGGCGAGTGCGGCACGTCTGCCACCAGAGCCGTGCCGAAGAACAGGCGGGCCGACGCGGGACCGTGCCGATCGAGCAGCTCCGCGGCGCTGGTCAGACCGTCCGCCAGATCGATCGCAAGCGGCGGGGGCGGCGGCGTCGCGGTCGGCACATCGAGCATCGCCTCGAGCCGGTTCCGCGTGCCCACCGACGTTGCGACGGCGCGCCAGTAGTAGTAGGCCAGCAGCAGCTCGAGAACATCCGCCCACTTGTAGCGCAGCCGCAGCCCATGGAGCGGCGGCAGGAGCAGCGAGAGCGCCCTGGCCACGCTGTCACCAACCAGCGGACTGCGCCACGCCAGTGACTGCATCAGGCGCTGCTTGCGCGACTGGAGCTCGCGAATCCCGAGAGGCAGCGCCCCGCCGATACCCGGGTGGCGGGCCAGGAGCTGCACGTCGGCGCGTCCCTCGTCCAGCTTGCGACGGAATGCCTTGGCGATGGTCGTGCTCTCGTGGTGCCAGCCGGTGGCGCCTGCGACGAAACGAAACTCGAGTCCCGCCTCGATGCAGCGGTAACCCAGCTCGTAATCCTCCCGGCAGCGAAGCGCCTCGTCGAACCCTCCGAGCTGCTCGAACTGCACGCGGCGAATCGAAAAATGGCCGCTGAGCAGATCCCTGAACGTGTGGCGGTGACCTGGCCGCCGAACCGGGAGCTGCATGCCATCCCACCAACGGCGCAGCATGACCCCGAAGAACGTCGGATCGGAGATCACGCTCGGGAGATCTCCAAGGCCGACGACATTCCTGGCGCCTCCATGCAGTTCGGCGTGCGCCTCCACCAATCCCGGCGCCGGCTCCACGTCGTCGTCCAGGAACAGCAGCACATCACCGGTTGCCACACGGGCACCCGCGTTCCGGGCGACCGCCGCGCCGCGGCGCTGCTGCGTGAGTACGTGGAGCGAAAACGGCCAGCCGCCGCGGCGCACCACCTCCAGCGTGCCGTCGCTCGACCCGTCGTCGACGACGATGACTTCCAGGCGGCTGGCGGCGGCGGTCCGGCTGCGCCCGAGCGACTGGAGCAGGCGCGTGAGCGAGTCCCGACGGTTGAAAGTCGGTACTACCACCGAGACGGTGATGTCCGACGCGCCCGTGCGGAGGTCCGCGCTCCCCGGCTGTCCGCGCGGAGCACTCGAGACGTCGGGGGCAGGCGGGTCACGCCTCGACTCGCGGGCCGTGTCCGACCTGGCACGCTTCGCTTCGGCGCTGCGAAGCCTTCGAGCCGCAAACCAGGCGAAGGGGCCGCGCAGACATCCCCGCAGCTGGGCGAGGGCGAGCCGGCGGGCGGCACGGCTATCGCCGGGCTCCCGCCCGAGGAGCGCGGGCAGCTGACCCAGCCGGAACCACTGAGAGGCAAGGCGGAGGACGCCCAGTTCCCAGCGCTCCACCAGCAGTTTCGTCCACATCGCATAGACGCCGACGCCGTAGCCGTAGACCGTGTCGAGCAGCTCCCCCTCGGTGCGGCGGTGCCGATGCCAGCTCACGGCCGCCGGGTCGTACACGATCTGGTAGCCGTTCGTCATCAGCCGGACGAACATCTCGTGGTCGCCGCCCGACCGTGTGGGCATGCCGGCGTCGAGCCGCTCGTCGAAGCCGCCGAGCGCGAGCGCGATCTCGCGGCGGACGGCCATGTTCGCGCCGGCGCCGACCGGCCCGGCCGCGAGCGGGTTGTGCGTCTCCTCGTCGAAGACCCGCCGCTTGAAGCCGCGGACGAACGTGCAGTGCTGCTCGAACAGCTCCTGCGCGCGGGTCTCGAGCTCGCGCGGAAGCGTGAGGCCGGTCGTGCACGCCACCCGGCGGTCTCCGAAGTTCCGGACGAGCGCGCCCAGCCAGTCCGGCTCCGGTGCCGCATCGTCATCGGTAAAGGCCACGATGTCGGCGCACGACTCGTGAAGCGCGCGATTGCGGGCGACGTTGAGTCCAGGGCGCGGCTCGCGGACGTATCGAGCCTTCGGGAACCTCTCGACGACGCGGCGCGTGGCCTCGCTCGCCGGCGCGTTGTCGACGACGAGGACATCGAACCCGTCGTGGCGCTGCGCGGTCACGGCGTGAAGCGTCCGTTCCAGGTCCTGCGGCCGGTCCCGCGTACAGATTGCGACCGTGCAGGCGAGCGGCCGGGTCGTGAGCCGTGCCCGATCGTCGTGCTCGAGGACCTCGTCCAGCCAGCGGGACATCGCCTCTGTCCCTGCGCTGCCGATCGCCTCCGGTTCCAGTGTTTCCAGGGGAATCCGGCCGCCGGACACCGCCAGGTACGCGCGGCCCACCACCTGCCCGCGCCATCGGATCACGACCATGCATCGATCGGCCGCGCCGAGGTCCTCGAGCGGTGCGAGGGGGCGGGAGAGCTCGATTTCACGAATCGCGGTCACCGTGTGGTCCCCGGCCGTCGAACGGCCTCGCCGTGTTCCCCGTTCGGCGGCGTCGCGGCTGACACGCCGAGCGGCCGGCGCAGCTTCTGCACGGCGCGACGCGCGATGAATCCCGGCGCGTGACGCAGGAGCACCCACGCGGCATCGGCCTGCTGCCGTCCGAAACGTCCGGCGGCCAGATCCATCTTCAGGTTCTCGAGAATCTCTTCGCCGTAGTACGTGCGCCAGGCACGCTCGCCCCGGCGGATCGCCGGCCTGTGAACCGGATCCGCGGTCGCGCGTTCCCGCCGGAGCGCCTGCAGGGTCGTGCGAAGCATCAGCGAGCAATCCCGCGACATGCTGGCGGCGTGCTGCCGGTATCGAACCAGGTTCCGCTCCTGATACACGACCGCGCCGCGCCGCGCGAGCTGGAGATAGAGGGCGTAATCGGCGGCGGGACCGAGACCCGCAGGAAAGCCGCCCAGATCCTGGAGCGCGCCGCGCCTGAACATCGCGGCGCCGGGGGTCCAGACGAAGTTGCGCACGAGCCACTCCGCATAGAGGTGGTCCGGATCGACCGGATACTGCGGGGCGGGGAGCGGGCGGCCGTCCGCGTCCATGGCCAGGCACCGTCCGACGGACAGAGCTGCCTCGGGCGTCGCCTCCAGAGCGGCCACACCAGCCTCCAATGCCTCTGTCAGCAGCTCATCGTCGGCGTCCAGAAAGACGACATACTCGCCGCGCGCCGCGGACAACCCGGCATTCCGCGCCTCCGACAGCCCGCGGTTGGGCTGGGACATCACAGTCGCCCCGAGCAGCGCGGCTACCTCGGCCGTGTCATCCGTGGAACCGTCGTCAACGACGATCGCCTCGACGGCCCGCCAGGTCTGTGCGAACACGCTGCCGAGCGACGTAGGCAGGAACCGCGCCTGGTTGAAGCAGGGTATGACTACGGAGACGAGCGGCTGGGAAGCTGCGGAGGTCATCGACGCCGCTGTCGCGCCTTGCAGTGTTGAGCCGGTCGCTTGCCGCCCCGGGGGCCGATCCAATTCCGCCTCTCGGAGCGCCGGCGGGCAGGTGTCGGCAAATCATGAACTCCAGCTTCGGGTTTCTGCTGCAGGCGCACGCCCCGCCCCGCGGCCCGGTGCAAGTCCCGTTCCGCTGAGCTACGCGCAAGGACCGGGGGGCCGGCCTCGCCGAGGTCACTTTGCCTGCCGCGGAGGCGCGGCCGGAGCGATGGTCAGGATGACGCGGCGATAGGACGTGAGAGATGGGCTCCCAGTGTCCTCGACAGCCAGAATGATGTGCGCGGTACCCGGAATCTGCGGCGTCACGTTCAGGCGGACGGCAGAGGGCTGATCGATCGTGACCCGCGGACGAGGCTGACGAGGGCCGCCTTCGGGACCGGAAGGAATCCCGCCCTCCCCCGCCCCGCCGCCTCCGACCGGGGCGAGCCCGCTGGCGACGACAGGCCGGCCCGGAATGCCCGTGCTCGCCTCGGGATAGTAGAACCAGGTGTATCTCAACTCGTCGCCGTCGGGATCGCGAGTGCCCGCCGCGTCGAGGACGAGCGGGACGCCTGCCATGGCCTGCAGCTCGATCGGCGCCCGGCCAGGCGACCCGTTCACGATCACCTCGGGATTGTGATTCGCGTCCTGCGGTGCCTTGATCGTCCAGTCCATTCGTGCAGCGAAGTCGTGCTGGAAGGCCGTCCGCCACCGCCAGATCGTCGCCTGGTCCGACGTGTGCGTCTGTCCGTCGGTGCCGGTGACCGTGTCCCGCGAGTGGTCGCGACCCGGGTAAGAGTCGCCGCCCTGCGTCCACGACGGCCGCGTGTCTCCGTAGTATTGCCGCCAGACGTAGCGACCGCCCCACCCGCCATACGTCGGGCTCATGAAGCTCGCGAGCCCGTTATCTATCAATCCCAGGAACGACGGCGTGTCGCCTTCGTGAATGCAGCACGGGAGCGGGTACAGCTTTCCGAGCGGCCCCTTGCTCCGGATGTTCGCATTCACCCAGCCGTCGGAGAACGTGGTGAAGTCGGCGCCTGGCGCGTTGCGATAGAAGCGATCGCCGCTGATGCCGGTCCAGGTCGCAAGGTAGTACTGGTCGCCGTCAGGCGTGGAGGGGATACCGATGTAGTGCAGGCGCGGATGCTCGCGCCGGATCCACGGTCCCGCGTCGTCCTGGTCCGAGATCGTGTACACGCGCAGCTTCGACACAATCGCGTCGATCTGCGCGGCGCTCCTCGACTGGCGAGCCTGAACGAGGGCCTGGGCCAGCGTGTTGGCGCCACCCCACGCCAGGACCCAGAGCGGCCGCGCATCCGGCCGTTCGGCCGCGCGGAGGATCAGCTCGGCGCCCGCGCTCGATTGATTCGGACCCACCGCCGCCATGCCGTAGCCGGGCTGTCCCGCCGCCACGAGCGCCCTCAGCGACTCGGCCGTCGGAAACCCGGGCCGATGGCGCAGCAGGTTCGGCCTGACCGTGGCGTAGGCGTCGAGCAGCGTGTGGATGACGTCCGGCCTGATCTTGTTCTTCATCCACGTCGACGTCGTCGCGATCAGCCCCTCGACGTCGAAGTGGTCCGAGTAGACCAGGAACCTGATCATCGACATCTGGTCGTCGGGCTCGTTCGCGATGTCCGTCATCACCACGACGCGCTGTTTCTCGACGTAGGGATCGATCCGGGCTGCGAGCGGATCCGGTGAGGGAGCCTGCCCGGCGCCTGCCGGGAGGGTCAGGGCGATCAGGAGTGCCGTGAGGATCGCTGACCGGGAAACGGCGGACGGCGGGCCGCCCGGGCCGGACGTCGTGCGCATCTGGCGGGCATTATAGCGGTGCAGGAAAAGATCGTTCGGAAGGGAGTTATGGTGGAGCGACGCGTCCGGGGTGAGAAACGCCGGGTGCTTTCGTCACTGACGACGGCACCCGGCGAATCCGGCCTGAACTGCAGCGGCTACTTCGCGCCGACCTTCAGGTTGTTCCTGACGCTCCGCACGCCATCGGTGGCCTTGGCCAGCGCTTCGGCGCGCGACCGCGCGGCGTCGGTCTTGACCGTGCCGTTCAGCGTCACCGCTCCACGCTCGACGTCGATGTCGATGTCGCTGTCGTCGAGCGCGTCCTCGGTAATGTACTGAGACGCGATCTTGGACTTGATCCAGCCGTCGGTGACGGCCTTGCCCGCCGTCCCCGTCGCCTCCCGCGTCTCCTCGCCGGCACGGCGTCCCGCCTCGGCGGCGTCGCTGTCGGCCGGCCCGATGCGCAGCGAGTTCTTCACGCTCTTCACGCCATCGGTGGCCTTGGCGATGGCTTCGGCTCTGGCTTTGCCCGCCTCGGTCCGGACCGTGCCCGTGAGCATCACGACGCCCGCGTTCGTGTCGACGTCGATGTCGCTGCCCTCGAGCGCGTCGTCGGGAATGAACTGCGAGTGGATCTTCAAGGTGATCCACGAGTCGGTAATCGCGTTCCCCGTCTGGCGCGCCGTTTCCCTGGGTTCGGGCCTGGGCTCCTGGGCCGGGGTCGATGCCGTCTGCGCGAACGCCGTTGTAGCTGCGGCCAGCAAGGGCACCGCCAGCATCCACCGGAACGACGGAACCTTGACGTCCATACACCCTCCTTGAGTGGCGCCCGCGTCGCGCCTGCGTGCGACGTGAAGTCGGTCACGCAAGCTCAGCGACTCTGCGCATCCCTGAGCTGTGGTGCGATATCCGTGCCCGGTTAGGCCCGCTGGTTGAGTTTCCAGCCGATCTATAATCGCGGCGGGGTCAGGTCTTGCATTGACGTACGAAAAGCCCGTAAGTCATTGATAGGTGCGGTCAGTACGCTAATGCAAGACCTGACCCCAGAGGACCATGTGCACAGAACTCTCCTCCGGACCATGATGGTCGTGCTTGTGACGAGCGTAACCGCCAGCGCACAGGTGAAGACGACGGGTGGCATGGTCAAGGGCTCCGCCACGCCGGATGGCCGCGTCCGCATCTTCAAGGGCATCCCTTTCGCCGCGCCGCCGGTCGGCGCCGCGCGCTGGACGGAACCCCGACCCGCCCTCCCCTGGACGGACGTCCGCGACGCGACCGAGTTCGGCCGTCAGTGCATGCAGGGGCCCATCTTCGGCGACATCACGTTCCCCCATCCGCCCAGCGAGGACTGCCTGACGCTCAACATCTGGACCCCGGCCAGGGATGCCGGCGAGCGGTTGCCGGTCATGGTGTGGATTCACGGCGGGGGCTTCCAGGCCGGCGCCGGCGCCGAACCCCGGCACGAAGGCGAACCGCTCGCACGCAAGGGCGTCGTCCTCGTGACGTTCAACTACCGCCTCGGGGTCTTCGGGTTCATGGCCCACCCCGAGCTCACGCGCGAGTCCGCCCGCAACGCCTCGGGCAACTACGGCATGCTCGACCAGGTGGCCGCGCTCCGCTGGGTCAGCGACAACATCGCGGCGTTCGGCGGCGACCCGGGCAACGTCACCATCTTCGGAGAATCGGCGGGCTCCTTCGCCGTCAGCGCACTCATGGCCTCGCCGCTCGCCGCCGGGCTCTTCCACAAGGCCATCGGCGAGAGCGGCGCGTTCTTCACCGCTGGCACCGGGACTCTCGCGCTGCGTCCGCTGCGGGCGGCCGAGCAGCAGGGCCTCGAGTTCGCGGCCTCGCTCGGCGCCGAGTCGCTCACCGCGCTGCGCGCAAAGCCGGCCGACGAAGTCCTGCAGGCGGCGCTCAAGACCCAGCCATGGTTCGCGCCTGTGATCGACGGTTATTTCCTCCGCGAAGACGCGTCCAGCGTCTACGCCAGCGGCCGACAGGCCCGCGTCCCGCTGCTGGCCGGGTGGAACGCGGACGAGAGCCGCGCCGGCGTCGTGCTCGGGAAACAAACGCCCACTGCAGCGAGCTTCACGGACAGCACCCGCAAGCGCTTCGGTGCACACGCGGACGCGATTCTGAAAGCCTATCCCGCCGGAAGCGACGCGGAGGCGCTGGAATCCGCGGCCGCGCTGGCCGGCGATCTCTTCATCGGGCACAACACCTGGAAATGGCTCGAGATGCACGCGCGAACCGGCCGCTCGCCCGTGTACCGCTACTCTTTCGACCGGAAGATCCCCGTCGCGCCGGGCACCATGATCAACGGCAGACCCGCGACATCACGGGACGTCGGCGCCCGGCACGCCGGCGAGATCGAGTACGTCTTCGGGGCCCTCGACTCCCTCCCCACCGTGCCGTGGGAAGACAGCGATCGCAGGCTGTCGGACGCGATGATGACCTATTGGACCAATTTCGCACGCTCGGGGGATCCGAACGGCGCCGGCCTGCCGAAGTGGCCGCGCTACGACAGCGGCGGCCGCGTGTTGCACCTGGACGAGACGATTCGAGATGCGGCGGACGAGCGGCGCCCGCGCTACGAGGCGCTCGACGTGTTCATGGAGGAGCAGCGCAAGCGGCAGTGAAGCAGCGCGTCGGCGGCGGCCACGGGCTTGCTGCAGCCGGCGCAACGCGGATCGCCGGCCCGTGGCTCCTCCCCCGTCCGCCTGATAGGGGATTTCCCTGAGACCCGCCAGCCATCACCTGATCCGCGATACAGACCAGTTCCAGCGCACGGGCTGCCGGGCTGGATGCCCGTATACCCCCCCGTAGCTTTCCCGCGCGCGCTCCGGACTCGACCGGATGGTCAAACCGGCCGCGATCCGGCATTCTCTTGTCGAACGGGATCGTCAGCGCGCCTCGCGTTGAACCACCTGCCACTGGTCTGGATGCCGCGCTTGCCGCCGCCTCAGACCTTGTCGCTGCGAGAGGCCGCGGGCGGTCCCTTCATCTTTTGTGTGCAGCCTCCGTTCTCGCTGCTCCCTCCGGGAACCCTGACCCAGGGCTCGGACCCTGAGCCTCCAGCCGCTTCCCTCTCAGACAATGATGCCCTTGCGCACCGCGTAGAGCACGATTTCGGCGGTGTTGTGCAGGTTGAGCTTCTGCATCAGGTTCGCGCGGTGGGTCTCGACCGTCGACAATCCCACGTCGAGCAGCGTCGCGACCTCCTTGTTCGAGCGTCCTTCCGCCAGCAGCTGGAGCACTTCCTTCTCGCGATCCGTCAGCAGGTGATAGGAGTCGGTGAGCCCCCGCTGCTGGAGCCGACGGACGTAGTCCTCGAC
>DASPFV010000008.1:0-2599 GCA_035620975.1 Vicinamibacterales bacterium
CGAGCTCCATCGCCGCGCTGAAGATCGCGCCGCGCGGCAGGCTGTGAAACAGCACGCGTTTGACGGCAACTGCGACGTCGCCGAGGCCACCCTCCCAGTCTCCCGAGGGCCCCTGCTGCAGATCGAGCGGAACCATCAGCTCGAGCTGGGTCCGTGAGCCGAGCCGGCGTTCGTACAGCAACTCGTAGCCGACCGCGCCCGGGTCGCCGGAGTCGACGCTCGTCGTGATCACGGCCTCGTTTTCCGGGAACGCCTTCTCGGTGATCAGCGCGCGTGGCAGGTTCAGCTCGCCGCGCGGCCACGCTGCGTCGGTGCAGAAGGACCGGATGTGGCGCAGGATGCCTCGCAGCTCCGCCTCGCTCAGGGCCTCGCCGAATGCCGGCATGCGCCGATCGAACGCCCGCACGGGGCCACCGGCGTGTGCGACGGCCAGCCAGTCGGCATCTGCCTCCGCCGTCGAGAAGGCGCAGTCCGTAAAATCCGGCAGCGGAACCTCGAACCCGACCCGATCCACAGGGTGGCCGCGGCCGTCGGATGCGTGGCAGGCGGCGCACGCGGCCTGGTAGAGATCACGGCCATCCTCGGCCCGCGCTGCTCCCGCCGCGGTGACGGCGATGATCACGACCAGGGTACTGACGAGGGCACGATGGGGTGCGCGAATCGTCCGCCGCGCGAGGAGTCGGGTCGTAGTCATGGCGTCGCGAGATGCGTGCGCGCGTTCACCGCGCGCATCTTAGCCCGCCTCCTCTGATTCCCGGCGAAGGGCCGTCACGATGAGACTGCGTCTCGTCGCATCTTGCCGTGTCCTCCGCGCGTTCGATAAGCTGGGCGCCTCGATGCGCATCCTCTCGTTCGATCGCGTCGCCAAGACCTACGGCCGGACGATCGCGCTGCAAGGCGTCTCCTTCGACGTCCACGCCGGCGAAATCTTCGGCCTGCTCGGGCCGAATGGTGCGGGCAAGAGCACGCTCATCCGGATCCTGATGGACATCATCCGGCCCGACGCCGGCGAGGTCCGCGTCTTCGACGAGATCCGCCGGCGCGATCATCTCGATCGGCTCGGCTATCTGCCGGAGGAGCGCGGGCTGTACACGAAGCTCGGCGTGCTCGAGGTGATGACGTACTTCGGATCGCTCAAGGGCCTCGCCCGCGCCGAGGCGCGGAAGCGCGCGGTCGAGTGGCTCGATCGCATCGAGCTGGCCCACGTCGGGTCCTGGAAAGTGGATCGACTGAGCAAGGGCATGTCCCAGAAGGTACAGCTCGCGGCCGTCCTCATGAGCGATCCCGAGATCTGCGTGCTGGACGAGCCGACAACGGGCCTCGACCCGGTGAACGTGCGCCTGGTACGTGACCTCCTGCTGGAGCGCCGCCGGCGGGGCCGCACGACGATTCTCTCGACCCACCACATGAACCAGGTGGAAGCGCTCTGCGACCGCGTGGCGCTCATCAACCAGGGCGCACTCATGGTGTACGGCGCCGTCGAGGACGTGCGCCGGCAATACTCTCTTCCCGAGGTGCGCGTGCAGGCGCGAGGTCCGCTGCCGGCGCTCCCCTTCGTGAGCCACGCCGTCGAAGAGGATCCGCACGTCTGGCGGCTGATGCTCACCGACGGCCATGCGCCGGCCGAGGTGCTCACCGCGCTGGTGAGCGCCGGCGTGTGCATCGACCGGTTCGAGCCGCTCCTCGCCCCGATGGAGGACATCTTCCTGCGTGTGGTGGGTGGAGGCGGGGCATGAGGCGGCTCCAGAAAGTCCGGACCATCGCGGCCTTCGAGTTCCTGTCCACGGTCAAGCGGCCGGGCTACCTCATCGCGACATTCGGCATGCCGCTGTTCGTGGCAGCGTACGGTGCCGTGGTCGCCGTGCCGGCCTACTTCGCGCAGCGGGCCCAGAGCGAGCCGGCCGTGTACGGTGTCGTCGACCACGCACGGCTGCTCCACATGGAGGGAGACAGCGACGTCGGGGCGTCGGCGGAACTGCCGGAGGAGATCCGGCGGGCCCTGGAGGCGGGCGGTCAGAGCGACGCCCTCGACCGGGCGATGGCGAACGCGAACTTCGTCTTCCGGCCGTTCCGCTCGGAAGGCGACGCCCGCACCGTTCTGGCCGACCGGAAGATCAAGGGGTATTTCGTGCTGCCGGCCGACTACTTGGAACGCGGCGTTGTCGAGATCTACTCGCCCGACACGTTCAACGTCTCGGGGCCGGAGTCCCGGGCGGCGTTCGGCAACCTGCTCCGACGGCAGCTGGTGATCGGCCGCCTCCCCGGTCCTGTTGCGGATCGGGTGGTCAGCCCCCTCGAGGAGACGCGGAGATTCGGCGTGAGCCGGGGCGGCGAGCTGACCGACGGCAGCAGCCGCGCCTCGATCGCACGGCTCGCCGTGCCGCTGGTGTTCATGGTGCTGTTCCTGGTCTCGGTGCTGATGACGTCCGGCTACCTGCTGCAGGGGACGGCTGTCGAGAAGGAAAACAAGGTGGTCGAGGTGCTGCTGGCTTCCGCCAACCCCGACGAGATCCTCGCCGGAAAGCTGGCGGGGCTGGGTGGGGCGGGGCTGCTGCAGATTGCCGTGTGGCTCCTGATTGCCGTGGGTACGGGCATGGGG
>DASPFV010000009.1:0-17664 GCA_035620975.1 Vicinamibacterales bacterium
GCGGGTCGAGTGGCGCGATGGCAAGACCCGCATCACGACCGATGCGGCGTACCTGGAGATCTCGAACCGTGTGCAGGTGCGCTACACCCACGAGTTCCCGGACGAGAGCATCACCTTCCCCGGTCAGGATCCGGGCGACTCGCGGGGGTCGTTCCAGATCCGTCGTGCGAAGTTCAAGCTGGAAGGCTGGTTCTGGAGGCCGAACAACCTTGCGTACGAGTTGCAGCTGAACTGGCCTGCAGTCACGGGCACGAACCCCGGAGCCTTCCTCGAAGACGCGAGCATCGTGTGGGACCCGACTGGACGCGGCGCCTTCCGGATGATCACCGGCCAGTTCAAGGTTCCATTCGGCCTCCAGCAGCTGATGTCATCGGGCAACCTGAGCTTCGTCGATCGCTCGCTCGTCTCGAACGAGTACGCGCGGGGCCGCGATACGGGTGTGGCGGTCCAGGGAGTGCTCTTCGCCAACAGGCTCGAGTACCGCGCCGGGATCTTCAACGGGAACGGGTCGACGCGTCCGGTCAACGACAACGCCTCCTTCCAGGTGAACGGGCGCCTGATGTGGCAGCCGAACGGGAACCAGCCGCTCGCGCACCGGGCGTGGGTGAGCGGGACGCTGTACTCCGAGGCGGACTTCGAATCCACCACCGTTCCCTTGTACGCCGTTGCCCTCAACTACGAGCACAACGATCTTCACGGGACCACCGCCGGCAACGACTTGAAGTCCCACGTCATGGGCCTGGACGGTATCTTCAAGTTCAAGGGGGTCTGCGCCACGGGTGCCTATTTCTGGCGGCACCGCACGCCCGAGGCGGGCTCGTCGTTCGACGGCGACGGCTACTACGTGCAGACCGGGGTGATGCTGAACTCCCGTCGGACCTGGGAAGCGGCTGTCCGGTTCGCCGACCGTGAGATCAACAATCTTCTGGCGAACGACGACGTCACCGAGCTGCGCGGCGCCATCAATTACTACTACCGGCGCCATGCGCTCAAGCTGCAGATGGACGTGGGACGTCTCGAGACCGGTCTGGGCGCCATCAACGGCGACAAGCGATCGGACACCGAGTTGCGGATCCAGACGCAGTTCATCTTCTGAGGCAGGCCGGGCTGACGTCGGCTTCGGTCCAGCCGCGCCGGAAGGAAGGAATCGCTGAACGCGCCCGAGGGCCGTCGCCGCACGGCGGGTAACGGCATCGCAACGCGCGCGTAACATCGGCGTCCCGACACGCTTGTTAACACGCTGGAAACCTCCCGGTAGTATCCCGATCACAGCCAGCTCTTAGCCTTCCGCCGTTGCGCCCGCCGTCTCTCGACGGCGGCCGCATGGAATGCGCCGCTCGTGCGGCGGCACCTTTCACCGCTTGCGGGAGGATTCATGCCCAGCAGTCTTCGTCTGGCGGCCGCGATCTGTATCGCGGTGACCGCCGCGGCGCCGTCCACTGGCGCTGCAGGGAACGCGGCGAGCCGCGCCCTCGAACCCCGGATCGCCCAGACTGGCCGTACCGTCCGCATCACCGGCGTCGTCCGCGACGAGCAGAACGCCATGACGCTGCCGGGGGTCACCGTAACGGTCCTTGCGACGAGCGAAACGGTGGCCACCGACCTCGACGGCCGGTACACGGTCGATCTCCCTACGGGGCGGCACCAGATCAGGATCGCCATGGACGGCTACCAGGAACGCATCCTGGACATCGAGGCCACGGGCGAGCGGACGATCACCGCGGACGTCTCCCTCTCGATGACCAGGTTTGCCGAGGAGGTCACGGTGACCGGCCAGGCGACCGATGCCTCCACGTCCACGCAGGAGGCGCAGCTCATCGAGCGCAAGAACGCCCAGGTGATCACCGACAACATGGGCGCCCAGGAGATGCGGAGCAACGGCGACACGGACGCCGCGGCGGCGCTGCAGCGCGTGCCGGGCATCTCGGTCGTGGACAACCAGTACGTGTTCGTCCGCGGCCTGGGCGAGCGATACAGCAATACGACGCTCGCCGGCTCCGTGATCCCGACGACGGAGCCCGACAAGAAAGTGGTCCCGCTGGATCTCTTCCCGACGGCGCTGATCGACAGCGTCCAGATAGCCAAGTCGTACACACCGGATCGTTCCGCAGAGTTCGCGGGCGGGCTCGTCGAGATCATCCCGCAGAAGATGCCCGGTCGGCAGATGTTCGACGCAGCCATCGGCTTCAACTGGTACGAGACGGCGTCCGGGGACGACATCCCCCTGAGCTCGCTCGACGGCATGGACCGGCTCGGGTATGACGACGGGGCGCGCGTCCTCCCGGCCGGATTCCCAAGCGACAAGATCGTGCGGCAGGGCATCTTCACGCCGGAAGTCGGGTACGGCCGTGACGAAATCACACAGTTCGGCCGGCAGCTCGACACGTCCGTCTGGCGCCCGCAGCGCTCGAGCGGGGACGTCGGGCCGTCTTTCAACCTGTCGTACGGCAACAGGTTCGACAGGCTCGGCGTGCTGGCCAGCGTCAACCAGTCGTACAAGGAGCAGTACGTCGAGGAGGTCCGCCGGTTCTACCGCCTCGGCGAGGACAACGCACTCGAGGCGGTGACCGACTACGCGTTTCAGACCGGCACCCAGAAAGCACAGCTCGGGGTGGTCGCCAACGTCGCCTGGCAGTTCGATCCGGGGAACCGCATCTCGTTCGACAACTTCTATACGCACACGGGCCGCGACGAAGGCCGGGTGTTCGAAGGGCCGAATCTCGAGAACAACTTCGTCTACCGCAACTACCGCTTGCAGTTCATCGAGGAAGGGCTGTTCACGAACCGGTTGAGCGGCGACCACCTGTTCGACCGCTGGGGCAACAGCCGCCTCGACTGGCGCGCGAGCTACGGGAAGGCTGACAGGAACGAGCCCGATCTGCGCGAGACCCTGTACCAGCAGAGCATCGTCAACGGCGTGGGGACCGGAAACTTTCTCCTCGCCGACGAGTCCCAGAGCGGCTTCCGGATGTTCAACACGCTCGACGACGAGACGTTCGACGTCGCCGCGAACTGGACGAGCTTCCAGACCCTGGCCGGCCGTCCGGTCGTCTACAAGTTCGGTCCGTCCTTCGTGCGTCGCACCCGCGGCTTCCAGTCCCGTCGGTTCCGGTACATCCCTGCGAACACCTCCGGGGTGAATCTCGCGCAGGACCCGGAGGTGCTGTTCGCGACGAACAACATCGGCACGGTCTTTCGCTTCAACGAGGAGACGCGGCCGGTGGACGCCTACGACGCCGAGCAGAACGTCGTGAGCGTGTACGGAATGGGCGATTGGGTGCTGTCGAGCCGTTCGCGGCTAGTTGCGGGGCTCAGGGTCGAGGCGTTCGACGAGACCGTCAACAGCTTCGACCCCTTCGGCCTCTTCACCGCCACCGTGACGGCCGAGCTCGACAACACCGACGTCTTCCCGGGCGTGAACTTCGTCTATGCGCTCCGGCCGAACACGAACCTGCGTCTGGGCTACAGCACCACGACGAACCGGCCCGAGTTCCGGGAACTGGCCGCCTTCGAGTTCACCGACGTCGTGGGCAACCGGGCCGTCCGCGGCAACCCGGCGCTGGTGCGCTCGCTGATTCAGAACCTGGACGCGCGGGTCGAGGCGTTCACCGGCAGCCGGGGAGTGGTCGCCGCGAGCGTGTTCTACAAGTACTTCCAGGACCCGATTGAACGGGTCATCAACGCCGGCGCCCAGCCGCTGCAGACCTTCGAGAACGCTGACAGCGCTCGAAACATCGGCTTCGAACTCGAAGCCGGCCGGCAGATCGGACCGAACGCCTACGCCAGCCTGAACTACACGTTCGTCGACTCCGAGGTTACGCTGAGCCAGTCGGCGCGCCAGGTGCAAACGTCTCAGGTGCGGGCGCTCGCCGGACAGTCGCAGAATCTGCTGAACCTGATTGGCGAGATCAGCTTCGGCGGCTTCCAGGGACGGGTGCTCTACAACTTCTTCGACGACCGCATCTCGGACGTGGGTGCGAACCAGGCTCCCGACATCATCGAGAACGGCCGCGGCCAACTGGACGTCGTATTCATTCAGCGGTATCGGGGGCTCGCCTTCCGGCTCACGCTGGATAACCTGCTCGACGAGGACTATCTCTACACGCAGGGTGACCAGACGCAGCGGCTCTACAACACGGGCCGGGCGGTCATGTTCTCGTTGGGGTATTCGTTCTTCTAATCACGGGCAGCCAGGCGATCGAAAACGATGATGAGATTCCACTTTCTTCTGGGGAGTACCGGAATGAACGAGAGACGCGTCGCAGCAGCCACCGCCGCCCTCGCGGCGGCGCTCGTGATGGCCGGCGGCAGACAGGTCTTCACGCAGGTGAACGTGCCGGGGATCGACAAGCCGGTGCAGGTCTTCAGCGGTGAGATCACCGGAACGGCGACCTGGACGAACGACCGCTACTGGGTGCTCCGCGGCGCCGTCTTCGTGAGGGAGGGGGCGACGCTCGACATCCAGGCGGGGACCACCATCGTCGGGGAAGCCGGCAGCGTCGGCACGCTCATCGTGGAGCGCGGTGGGCGCCTGAACGCCATCGGAACGGTGGAGCAGCCCATCGTGTTCACGTCGGATCAGGCGCCTGGCCAGCGCGCGCGCGGCGACTGGGGCGGGATCATCCTGAACGGCCGCGCGCCCGTGAACCTCGACGGCGGCGAAGGCGAAGGCGAGGCGGATACCGGTGTCTACGGCGGCAGCGACCCCGACGACAACAGCGGGTCCCTCCGCTACGTTCGCGTGGAGTTCGCCGGCACCGAGTTCAGCCCCGATAACGAGCTGAACGGCATTGCCTTCCAGGCGGTTGGCCGCGGCGGCACGTACGATCACCTCCAGGTCCACATGAACAAGGACGACGGACTGGAGTGGTTCGGCGGAACGGCGGATGTCAAGTACGCCATGGTGACGAACGCGGGCGACGACAGCTTCGACTGGACCTTCGGCTGGAGCGGCCGCGGCCAGTTCATCGCCGTTTCCCAGCGCGGCGACGACGCGGATGCCGGAATCGAGGCGGACAACAACGAGTTCAACAACGAGAACCTGCCCCGTTCGTCGCCGACGCTCTACAACCTGACGTTCTGCGGTGACCCGGATCGCAATGAGGGCGCCGAGAGCACCCGCGGCTGGCTGCTCCGTCGCGGCACGGCCGGCGAGCTGCGCAACTTCATCATCCAGGGCTTCAAGAACGTCGGCCTGGAGGTGAACGGCACGTCCACCTTCCGCGAGGCGCGGGCGGGCAGCCTGCGCGTGAGCCACGGGGCGATCTTCAACACCGGCGCCAACGGCCGGACCTACTTCCAGAGCAACAGCAACGCCACGATCTCGACTGCGGCTCTGGTCGCCGAGGGAGTGTTCTCGAACATCCGGACGGGACAGAATCCCGGGATCGGCGATTGCCACAACCACGAGAATCCCGATTTCCTCCCGACGTCGGTCTCGACGATCGCCGGTGGCCAGCTGGGCCCGGCAACGCCCCCCAACGACGGGTTCTTCGAGGTCACCACGTACATCGGCGCCTTCAGCCCGGATCCCGAGCTGAACTGGGCCGCGGGCTGGACCCGATTCCCGCAGAACTAGGATGCGCGCGACGAGAGCATCAGGGTCGAGACGGCAGCCTGGGTGGACCGTGACGCGACGCACAGGCCCGGCGCTCGCCGTCGCCTGTGTCGTCCTGATTGGGGCCGGCTGTCGGACGACGCCGGCTCCGCTCGCCCATACCTTCGAGTCGGTCGATGCGCTCGCGGAATCGGTGCTGGACGCGGTGGCGCGTCGGGATGCCGACACGCTGCAATCGCTGGCGCTCTCCGAGGCCGAGTTCCGATCCCGCATCTGGCCCGAGCTGCCGGCGAGCCGCCCCGAGCGCAACGTGCCGTTCGACTACGCCTGGCGTGACCTGTCGCAGAAGAGCGGGATGTATCTGCGGCAGACCCTGGCCCGGTACGGCGGGCAGCGCTATCACCTCGTCAGGGTCGAGTTCCTGGGAACAACGACTGCCTACCGATCCTTCGACGTGGCCCGCCGCACGCAGCTCGTCGTGCGCGACCGGAGCGGGGCGGAGCAGGCGATTCGGCTCTTCGGCTCGGTCCTCCGGAGCGGGTCGCAGCACAAGCTATTCAGCTACGTGGTCGACTGACGGCACGCCCGGGGCGTTACATCTGCGACGAATGCGTTAAATCTAAGCGCGATCTGCTAAGATCCCGGAGTTTCAGGAGGGACTCCGGGGTGCGTTTCAGGCTCATACCGCGCGAAGAGCGCTTCTACGACGACTTCGTCGCCCTGGGCGAGCAGATTCGCCTCGGATCGTCGCTCCTCGAGAGCATGCTCGCCCCGGACCGTCCCATCTGGGACAAGGCGGATGAGATCAAGGAAGTCGAGCACAAGTGCGACTTCATCACCCACGAGATCATCCAGCGCCTGCACCGGACCTTCGTCACGCCGCTGGATCGCGAAGACATCCACACGCTGGCGCGATCGCTCGACGACGTGATGGACGCGATCGACGCGTCGGCCGCGGTCGTCCGGATCTACCAGATCGAGCACGTCCGCCCCGACGCGCGCGAACTGGCACGCCTCGTCCGGCTCTCGGCCGATCAGGTCGTCGTGGCGCTCAAGGCGCTGGAGCGGAAGCAGGGCGTGGCCCAGCCGGCGGTCGAGATCAACCGGCTCGAGAACGAAGCGGATCGCGCGCACCAGGCGGCGCTTCGCCACCTCTTCGAGGACGAACGCGATCCCATCGCGATCATCAAGTGGAAGGAGATTCTGGATTTTCTCGAGGACGCGACCGACCGGTGCGAGGACGTGGCCAACGTTCTCGAGGGCGTCGTGGTCAAGCACGCCTGATCCGGGATGGATTCGAATCTTCTGGCGGTCGTCGGGCTGATCCTCGTCGCGCTCGTCTTCGATTACATCAACGGCTTCCACGACGCGGCCAACTCCATTGCCACCGTCGTCTCGACCCGCGTGCTCACGCCGGGCAAGGCCGTGATCTGGGCGGCGTTCTTCAACTTCATCGCCGCGTTCACGTTCGGCACGGCCGTGGCGAAGACGGTCGGCGCCGGGCTCGTCGACATCAGCATCGTGACCTTCGCCGTGATCTTCGCGGGCCTGATGGGCGCCATCATCTGGGACCTGATCACGTGGTACTACGGGCTGCCCACGAGCTCGTCGCATGCGCTCATCGGCGGCTACGCGGGGGCGGCAGTCGCGAAGGCAGGGTGGGTTGCGATCATCTTCTCGGGCTGGACCAAGACGCTCGTGTTCATCGTGTTCGCGCCGCTCGTCGGCATGGTGCTCGGGTTCGCGCTCATGATTGGCATTCTCTGGACGTTCTCGGACACGCCGCCCGGCCGCGTGGACAACTGGTTCCGGCGCCTGCAGCTCGTGTCGGCCGGGGCGTACAGCCTGGGGCACGGGGGCAACGACGCGCAGAAGACCATGGGGATCATCGCGGGCGCCCTGGTGGCGGGCGGGTATCTGCAGCTCGTGGACGGTGAGCTGCCAATCCCGATGTGGGTGGTCCTCGCCGCGCACGCGGCGATCGCCCTCGGCACGCTGTCGGGCGGCTGGCGCATCATTCACACCATGGGCTCGAAGATCACCAAGCTTCAGCCCGTCGGCGGCTTTGCCGCGGAGACCTCCGGCGCGATCTCGCTGTTCACGGCTACGCACCTGGGCGTACCCGTCAGCACGACGCACACCATCACCGGCGCGATCATCGGCGTCGGATCGATTCGCCGCCTTTCCGCGGTCCGGTGGGGGATTGCCGGCCGGATCGTGTGGGCGTGGATTCTCACCATACCGGCCTCGGCGATCATTGCCGCGGCGATCTACTGGGTCACGGCGGCGACGATCGCACCCTGAGAGCAGTCGACCCGGAGCCTGGAACCCGGAACTGGAACCGAACCTTGAACCAGGAACCAGGAACCTTGAATCAGGAAACCGCACGTCAGCGATTCAGTTCCACCGTGAACACCGCCCCGCCTTCGGGCCGGTTGGCCGCCCAGACGTGCCCCCCGTGCAGCTCGATCAGGTGCTTGACGATGGAGAGGCCGAGCCCGGTCCCGCCCGGATCGCGGGCGCCGCGCGAGCGCGCCTTGTCGACGCGGTAGAAGCGCTCGAAGATCCGGGGCAGGTCGGCCTCGGGGATGCCCGGTCCGGAGTCGGCGACGGTGATCCGGACCCGCGCATCCAGTCGATCGGCGCCCATCACGATCCGTCCACCCACGGGGGAATAGTTGATCGCATTCTCGAGCAGGTTCCGCAGCGCGTCGTGCAGCTTGGCCGGATCGCCGGTGACCACTGTTGCGCCGTCGCTGATGCGGCGCTCGACCGTCTGCTGCCGCCCGGCGAGCTGGTCGGCGAGCTCCGTCTCGACGCCGCCGAAGAGGGACTCGAGCGCGCACGGCGCGTACTCGGGCTGTTCCTGCCCGGCATCGAGCCTGGCGAGCCGCAGCAGGTCCCGGACGAGCCGCTCCATGCGGTGCGTGTGGCGGCCGATGATCTCGAGGAAGCGGCGGGCGTCGGCCTGATCGGCGCCGCCGTCGAGGAGGGCTTCCACGTACCCGCGCACGGCCGTCAGCGGTGTGCGGAGCTCGTGCGAGACGTTGGCGACGAAGTCGCGCCGGATCCGATCGGCGCGGCGCAGCTCGGTGATGTCGTGCATGACGAGGACGGCTCCGCCCGCGCCGGCGGCGCGGACCGGCGTGCCGCGCGCCGTGATCTGGAGATCGCGCTCCCCGGGCAGCGTCAGCTCCAGCGCAGCCATGGGCTGGCCGCGCAGGGCGGCGCCGAGCTGCGCGGCGATGTCGGGCTGGCGCACGATCTCGACATAGTGGCGGCCCTCGGGCGGGTCTGGCAGACGCAGCATGCGCCGCGCCGCGTCGTTGACGAGCTGCAGCCGGCCCAGCTCGTTGACGACGAGGACGCCTTCGATCATGCCGCCGAGGATGGCGTGCATGCGGGCGCGGTCCGATGCCAGGTCCGCGGCGCGGCGGCCGATCTCCTGGACCGAATCGTCCAGCACGCGCGCGACTGTGCCGATCTCGTCGGTGCCGTAGTCCTGAACGGGCCTGGAGAGATCGCCGCGCGAGTACCGCTCCGCGATGCTGGCGATGGCGCGGACGCGCCGGCCGAGCATCTGCGACACGCCCAGCGCGATGGCCAGCGCGATCAGCAGCCCGACACCGAACGCCGCGAGCGCCGCCCGGTGCACGGCCGCGAGCTGATCGCGCACGTCGGTGAGCGGAAGCGCCAGCCGGACCGTCGCAAGTCCGGGCAAGTCGCGGTTCCGGACGGGGACGGCAACGTACAGCATGTCGGCGCCGACCGTGGTGCTGTACCGCCGCGCGATGCCCAGGCCGCTCCGCTGGGCCTCCACGATTTCCGGACGTTCGCGATGATTCTCGGCGGCGTGCAGCTCCGCGCCGTCGAGAGCCGAGTCCCCCACGACGGTGCCGTCCGCGGCGACGAAGGTGACCCGCGCCGACACGACCCGGCCGATCGCGTCCGCCTCGTCGTCGAGCTCGAGGGGGGCGGCCGCACGTCGGTGTGAGAGCGTTTCCGCCGCGAGCCTGGCCTCGTGAACGAGGGAGCGCTCGATGCGATCGCCGAGCGTATTCCGGACGGACCGCGAGATGAGGAGGCTGGCGACCAGAAGGGTCAGGGCCGCGGCGGCGAGCGAGGTGGTGAAGAGGCGCGCGCGGAACGTCACGGCTGGTCCCTGAGCTTGTACCCGAACTGCTTGACGGTCTCGATCGCCCCGGTCAGCACCGGGAGCTTCTCGCGCAGCCGGCGGACGTGCACGTCAACGGTCCGCGTGCCGCCCGTGTACTGGTAGCCCCAGACGTCGGTGAGCAGGAGATCGCGCGAGAGCACCCGGCCCCGATGCTGCAGGAGGTACTGGAGCAGCAGGAACTCCTTGGCCGTCAGCCGGACCTCGCGGCCGTCCAAAACTACCTGATGCCGGTCGGCATCGATCGAGATCGGACCGTACGTGAGCACGCCGCCGGCCGGGCTCTTGTGGGACCGTCTGAGGAGCGCCGTCACCCGCGCCGTGAGCTCCTTCGGGCTGAACGGTTTCGTCACGTAGTCGTCTGCGCCCTGCTCCAGGCCCGACACGCGGTCGCTTTCCTCGCCGCGCGCCGTCAGCATGATGATGGGCGTTGCCGCGGTGGCGGGGTCGCTGCGCACGGCCCGGCAGACCAGCATGCCGTCCATGCCCGGGAGCATCAGGTCCAGGATGACGAGATCGGCCGGGATCTGCCGCAGCCGCGGGAGCACGTCGCTGCCCGACGTGAGCCGGTGCACCTGGTGTCCGGCTTTCTCCAGGTAGTGCTGAATCAGCTGCGCGATGTCGCCGTCGTCTTCGACGACGAAGATGTGGGCCATGGTGAGGCAGTCACTCGCCGCGCGTCCAGCCCTCGAGCCATTCCGGCGGTGCCGCCCGGAGCGCGCTCGCGAGCTCGGCGCTGGACGCGAAGGGCCGGCGAGCGAGACGTCGCGCCCGCACGCGCATGGCCACCGGCTGCTCGAAGGGACTGGGAGAGACCTGGACCGTGTTACCGGCCAGTATAATGCGGCGGCCGGACGACTCGAGCACGTCGTGCCAGCCGGTGCACAGGGCGAGCGAAATCCGGTCGGCCGCGTGCACGAACCGGTAATCGGCCTCCAGATCGGCCCGGTCCACTCCGCTGCGGCCGCGTTCACGCTCCATGAGCGCAGCCATCCCATCGAAGAAGCCGGCCCACTCCGGCTTGCCTCGCTGCGACCCGTAGATCGTGAGCGCGTGCAGCGCGATCAGCGCTGCCGCGTAGGCGTCCCCGCCCGCGATCCGCTCGACGGCCCGGGGCCACACGCGCTGGCGGACGTGGTCGGGCGCCTCGACGAAGTCCAGCGGCTGGCCCTCAGGGCCCACGTGCGTCGCGTCGTCTTCTTCGATCCACCCGTTGTCGTGCTCGCGGGCGGCGAGCAGAATCCGGTCCCGCCGCGGATTGCCCGGAAGCCCATCGGCCCGCCAGTACGCGAGCACCTCGCCCGCGAGCCGGGCATGATCGGACTGGGTAATGACGAGCCAGGCACGGGGGGTGGGGCGAATAATCATTGCCGACTGCCGATTGCCGATTGCCGAATGAATTCCGGCATTGATCAATGGCCGATTGCTGATTGCCGATTGGCTGATTGTCGATTGGTTCGATTGCCGAGTGTCGAATCGATTCGCGGAAGGCGACGGTTCCGCCGAACCGTCGGAAGGAGGCTCAGAATCGTTCGAAGGTGAGCAATCCCCCAATCCCCCAATCGTCAATCAAAAATCAAAAATGCACCAATTGTTCAATTCAGTCCGCAATCCTCAATCGGCAATCGGCAATGTACAGTTTGTCCTCCTTGGAGGACGGGCGGCGGGGAGCTCGGCCGCGAAATACGAATGATTCCGGCGATCCGACATGGCATCCCGATTGGACTGATCCGCGGCGGACGGGAACCCTTCGGGAGGATACGCACATGACGGCCAGGAACATCACATCGCGTTTCGGGCAGACGGCTCTGGCGGCGTTCGGCATCGGCGCACTGCTGCTGTCGGTCGGTTGCGCCGGAAGCGATCGCAGCGGGACCGCCACGTTGCAGGCTGCCGCAGCAGCGCAGGGGGTGCAGCCGGTGGTTGTGGCCTGCGAGCCGCACCAGCGGGCGGTCGTGCGGCCAAGCATGGTGAACGGAGCGGCCGTGTCGCAGGTCGAGTGCGTCTCGACCGGCGTGGCAGCGGCGGGGGACCCGCGGGTGGCTGTGCAGTCGTTCACGCCCGCACAGGCCCCGGTGTACCGGCAGGTGAGTGCTCCGCAGCCGGTGTACGACGATCTGGGCGATGCACGCGTCATCACGGCGCCGGCGTCGCGGCCGGTGCAGACGCGGCAGGTGATCTACGACCGTGAGCCCGTCCGGCAAACGCGTTCGGTCAAGAAGAGCGCCATCATCATCGGTTCGTCCGCCGGTGTGGGCGCCGGCGTCGGCGCGGCCGTGGGCGGCAAGAAGGGCGCCCTCATCGGCGCGGCCATCGGCGGCGGCAGCGCGGCCGTCTGGGACCAGGTGACACGGCGCAAGTAGCCGTCGACACCGCTCGTCGCTCGAAAGGAGGCGGACCTTCCGGTCCGCCTCTTCATCCGTACGCCTCTCTGACCCCAACGCACCTGCGACGCGCCGTGACGTGGCGCCCCCTCAGCAGGTACGATGGGTGCTGAATGTCAGTGCTGTCTCGCTCGCTCGTTCTCACGACCGTGGCCCTGCTCGCGGTGGCGGCCGCCCAGCCGGCGGTTCCGACGGCGGCGCCGAAGGCCGAGACGAAGCACCTCGTCGTGGCTGCTTCCTCAGGGCCGCCGGCGCGCGGGCGCATTCCGCTGTTCCTCGATGTCACCCCCCGGCCGAAGATGCACGTCTACGCGCCGGACAAGCGACAGACGTACATTCCGGTGGCCCTCTCGATTGCAGCCTCCGACGGCCTCATCGTGCACGCGCCGAAATTTCCGGCACCGGAGAAGTACTTCTTCGAGCCCCTGAAGGAAACGCAGCTCGTCTACTCGAGGCCGTTCCGGATCGTGCAGGACGTGACGCTCGCCCGCGCCCCGGCGGACCGCAGGGTCACCGTGAAGGGCACGCTCCGCTATCAGGCTTGCGATGACCGCGTCTGCTACATGCCACAGAGCGTTGGGGTGGTGTGGGAGATCAAGGTGCCCTGACCGCACGTGCCTTGCGTGCCCTGGGCGCGGGCGTGCCCTGGGTGCGAGGTACCAACGTGCCGGGTTCCCGGCACAGGGGAGAACCCGAGTTCACCCTGCGTTCGTCCGTATCGTGCAACGCCGCCAGTTCCGTGGCGGTTGGCGGCGTCCGTGGCCTGGAACGATTGTTGAACGCCCGCTCTGCTAGAATCGACGTCCTGTGATCCTCATCTCCTCCGCCCTTGTCCTGGGCTTTCTTCACGGCCTCGGGGCCGATCACCTGATGGCGATCGCGGCCTTGTCGGTGGGGCCTTCCGGGGACGCCACGGCGGCTCATCGCGCGCGGGCACTCGGGGTGGCGGTCCAGTTCGCGATCGGGCACGCGTTGCTCCTCGCGCTCGGGGCGGGGGCCCTCGTGGCCCTCGGCTGGTCGCTCCCCCTCGTCGTCGAACGCAGCGGCGAAATGCTGGGCGGAGCGCTGCTCGTCGTGTTCGGCGCGCTCGGCGTCTGGGGCGTGGCCGGGGGGCGGGTGTACGGCCACACCCACCGCCACGGCGCCGAACCGGCCGCGCACTGGCACCTGCACGTCGGGCGAAAGGACCATCACCCCCTCCCGTCGGCGCATTCCCACCTGCCGACGATTGTCGGGGCCGCCTTCGCGGTCAGCAGCCTTCGCGGGCTGACGATGCTCGCACCGTTCGGCGATCAGGTGAACGCCGAGCCGCTCTTGGTGCTGCTCGCACTGATTGTCGTCTTCGCGGTCGGGATCCTGCTCTCGATGTCGCTCTTCGGTGTGGCGTTCGCCAGGGTCATCTCTGCGGCCGCGGCGGCACGCCTCGGAACAGCCGCTGCCCTGGTGATGTCGGCGGCGTCGATCGGGCTCGGGGTCTACTGGATCGTCCAGGCCTGATCGGACGCGCCTGGACGCGCGGCCGGCTCGTTCCGGCTCAGCCGATCGCTTGCCGGTCCGCGGCACCCACGTCATACTCCGGATCGCCATGTCCGCCGGGGATTCGAGCCTGCCGCCCGCGCAACCCGCCACCCGCTCTGCTTCCGAGATCGTGATCGCGATCCATCCTCGGGCCGGGAGCTTTTCGGACCGCTGGCGCGCCTGCTGCGAGGAGCGGGGCCTCGGCGTTCGCATCGTGGACGGCTACGCGACGGACATCATCGATCAACTGAAGGGCTGCGACGCGCTCCTCTGGCACTTCGACCACGAGGAGGCGACCGACCTGCTGATGGCGCGGCACGTCCTGACCGCCGCGGAGTACGCGGGCCTCAGCGTTTTTCCCGATCGCCACACCGCGTGGCACTTCGACGACAAGCTGGCTCAGAAGTACGTGCTGGAGGCGGTGAACGCTCCGCTGGTGCCGACGTGGGTGTTCTACGAGGAGGACCGCGGCCGCGCCTGGTTGCGGCGCGCGACGCTGCCGTGCGTACGGAAGCTGCGGCGGGGAGCGGGCTCGGCCAATGTCGGCCTCGTACGATCGGGGCAGGAGGGGCAGCGCTATCTCGGTGCGATGTTCGGGCGAGGCATTCGCCCCGTCTCGGGCTACTTCACCGACGTCGGCGTGCGCCTGACCAGCACCAGGACGCGCGAGCAGGCGCTCGCGAAGCTGCGCCGCGCGCCGGAGGCGATCCGCGCGCGCTGGCGCAAGCGGGCCGGGGTGCAGCCCGAGCGGGGCTACGCGCTCTTCCAGGAGTTCGAGCCCGGCAATCAGTTCGATACGCGCGTGACGGTCGTCGGCGATCGCGCGTGGGGGTTCATCCGGCTGGTGCGCAAGAACGACTTTCGAGCGTCGGGCAGCCGCAACATCGATTTCGACCGGGGGCGCGTCGATCCCGAGTGCGTCAGGATTGCGTTCGCCGTCAACGAGGCGCTCCGGTCGCAGAGCACCGCGTTCGACTTCGTGCACGCGCCGGACGGGAGACCGCTGATCGTGGAGATGAGCTACGGCTACAATCCGGCTGTGGTCGCGCAGGTGCCCGGCCAATGGGACCGGAACCTCTCCTGGCATGCCGGCTGCGCCCGCGCGGAGGACGCGATTCTCGATGGCGTCCTCGCCCGCATCGGCGACCGGCGCCGCCGCGCCGGGGCGAGCACCGCGGCGGGGTGATCAGCGCGATCCCGCCAGGGTCTCGTACAGATCCTGGAGCTGTCCGAGCACGCGGGACGCGCTGAATCGCTCCCGCGCGACGCGCAGGCCCGCTGCCCCCATCCCGCGACGCCGTGCCGGATCCCGCAGCAGCTCCTCGATTGCCGCCGACAGCGCGCCGGCATCGCCGGCCGGCACGAGCAGACCGGTTTCGCCCGGGACCACCGCATCCACCACGCCGCCGACGTTCGTCGAGATCACGGGCCGACCGGCCGCCATCGCCTCGACGATGGCGTTCGGGAAGCCTTCCCGGTCGGAGGTGAGCACCGAGATGTCGAACAGATGATGGAAGCTCGGATGATGCGGACGGAATCCGGCGAAGACGATCCGGTTCGCGAGGCCGAGCGCCGCCGCCTGCGCTTCCAGCGCGTCCCTCAGCTCCCCCTCGCCGACCAGGATCACCCGCAGCTGCGGCCAGCGGGACGCGAGGCGGGCGGCGGCGTCGAGCAGGAGCGCGTGGTTCTTGACCGCTCGCAGGTTCGCGATGATGCCCAGGGCGAGCGTGTCGGGGGTGAGACCGAGCTCGGCGCGCGTGCGTGCGAGGAACTGGGGCGCCGGCGGCTCGAACGCCTCGTCGTCGACGAAGTTCGAGACGACCACGATGCGGTCGCGCCGGACGCCTTCGGCGGTCTCGACCCGCCGCACGATCGCCGGGCTGTTGACGAGCACCCGGTGCGCGAGCCGGAACGCCGCGCGCGCCGCGAGCCGGTGCGGCCGGGATCCAATCTCGGTCCACCACCGGCGGCTCGCGATGATCGACGCCGGGGTGAAGCAGCGCGTCCAGGGCGCCGCGAAGATGTTGGCGTTGCGGTCGTGGGCGTGCACGATGTCGAACCGGCCCTGCCGGACGAGGGCGGCGAACGCCGCGCCGCGCCGGAGCGTGCCGGGCCCGAAGAGCCCCGCGATGGGAAACGCGGTCACCGGGACGCCGGCCGCCTCGTACCGCGTGCGCACCGGCCCCTCCGGCCGGAAGCAGAGCGCCTCGATGTCGAACCGCGATCGATCGAGGCGCGCCGCCGTTCGGGCGGCGTTCAGCTCGCTGCCGCCGACCTCGAGGTTGTCGAGCACGTAGAGCACGCGGACGCGCCGGCGGCGGGGCCCGATCGCCGCCGCGGCGCCCACCCGCGGCGCAGACGACTCGCGTTGCGGGCCGGCCGCGGCGGCGGCGCGAAGATGCGCGGTTGGGGCGTGGCGGTTCACAGCCGTGAGCTCAGCCGGAATACCTGCAAGCCGAAGGCCACCTCGAGCACGCCCCTCACGTCAGGATTGCCCGCCAGCCCGTGGATGTGTGGCGGCCGTTGACCAGAATGCGCACCAACCGGCACGACCAGGCTGAACCTTGAACCCTGAACCCCGAACCCTGAACCCGGAACCTTGAACCTTGTCCGTTACAACTCGCGCACCCCGTGACTCTTGAACAGGAAGTAGATCGCCACGAGCGACACGAACGCGCCGTTCACGGCGAGCACCACGGGTGCGGTCACGAGGCTGGCCACGTACCCGCTGGCCAGGCTGCCGAGCGGGGCGCCGCCGCGGAACGCGACCATGTAGATGCTCACTACGCGACCGCGCAGGTGATCGGGCACGATGAGCTGCACGAGCGAGGCGGTCAGCGAGAAGACGCAGATGAGCGCGGCGCCGCTGGCGAAGAGCAGGAGGTTGCTGACCCAGAACACGCGCGAGAACGCGAACGCGGTGATGAGCATCCCGAACACCACCTGCACGCCGAGCAGCGTCAGGCCCATGTGGCGGAAGCGCCCGAGCCAGGCGATGACGAGCGCCCCGACCACTGCGCCCATCCCTGAGTAGGCCATCATCTCGCTGTAGAGGCCGATCTCTCCGCGGAAGATCTCGCGCGCGAACACCGGCAGGAACGTCAGCAGCGGCAGCCCCAGGAACGTCGTCATGAAGGCGAGCACCGTCAGCCCGATGATGGCCGGCTCGCTGCGGGCGTAGGCGAAGCCGCCCTTCAGCTCCTGCATCATCGGCTTCCGGTCGCCCGACGGGATGTGCTTCACCGTCAGCGACATCAACGCGACGATCACCACGAGGAACGAGAGCCCGTTGAGGCTGAAGCAACCCGCCGCGCCGAGGGCCGCCATGGTCACGCCCGCGAACAGCGGACCGAACACGCGCGCGAGATTGAACTGGATCGAGTTCAAGGCGATGGCGTTCGGCAGGTCCTTCTTGTTCACCAGCGAGGGAATCAGCGACTGGTAGGCCGGTCCGCCGAACGCCTGGGCCAGCCCCGCCGTGAACGAGAGCGCCAGGATGTGCCAGACCGTCACGCGGTCCCAGTAGACCAGCGCGGCGAGCGTGAACGCCGTCGTCATCTGCACGTACTGGGATCCGATCAGCAGCCTGCGGCGATCGTGGCGATCCGCGATGACCCCGCCGATGAGCGTGAAGAGCAGGATCGGCAGCTGGCCAAGGAAGTCGTCCAGCCCCAGGTAGAACGAGGATTGGGTCAGCTCGAACACGAGCCAGCTCTGGGCGACTTTCTGCATCCACGTGCCGACGGTGGAGGTGAACGCCCCGAGCCAGAGCACGCGGAAGTCGCGGTAGGTCAGGGCCGCCAGTGCGCGCTGCAGGATGGCGGAGCTGAGGGGGGTCGATTTCAGCGGGTGCCCCGGGTGCCCCTGGTGCGACGGGTGCCCTTGGTGCCCCTGGTGCACGGGGGGTTTGGCTTCGAGCGGCGTGGACACAAAGAGTTCTATCTTAAAACCAATCCTTCAGCCACTTACAGCGAAGTGACGAGCTTCGTGACGCGCCCCACCTGACGAACCCTGAACCCTGAACCCTGAAC
>DASPFV010000010.1:0-43204 GCA_035620975.1 Vicinamibacterales bacterium
GTCACTTCGCCCGACCGGCCGTCAAAGGGGCCGGCCTGGTGAGGATGGACGCCCGTTGCGAACCGGACGGCCGGCCAGAGCTCGCGCAGACGCCGGGCCGCCGCCGATTCCTCCTCGTCGCCCGCGGCCAGGATGCAGAGCGCCGACGTCAGACCCGCGTCACGCGCCCTCCCCACGACCGCCTCGAGATCCGCCGCGAAGACGCGGTCGGCCAGGTGGCAGTGCGAATCGATCATCCGTCCGACTACCTGACCCGGGTGCCGGGCGGGACCTCCTGGTCGAACCCGACCAGCGTCGGCTGCCCGCCGTCGGGGCTCGCAGCCAGCACCATCCCGTTCGACTCGATGCCCATGAGCTTCGCCGGCTTCAGGTTGAACACGACGACCACGGTCCGGCCGACGAGCGCGTCGGGCTCGTAGGCCTCGGCGATGCCGGCCACGAGCGTGCGCTGCTCGCTCCCGGCGTCGATGCTGAGCTTCACGAGCTTCCTCGAGTTCGGGACCTTCTCGGCGGCCAGGACTCTGGCGACACGGAGATCGACCTTCATGAAGTCGTCGATCGAGATGCGCTCCCCTCCCGAGGCGGCGGGCTGCGCCGGGGGGGCGGCGCCCGGCGGCGCTGATGCGGCGGGTTGTCGGCTCTCCTCCACCTTGGGACTCCTTTGTGTATTCGGGGCCTGCTCGACCGACAGGGTCGGGGAGTGCCCGCTGACCGTGAACGCTCCTGGCTCCGCCACGAGCGCCCGCGGCCACAGGGCCTCCCCTTTCAGAATCGTGCGTTCGCCATGGTTGCGCCACGCGGCGGCATCCAGCCGGAGCCCTCCCGGCGCAACCGGTTCGCCGACCCGGCGCAGGATCTCGGCGCAGGACCCGGGCATGATCGGCAGGAGCATGACGGCCGCTACCCGGACCGCCTCGGCAAGATCGAAGAGGACCTGGGTCAGGCGGTCGGCCGCGCCCGGATCGCGGGCGAGCGCCCAGGGCTCCGTGCTGGCGATGTACTCGTTGGCCGCGTCCACGACGCGGAACGCGGCGGCCGCGCCCGTCTCGAGCGCAAAGGCGTCCATGGCGGCACGGTAATCGCCCAGCGCCTCGCCGGCCGTGCGGGCGAGCCGCCCCGGCTCGCCCGCGGGCTGCAGCTGCCCCTTGCGGTACTTCTCGGCCATGGCGCCGACGCGGCTCACCAGGTTCCCGAGGTTGTTCGCCAGATCGACGTTGTAGCGATCCTCGTAGCGCTCCCAGGAGAAGTCCCCGTCGCTGCCGAACGAAATTTCTTTCATCAGGTACAAGCGCAAAGGATCCGGGCCGAAGCGATCGAGGGCCTCGAGCGGCTCGACGATGGTGCCGAGCGACTTGCTCATCCGCTCGCCCTTCAGGTGGAGCCACCCGTGGCCGAAGACCTGGCGGGGCACGGGCACGCCCGCGCTCATCAGCATGGCGGGCCAGATCACCGAGTGGAAGCGCGTGATGTCCTTCCCGATGACGTGCAGATCGGCCGGCCACCACCGTTCGACGAGCGCGTCGTCAGAGCCGAAACCGACGGCGGTGATGTAGTTGATCAGGGCGTCGACCCAGACGTAGATGACGCTCGAGGCGTCCTGCGGCATCGGGATGCCCCAGGCCTGGCCGGCGCGGCTGACCGAGATGTCTTCCAGCCCGGCCTCGAGCAGCCGGAGGATCTCGTTCCGCCGGATTTCGGGGACCAGGAACTCGGGATGTGACGAGAAGTGCCGGAGCAGAGCGGGCCCGTACTTCGACAGCCTGAAGAAGTAGTTCTTCTCGCGGATCCAGTCCGGCCTGGTGCGGTGAATGGGACACAGGCCGTCGACCAGGTCCTTCTCCTGCTTGAAGGCCTCGCAGGACACGCAGTACCAGCCCTCGTAGAACCCCTCGTAGACGTCGCCGGCATCGGTCATCCGGCGCAGCAGCGCCTGGACGCCGACGCGGTGGCGCTGTTCCGTCGTGCGGATGAAATCGTCGAACGAGATGTCGAGACGCTTCCAGACGTCGAGGAATTCCTGCGCCATCCGATCGCAGTACGCCTGCGGGTCCTCGCCGAGCTCCCGGGCGCGGCGGTAGACGTTCTGCGAGTGCTCGTCGTTGCCCATCACGAAATGGGTGTCGCATCCGGCGAGCCGCTTGTAGCGGGCGATGACGTCGGCGGCAATCTTCTCGTACGCCGTGCCGAGATGGGGCCGGCTGTTGACGTAGTCGATTGCAGTCGTGAGATAGAACTTGGACATGTCTCGTGAGGAGCACCGGTCCGCCCGCCGGGCTCCGGCTTCAGGCCTGGCTCCCGCCTCCGTGGTCCAGCCACGCACGCGTGGCGAGCGCGAGGACGTCCTTCACGGCGAGCCCGTGCGCCTCGGCGGCGCGCGCACAGTCGTCGAACTCGGGGGAAGCGTTCAGGACGCGGCCGTCCCGGGAAGCCACCTTGAAACGGATCGGCCCGACGGAGGTCTGGATGCTGCGGAACTCCCGCGTCAGGCACTCCCGGACGACTTCCTGGTGCCTCACGCCAATCGTCGTCGTCTCGGCGAACAGGACGCCGGTGATGTCGCCCCTCCGGGCTGGAGGCACCATCACGGTCACCAGCGTGCCCGGGCGGTTCTTCTTCATCTGGACGGCGGCATAGAACACGTCCACGGCACCGGCGGCGAACAGCCGGTCCATCAGCGGCCCGAACAGCTGCGGGTTCATGTCGTCGATCTCGCATTCGACGACGGAGATCGTCTGGTCGTGCCCGCCCTGCCGCGCCTCTCCGACGAGGAGCCGCAGTACGTTCGGATGCCCTGCATAGTCATGGCTTCCGGCCCCATAGCCGGTCGATTCCAGCCGCATCGCCGGCAGCGGCCCGTAGGTGGCGGCGTAATCGCTGACGATCAGCGCGCCGGTAGGCGTCACCAGTTCCGCGGCAACAAGACCGGCATAGACCGGCACGCCCGCGAGGAGCTTCGCGGTCGCCGGCGCGGGAACGGGCAGCCGCCCGTGGGCGCAGTCGACCGTGCCGCTGCCCACGTTCAGGGGCGACGCCACGATGCGATCCGCGGCGAGCCATTCCATCGCGTGCACGGCGCCCACGATGTCGATGATCGAGTCGAGCGCACCCACTTCGTGGAGGTGGACGCGATCGAGCGGGATGTCGTGAATGGCGGCTTCCGCCTCGCCCAGGCGGCGGAAGAGGTGAATCGCCCGCTCCCTGCCCGCCGGCGTCAAAGCGGATCGGCCGATGTAGCCGGCGATGTCTTCCAGGCTGTGATGGAAGTGGCCGGTCGGCCTCAGGCCGTCCGTAGGATCCCCGGCTCGGGCCAGCTCGTGATCGGGCGCGCGCGCGTGGTCGTGCGCATGCGGGTGATGGTGGCCGTGCTCGTGGGTGTGCTCGTGGCGATGACCGTGCGCCGCGCGCCGTGCACTGCCCACGGCCGCCGGATCCGGCGGGTCCGCGTGCTGGCCCGGAAGCGAGACCTGGAACCTGGTCGCGGCGATGCCGGAGCGCAGCACGCGCCCGGCCGAGACGCGGCCGTAGTCGATGGCGAGGCTGCCCAGCGCGGCGCGCAGGCTCTCGAGCGGCAGCCCGAGATCGAGCGCCGCGCCGAGGATCATGTCGCCCGACACGCCCGAGAAGCAGTCGAAGTACACGGTCCTGGCCAACTCAGAAACACTTCCTTTCACGAAGACTGCAGAAGCGCACGTCGGCCAGGATGACGTGGTCGAGCACGTCGATTCCGAGCAGACGACCCGCCGCCGCCATGTGCCGCGTGATCGCCACGTCCTCGGGGCTCGGCTCCGGGTCCCCCGACGGGTGGTTGTGGAACAGCACGATCGCGGAGGCGCGGGCGGCCACGGCCTCGCGAAACACCTCTCGCGGGTGCACGACGCTCGCGTCGAGCGTGCCGCTCGAGACCGGCACGATTCTCAGCACCCGGTGCTTGGTATCGAGCAGCACCACGCCGAAGTGCTCGACCGGGCGGCTCCCGTACTGCGGGAGCAGCAGCTCGGCCGCGAGGCGCGGGCTCGTGATCTGCAGGCGTTCGCGTCCAAGACGTGTCAGCGTCCGGCGGCCCAGCTCCACCGCGGCGAGCACCTGCGCCGCGCGCGCCGGACCGACGCCGGCGATGCGCGTCAGATCCTCGCCCCGCGCCCGCGCCAGCCGCTCGATGCCGCCGAGGCCGGACAGGATGGCATTGGCCAGGTCCAGCGCGCCGGCCTGTGCCTGCCCCTGACCCAGGACGGCCGCCACCAGCTCGTTGTCGCCCAGGGCCGCGGCCCCCAGCCGATGCAGCTTTTCGCGCGGCCGATCGTGCGGCGCGACGGCCTTCATCGTACACCATCCCTGCTATACTTCGCGGCTGATGCGACGCCTGTGTGCCGGTCTGTGTGCGCTCCTGCTGACCATTGCCTGCTCCGAACCGCCTCAGAAGGAAATCGACGTCGCCCAGGGGGCCATTGACGCGGCGCGCTCCGCCGGCGCCGACGAGTACGCGACGGCCGAGTTCAATGCCGCCGTCGACGCGCTCAAGGCGGCCCACGACGCCGTGGCCCAGCGCGATTACCGCCTCGCGTTGTCGCACGCCATCGACGCCAACGAACGGGCGAAAGCCGCGGCCAGACAGGCCGCCGACGGGAAAGCCCTGGCGCGGAGCCAGGCCGAAGGCGCCGTCGCTGCCACCGCCACCGCGCTCCAGCAGCTCCGGGCGGCGCTCAAAGCCGCCGAGACGGCTCGCGTCCCTGCGTCGGAAGTGGCAGAAGCGCGTGCGACCGGCACGCGCATCGAACGGGACCTGCAAAAAGCGCGCGCGTTGCTGAAGTCCGAACGCTACCTCGATGCCGGCGAGGTGGTCGCGCGCAGCACGGCCGACATCAACGAGGAGATCCGCGTGCTGAACGAGCTCGCGGCCACGAAGCCGGCGCGCCGGCGACGCTAGGGATTCCGCGCCAGCGGTATTCGCTCCCGGTCGTCACCGGAAGGTTGGCAGATCCTGCGATCCTCTCCCGATCCGGATCGGCGCGATCATGCGATCGCGACGCTCATACCACCCAGCCCAGGGCGAGCACCAGGATCACAATCAGCACGAACCCCGTCAGGTCCAGCGCGACCCCGTGTTTCATCATCGAGGTAATCGGCACGTACCCCGAGCTGTAGACGATGGCGTTGGGCGGAGTCGAGATCGGCATCATGAAGCCCATCGAGGCGCCAAGTGTCGCCCCGAGCGCCGGTTCGAGCGGGCTCACGCCGGCAGCCCTGGCCACCGCGATGGCCACGGGCACGATCATGTTCGCGGACGCGGTGTTCGAGGCCGCCTCCGACATGACGATCGCGACGCCCGTGAACAGGATGGTCAGCGACATCGTGGAGTGCACGGGCAGCCAGCTCGTGATCCCGCCGCCCAGCGCCTCTGCCAGCCCGGTCGAGAACGCCAGCTCGCCCATCGACAGGCCGCCGCCGAAGAGCAGGATGATGCCCCAGTCGATGCGGACGGCCTGGTCCCAGGTCAGGGTGAAGCGCCGGGCCCGCCAGTTCAACGGCAGGACGAACAGCAGGATCGCGCCGGTCATCGCCGCCACCGATTCGGGCACGGCCGTGGCGTAGGCGCGTGCCACGGCCGTGTCGTCCAGGCGCAGGATGGCGAACGCCCCGGGGATCAGCCACAGCGTCACGGTGACCGCGAACGCCAGCAGCGTGTTCCGCTGTCCAGGCGACACCGGCCCGAGGCTGCGCAGCTCGGCCAGAATCCGCTCCGCCCCGGCACGCTGAAGGACCAGGCCCCGGAGCAGCCTGAAGTGGAAGTAGCCGACCAGGAACGCGAACAGCGCCAGCACGAGCGGCACGCCGAGCAGCATCCAGTTGACGAACGTGATGTGCATGCCCTCGATCCGTTCCAGCATGCCGATGCCTATCAGGTTCGGCGGCGTCCCGATCGGCGTGCCGATGCCGCCAACCGACGCGCCGAACGCGGCCATCAGCATCATCGCCGTGGCGAAGTTGCGGCTCGCCTGTTCGGACTCGTGTCCCTCGGTCAGGTGCGCGACGATCGACAGCCCGATGGGGAACATCATCGCCGTCGTGGCGGTGTTGCTGATCCACATCGAGATGCTCGCGGCCACCAGCCCGTACGCGAGCAGGATCCGACCCGGGCTGCCGCCGACGGCTCTCGACGAGAGGGCGCTGTACGCGATCCGGCGATCGAGGCCGTGCACGAACATGGCCTCGGCGATCATGAATCCCCCGATGAACAGGAAGATGATGGGATCGGCGAACGGGGCGAACGCCGTTCGCGCGGGTGCCACCTGGAAGAGAACCGCCAGCACCGGCCCGATGAGGGCGGTCACGGGCAGCGGCAGCGCCTCGGTCGTCCACAGCACGACCATCGCCGCCAGGATCGCGCCGAGCCGCTGCGGCGCAGCCTCGATTGGCAGCGGCACCGCCAGCAGCGTGAGCAGGACGATCGGCGCCAGCACCAGTCCCGCCGTGCGCCGCCGGCGGTTGAACTGCTCCTCTGCCGGCGAGTAGGACTCGACGGATCCGCCGGCACCGTGCAGACTCCGGATCACCTCACGCCTTCCACAATCGGACGTCGCCGATGAGCTCGGCCCATCCGGTCAGGAACAGACCGTCGTCGTGCCACTCGACCCGCTGCACGCCGCCGGGCGAGTGGACCTCCACGTCGGGCGGAGCGCCCGCGAACCGGATCGCGGCCACGGCCGCGGCGCACGCCCCTGTACCGGACGCCTCGGTCGGCCCCACGCCCCGCTCCCAGATCAGGATCCGCACGTGGCCGGCCGAGACGATCTCGGCGAGTTCCACGTTGGTGCCGTGCGGGAAATGCGGGTGGACCGCCAGCGCCGCCGCGACCGAGTGCAGCCTCGACTCGGTCGCTTCCCCCAGCACGACGCATTGCGGGTTGCCCACGCGGAGCGTGACCACCTCCACCAGGGATCCGGCCACCGTCAGGGCGACCCGGGCAATCTGCTCGGGCTGCCCCATCGATGCCCGGAACGAGTATCGCGGCGGCTCGGCGCTGAGCAGGTGCAGCCGTTTCATCCCGGCATCGGTCTCGATGTCGATCGAGCCGCCAGGCGCGACCCCCGTCGAGCGGGCCAGGAGGGCTGCCAGGCAGCGGACGCCGTTGCCGGAGATCTCGGAAGGGCTGCCGTCGGCGTTGAGCAGCCGCATGGCAGTCTGCCCGGGTCGCGTGTCGTAGAGGATCAGGCCGTCCGCGCCGATCCCGCGATGCCGGTCGCACACGGCCCGGGCAAAGCCGGCGGGCGGCCGCCCCTCCGGCAGGGCGGTCGATTCCATCAGCAGGAAGTCGTTCCCGAGCGCGTGCGCCTTGACGAGCGTCATTTCCGGCAGAACGCCAGCAGGTGCCAGCCGAAGCGGCGGACCCACGCGCGGGGCAGCGCGTTGAAGGTGCCCACGAAGAACGTGTTGAACAGCCGCCCTTTCCAGCCGCCGTGCAGCCGCGACCTGACCGGGAACCGCTCCTCGACGATGCGCACCTCGCGGAAGCCCGCGAGGAGCGCGCGGAACTCCGCGGCGCTGTATTTGCGCAGCACCGGCGCATTGTCATGCTCGAGTGGAACCTTCATCATCTTCGAAAGAGCGTTCAGCCAGGAGATCCGGTTGTAGACCTGGAAGATCGCGTCGCCGCCGGGCTTCAGCACGCGTCGGCACTCGTCCACCAGCGCCCGCCCGTTCGCCGTGTACTGCACCACGCCGTGCGCGTACACGAGATCGAACGTCTCGTCCGGGAAGGGCAGGTGCTCGCCGTCGGCTTCGCGCAGGTCGGCAGTCAGGCCCTGCTGCGCGAAGTTCTCACGCGCGAGCGCAATGGCCGACGAGGAGACGTCCACCCCCGAGACGATCGCGCCCCCGCGCGCGAAGCGCACGAGATCCGTTCCCGCGCCGCAGCCGACGTCCAGCACGCGCCGGTCCCGGTAGCCCGCGAAGTCGACCAGGCGCAGCAGGTGGTGCAGCTTCTCGAAGTGGTACTGGTCCAGATCGGCGAAGAACCCCGGAGTGCCGACGGCGTGCGTCGTGATCTCGAGATCATGGATGTGCCGGTTCCAGTAGTCGCGAACGTCGGCAGTGGTGGGCGGGACCGGGGACGGCACGGGACGACCCTACTATAAAATAACTGCCCTCGTCTCATGCGCCCGCGCGACCTCGATCGGCTCACCGCCGCCGCATACGACGTCCTCGTCGTCGGCGGCGGCATCCACGGCCTGGCGATCGCGTACGAAGCGGCCTCGCGCGGACTGCGCACGGCCCTCGTCGACGCCCGCGACTTCGGCAGCGCAGCGTCGTTCAACCACCAGAAAACGGCGCACGGCGGCCTGCGCGCGCTCCAGAACGGCCGGCTCGACCGGGCGCGCCAGTCGATCCTCGAGCGTCGTGCGCTCGCGAGAATCGCCCCGTGGCTGCTGCGGCCGTTGCCCTTTCTCACGGGCACCTACCGATCCTGGACGAGGAACCGGCTCGTGCTGCGTGCGGCATTCCGGCTCGATGCGTGGCTCGGCCGCGACCGCAACGTCGGAGTCGAGCCCGAGCTGCACCTGCCCGCCCCGCGCCTGGTCTCGAAGGCGGCAACGCTGCGCCTGTTTCCCGGGATCCGGCCCGCAAGGCTGACAGGGGGCGCGCAGTGGTACGACTACCAGATGGTCGAGGCGGAGCGCCTCACGTTCGCCTTCGCCGAGGCCGCCGACCGCGCGGGGGCGGACCTGGCGAACCATGTCGAGGCAACCGCCGCGCTCCGGAATGGGGGCCGGGTCTCGGGCATGAAAGTCACCGACCGGCTTGGCGGCAGCGAACTGGAGATCCGCGCAGACGTTGTGGTCAATGCCGCCGGTGGCGCAGCAGGCAGGGTCATGACGGCTCTCGGCGTGTCGCGCCCCTTCCCGCTCCTGCTCGCGATGAACCTCGTCACGTCCAGACCGGCGCGGGACATGGCTCTTGCGGCACCGGGCGCGGGCGGACGCATGCTGACCCTGGTCCCCTGGCGCGGCCGCGCCCTGGTCGGGACCGGCCAGTTCGCGGTAGCCGCCGATACGGACACCCGGATTCCGGAGGCGCAGGTCCAGGCCTTCATCGCCGACGCGAATCACGCCTTCCCGGCCCTCGGGCTCGATCGATCGGACGTGACGCTCGTGCACAGCGGCCTCGTTCCGGCGGTTGCGGGGCGCGACGGCCTCGAGCTGCGATCCACGTCGGACGTGATCGAACATGCGTCGGATGGCGCGGCGGGCGCGATGACCATCGTCGGGGCGAAATACACGACTGCCCGGCGAGTCGCCGAGCGGACGGTCACTCTGATCGGCCGGCGGCTCGGCAGACGGCTTCGCGCCTCGGCCTCGGCCGGCGCCGTCCTGCCGGGCGCCGGCATTGCCGATCACGAGGCTCTGGCCATCGAGACCGCGCGGCCGCTCGGGATCGAGCTGCCGCCGCGGACGCTGACTCACCTGATCGCGCGCTACGCGGAGCGGGCGGCAGACATCGTCCGCCTCATCCCCGAACGCCCCGATCTGGCAGCGCCCGTCGGCCCCGGTGTGGACACGCTGGGGATCGAGGTGCTCCATGCCGTTCGAGCTGAAATGGCCGTGCGACTCGAAGACATCGTCGTACGGCGAACGGCGCTGGGCGCGGCCGGGTACCCGGGAGCGGAGGCCGTCGCGGGCTGCGCGCGTGTGGCCGCAGCCGAGCTGGGGTGGGACGAATCACGCCGGCGCCAGGAAGTCGCCGATCTCGATCGCTTCTACGCGCTCACGGGACACGGAAGCCCCTGAAGACCCACGTGACGCCGGTGGTCACGCCGAATGACGGATCCCGCGAGGTCAGGCCGATGATCAGGCCGCCGTCCACTCGTACAGTCTGGTAGGTCACACGGCCGCCGAATCGGAGGTTCGAACGGCTCTCGGTACCGACGGCGGCAGCCTCGATCGGGTTCCAGTAGCCGTTGAGCTCGCCGACGACTTCCACGCCCTCGTGCACCGCTCGCGCCATGGACAGTCCGTACGTGATCACGTCGTCCTGGCCGTCCTCCCGGGTCGGCTTGGTGAGGATGGCGATCCCGAAGTTCCCGACAATGCGAACGGACTGGACCGTCTTGCCGATGAGACCCGAGGCGAAGAAGTCGGTGGTATCGAGACCGAGCCCGCTCTCGTGGCTGGCATTCGGCAATCGGGTTGCGAGCCGCAGGGCAAATCCCGCACGGCCAGGCGCTTCGGTGACCAGACGGAGCTTCGTCGCGATCACGAGATCCTCGACGTCCGTCGTATGCTCCCCATCCAGCTCGACCTGGTTGCTCCGCGGAGCGGGAACCCGGGACTTCACGTCGAGCCGGTTGTAGAACCCGCCGTCCACCTGGAGCTCGGCAATCGAGCTCAGACCGAAGCTGACGCCGAGCGTCGGAAACCTGATCAGGTTTCCGCGCAGCCCCGACAGCGGGTAGAACACGTCGCGCTGGTAGTCGAAGCCCCCCTCGAGCAGGATGACGCCCGGGCCGACGGTCTCGGGATCCTCCGTCACGAGCGGCCGCTGCTGGGCAAAGCTGGCCGTGGCCGGGCACAGCGCGAAGATCACCCCGATATACCAGCTTCTCTGCATGCGCTCAGAACCTCCTCTGGCTGTCGAGCAGGATGGTGACCGGGCCGTCGTTCACGAGCCGCACGTCCATGCGGGCCTGGAACACGCCGGCCTCGACCGAGAGCCCCGCCGCCCGGAGCTCCCGGATGACGTCTTCGTACAGGACCTGGGCCACCGGCGGCGGCGCGGCATCATCGAAGGAAGGGCGGCGGCCCTTTCGTGCGTCGGCGTAGAGCGTGAACTGCGAGACGATCAGCACCGCCCCGCCGCTTTCGACGACGGAGCGATTCATCCGGTCGTGGTCATCGGGGAAGATGCGCAGGTCACGGATCTTGGTCGCGATGTACTGGACGTCGGCAGGGCCGTCCTGGTGGCCCACGCCCACGAAGGCGAGCAACCCTGGACCGATCCGGCTCGAGATCTCGCCGCCCAGCAGCACCTCGGCGGAGCGGACCCGCTGCACGACCGCGCGCATCCGTTCAGCGCGGACCCGGCTCGACGCTGGCGCGGGCAACCAGGGGCAGGTGGACGGCGCCATCGCGGAGCGCAGCCTCGCGCAGGTCCGGCAGCGGGTTCAGGCGGCGGTCCAGCAGGTGCCTCGTCGCCACGTTCGCAAGGGCGCGGATCATCGAATTGCGTATCCCGGGATGCTCCACCTCCAGCTCGGCGATCAGCCGTTTGACACGTTGCCGCTGCAGGCTCAGATCCCCGCAGGCGGGACAACAACACCCGATGATGGGCAGCTGCTGCTCGCGCGTGTAGGCGCGTGCCTCGGCCTCGGTCACGCCGATGAGCGGGCGGACGACGACGTGCTTGCCGTCGTCCGACACGAGGCGGGCCGGCATCGCCTTGAGCGCGCCGGCAAAGAAGAGATTCAGCAGCAGCGTTTCGATGAAGTCATCCAGGTGATGGCCGAGCGCGATTTTCGTGGCGCCGACCTCCGCAGCCAGCCGGTACAGGACGCCTCGCCGGAGCCGCGCGCACAGCGAGCACGGCGTCGCCTGATCCTCGAGCAGGTCATCCATCACGTCGCCGATGTCGGTGTGGACAATCCGGTACTCCCACCCGCGCTGCTCGCACGTCGCGGCAATCAGATCGTGCCGGTAGCCGTCGTATCCCGAGTCGACGGTCACGGCGACGAGCGAGAACGCGATCGGGGCACGGCGTCTGAGAACGTCGAGGATCTGCAGGAGGGCCCAGCTGTCCTTCCCGCCCGACAGGCCGACCATGACGTGATCGCGGTCCTCGATCAGGCGATAGTCGGCGATGGCCTTCGTGACCTTCTTCGCGAGGCGCGCCTCGAGAGGGCTGCGGTACGACATGTCTCAATGGTAAATGCGAAAGGGAAACGGGGAAACTCTCATGGATCGGACGTCAACTGATCGACGGCGGCGGGCCACGACCACGCCTTCGCCCTGCTTCGCGCGGCCTGCCCCATCCGCTCGGCCAGCGCACGGTCTTCAGCCAGCCGGCGCAGGGCCAGCGCGAGCGCCGCTGGCGCAGGGTCGCAGACGAACCCGTCCACCTCGTCCGTCACCAGCTCCGCGGGCCCGCCGCTGTCGCGGCAGGTCACCACCGCGCGGGCCGACGCGAACGCTTCCGCGGTCACGAAACCATAGTCCTCGTCGAGTGGCGGAAAACAGACGGCACGGCACTGCGCAAGGTGGGCCAGCAGCCGCTCCTCCGAGAGGCGGCCCTCCAGCGACACGCGATCGGCCACGCCGAGCGACGCGGCAAGCCCGCGGAGCCGGTCCATCTCCTCCCCTTCGCCGCCGATGACGACGCGAAGGTTCCGGCCGTCCGGCTGGGCGAGGGCTCGAACCAGGAGGTCGGCGCGCTTCAGTGGCGTGAGCCGCGAGACGAAGAGGAAATAGTCGCCATACGCTTCGGAACGGTACGCGCGCTGAGGCGGCGGCGGGTAGAGCACGGTCGTCTTCAGCTCGGGCCAGATCCGCAGCCGTTCCTGAATCGTCCGGGATTGCACGAACACGCGGCGGACGTTCCTGGTCAGCAGATACCGGTCCACGGCGTGAATCAGCCGCCGGCGGACCTGCTCCTTCACCCGCCCGCGCGTGCCCAGGCCCGCGCTGAACCGGTCCCACAAGTCGTAGTACTCGCGCATGGTGTGGTTCAGCCAGCACACGTGGCGCGGATGTCGCACCGCGTAGCTCGGGTAGCGCAGGCTGATGACGCGATCCACCGGCCGACCGTCCGCGCTGCCGACGTCCGTGAGCCACGTGGCGAGGTAGGCCGAGGCCTGGCGGCCGAACCTGTTCTGCGGCGTGACGACGATGCCGGCCTGGTGACCGGCCTCCCGAAGCGCCCTCACGAGCGCACGTGCGATGGCCATGTGCCCCCCCTCCACCAGGGGCGGGCTCGAGGTCACCACGGCAATGCGGCTCGACATCCTCCTGCTCACTCGACGAGCATCGGCTTGACGTTCACGCCGAGGTAGCGCGTGTCGGTGCTGCCCCTCTCGACGAAGATCGGCACGAATCCGTCGCTGCTCGAGACCGAGGCCACCCAGACCGGCCACGTGCCCTGATACACGAAACCCTCGTCCAGCGCGAAGAACATGCGCTGCACTCCCCCCGGCTGCAGCCTGATCTGCTGGGTGCGGCCGTCCACGGTAACCCGCACGTCGGTGGCGACCGCCCCCGCGGTCAGCGTGAAGACGAGCCGCTTCATGGGGCGATCCGTCTTGATGAGGAACTCTGCGCGGCTCCCGCCCTTCACCCAGAAGCTCTTGTCCGCTTCCCGCGGGTACGCGTTGTCGTCGAAGAAGTAGATCTGGAAGCCGGGATCGTTCTGCCCGGCGTTGTCCCCGAACCACACGCGGACGCGTCCGTGATCGGTGTTGATCGGCCAGTCGTACACCAGAGTCAGTTCGACTGGAAGCAGCCGCAGCGGACCCTGCTTCGCGTAGCTGCCCGGGTAGAAGGACGAATAGAACGGGTTCAGCACGATTGGCGCCGTGAACAGCGCGCCGACCAGCCAGGGGACGAGCGCCACCGGCACACGCGAGACGGGCGGCAGCAGGAAGAGAAAAATGCCGTAGGCGCCCATGAAGTACCGGTTCCCGACCGAGCCGCCACCGCCGAGCCAGGTGTACGGGGTGATGACGATGAAGAAGAGCAGCTGGGCGGCAGCAGCGGCCAGCACGGCGTAATGCCACGACCGCAGCTGCCGCCGCATCACGACCAGGGCGCCGAGCGCGAACACCGCTGGAAAGAAGTAGGGCAGGATGCCGGCGTACCGCCCGACGACGAAGTACAGGAGGTTGCGACCGAGGTTGGGCAGGAAGGTGGAGCGATTGAAGATGATGTCGGTCAGCGCCTCGTCGCGCGCTTTCTCGGTCCCGGTGGCGAATCCGGAGGCCGGCGTCTGGAACGGGAACTCGAAGTAGAACGTGCTGCGCTCGCCTCCCTGGTAGTTCCATTCCCCCGAGATGGCGACGTTCGCCGCGAAGAGGCCCCCCGCAACCAGGCCAAGCGCGGCGGAGCCCGCCGCGGCGCGAGCCCACCGGCGCTTCCAGACGAGCCAGAGCGCGATCGGGGGGAAGAGGAGCGCGTTGGAGACCTTGGAGAACGTCGCGATCCCCAGCAGCACGGCGGCAGCCAGATCGCTCGACGGACGGGAGAGCCAGCGCATCCCGCGGGGCATCTGCTCCGCCGGCATCACCTCCTTGTACAGCCAGCAGAAATACGCCACGAGCCCCAGCGTGAAGTTGAACAGCTCGGGCATGATCCAGACGTAGTACACCGGCACGACCGTGGCCAGCACGAATGCGCCGGCCAGAATCGCCGCGCCGGCTGCGGGGGCGCGGGCGTGCAGGAAGAGGTAGCTGCACCAGGCGGCGAGCGCGAGGAGCAACGCGTGGAACACGAGAAACCCGTTGGTGCCGAAGATGGCCACGAACGGCGCGGCGAACAGCGGATAGATGAACGATTTGCCGAAGAAGAGGCGGCCCGGATCCGTGTCGGGCTGCGTGGTCGTCCAGACGAATGGCGGCCGCAGCATCAGGCCGGCGTCCACGATGTCGCGCCCCTTCTTCAGGAAGACGCCCGACGGCCCCCCCGGGAACTCGCGCCAGACCCGGACCAGGTCTTCGCGGCGATACGTGACATCGCCATCCTCCACCAGGCTGTGCGCCATCATGTAGTACGTCGCTTCGTCGCTCTGGATGCCCAGCTTGGCCTTCGGGAAGTCGACGCCGACGGCGAGACCGCCATAGATACAGAGGATGATGCCGGCGAGCGCGAGGCCCGGAGCAAGCCGGGTCGTGCCCCGGTCGACGCCGGCACGGGGGGCTGACGGTCCCGGCGTGAGGGCATCCAGGCTCATACGGGCGTACGGCGGGTGAGGAACGTCAGGTCCGTCTGGGCGAGGCCCTTGCGCCACGTCGCGCGCGACACGCGCACCAGCAGCTCGTAGAGCCGCTCCATCTTCTGCACGAACGCGGCGATGTCGTAGGCGCGGCCGGAGTCGCGCGCTGCCGCAGCCAGCCGGTCGCGCAGCGCCTCGTCGTCCATCATGCGGATGATGGCGGCGGCGAGCGCACTCGCGTCCCGCCGGGGCACGATGAGCGCGTCGCGGTCGTGGCGCAGCACGTCCAGCAGGCCGTCCGCGTCCGTGGCGACGATCGGCTTGCCCATTGCGAGCGCCTCGAACACCGTCAGCGGCGTCCCCTCCCAGAGCGAGGGGAAGACGCTGAGATCGAAGGCGGACACGACGGCCGGAACGTCACGGGCGAACCCGGCGAACACGAACCTGTCCCCGAGATCGAGCGCGCGGGCCTGCTGCTCGAGCGCGGGCCGGAGCGGCCCCTCCCCGACGACGAAGAACCTGGCGCGCGGCCGCTGATCGATCACCCGCCGCGCCGCATCGACCAGGTAAGAATTGCCCTTCGAGTCGTGGAGGCGCGTGACGGTGCCGACGGCGAAGTCGCCCGGCGCGATGCCGAGGCTCGCACGCGCCGCGGCGATCTCCTCTGCTGTCCGCAGCCGGCTGAACTCCTCCAGGGGAACGCCCAGGTACACCACCTTCACTTTCCCGGGGCGCACACGCCGCGCGTTCACGACGAACTCGGCCGTGCTGTTCGAGACCGCAATCGCGATGTCGGTCCACGGCTCGAGCAGCGTGTCGGCGACCTTCTGGAACCAGGGCGTATCGGTCAGGTTCGCGTGCTCGTGGAGGACCGTGGGCAGCCGCCGGATGCCGCCGGCGAGCCGGCCGAACGTCGTCGCGCCGTACCCGTGCAGGTGGAGGATGTCGATCTGCTTCCGGTCGATGATCTTCAGCAGATCCGACAGCGTCGCCGGGTCGTATCTGGACCGGTGCAAATAGGTGATGTCGATCCCGAGGGCGTCGAGCGTCTCTTCCGAGAGGTCCTTCTTCCGGAGGCTCACGAGCGACACGTTGAAGCGGGCGGCATCGAAGCGCGGGATCATCCAGGCGAAGAGCCGCTTGACGCCGTGCATGCGCGATCCCTCCCACCCGAGGTGGTCGCAGACCTGCAGCACGTTGAGCCTGCGGCCGTGCGTCATGCCTGCGCGGCCCTGTTCCGCTGCCCCACGACTTTCGCGGGAACGCCGACCGCGATCGTCCAGGGTGGAACATCCGCGCGCACGACGGCGCCGGCTCCCACCACGGCGCCGTCGCCAATCTGCACGCCGTCCAGCACCTTCGCTCCGGCACCGAGCCACGCCCCGGCGCCGATGGCGACTCCCGCCGACGTGCGCGTCTGCTCGAGAACGGGGCGCGACGCGTCGCTCAAATCGTGATCGCCGCCGATCACGTAGCAGTACGCCGCGATCAGCGTGTTCGCGCCGATGCGTACCGAGCTGGCCGAGAACAGCTCGCAGTTGAACCCCACGTTGGCCCCATCCTCGATGACGATGTCGCCGTTCTTGCAGGACACGATGGTATTGCGGCCGATGAACACTCCCGAGCCGATGGTGATGCCGCGGTTGTCGGCCCCCTTCGCGTCGAGCAGGCAGTTGTCGTCGACGACCACGTTGTCACGCAGCCGGATCTTGTGCGGGTGGCGGAGCACGACGTTCTGCCCGAAGACCACGTTGCGGCCGCAGGCCCCGAGCAGAAGCGGGTAGAGGACCTTGCGCAGCGCCAGCCCCAACGCGCCAGGCACGTGCTGCGACGCGAGGACGACGCTCTCGTGCTTCAGCAGCGCGCCCCAGCCGTGGCGCCCGACGACGAGATCGGCGTACTTCGCGCGTGCCGAACGGCGCGGATCGGACAGCTGGTCCTGGACCCTGGGAATGTTCACGCGGCTCTCGAGACGGTCGCTGCCCAGTGATTGTAAATCGACCGGTCGCGGGTCGCAGCCGGCCGCCGGGATGTCCGCTGCAGTCCGGCGTGGATCACGGATCGGCCGGCCGCCCTCGCAAGGCCGCCGGCGGGCGATGCGTACGCCCGGCACCGCACACCGCGAACCGCTGCCTCCGAGGTCACAGCCACCCGGCCTCCCGATACCACTGCAACGTACGCCGGACGCCCTCACGCACCCCGATCCCCGGCGCGTACCCCAGCTCGGCCCGGGCACGCGAGATGTCGAACGCGCGGCTCTTCGTGAAGAAGTCCACGCGGCGCCGGTAGATCGGCGGCTCGAAGCCCAGCGGCGCGCAGAGCGCCTCGCATACCGCGCCCGCCACCCAGAACGGCCAGACCGGCAGGTGAACGCTCGGCGGCGCCACGCCTGCTTCGCCGGCGATGATCCCGATCAGCTCGTTGAGCGTCGTCACTTCCCCACCGGCGAGGATGTACGTCCGGCCGGCCGCGGCCGGTACCTCGCTGCACAACCTGAAGCCCTCCACGAGGTCATCGATGTAGGTGAGGTGGTAGAAGATCCGGCCGTCGCCGAGCACGACGAATCGCCGCCGGGCCACGCCCCGGAACAGCTTGAGCAGGCGGCGATCGCCGGGGCCATAGATGCCACTCGGGCGTGCGATGACCACCTCGACGCCGGTCTCCGCGGACGCCTGGCGCGCAATCCGCTCGCCTTCCAGCTTCGTCTCCTGGTAGACGTCTCCCGGGGCGAGCGGCGCATCTTCGTCCGCCGGCGGGTGCTCCACGTCGCCGTGCACGCCGACCGTGCTGCAGTGCACGACGCGTCGGACGCCGCCTGCGGCGGCCGCGTGCACGAGTTGTCCGACCGCCGTGGCGTTCACGGCCAGGTAGGCGTCGGATCGCAACCCGGCTTCTCTGTACAGAGCCGCGATGTTGAAGACCACATCCCGGTCGCGCGCAGCCCTGCGGAGCGAGGCCTCGTCCGTGAGGTCGCCCGTGACGAGCTCGATGCCTGCCCTCGAGAGAGTCGCAGCCCGTGGTGGGTCCCTGACCAGCGCACGCACGTCCCAGCCACGGCCAGCTAACCCGCGGGCCACATGCCCGCCCGTGAACCCCGTGGCGCCGGTGACTAGGACCCGCAACGCTCCGCCAGCACCGTGACCGGAGACCCGCACAGCGCGCGCAGGCCGGCGGCGGCCAGCCCCGCTTCTACGGCACGCGTGAGCCGAGCCGATCCGATCCGCTTGTGCAGGGCCACTGGAAGGACGAACTGTCGATGCGCGGCACGGACGCGGAAGCCCTGGGCGGCGAGCGCCGCGCGGATCATCCGATCGGAGAACACGCGATACGCCTCGACCCTGGCGCCGGCGGCGGCCGCCCCGCGCCGGTACGCGGCCTGGAGCGCCGCCGCGCTCACGAGCGCAGGATAGTCGAAGACGACGCGAGTGCGCGCCACCCGGCACAGTTCCGCGAGCGATCCACGCCAGTCCGGCGTGTGCATGATGACCCGCAGACACACGACGGCATCGAACGATCGGTCCGCGTACTCGAGCGCGTGAGCGTCTCCCTGCTCGAACGTGACCGCGGCGCCGGCCTCTCGGGCCCGCCGGCGGGCCACCGCCAGCATCGTGTCCGATGCATCGACGCCGGTCACCGCCGCGCCGCGTCGCGCGAGCGCGATGGCCGCACGACCCGTCCCGGTGCCCACGTCGAGGATCGTCAAGTCCGCGGAAGGCGCGAGGAACGAGGTCAGCACCTGCTCCTGGTCTTCGGCCAGCATCGAGCCGATCGGGCCGCTGAACCGGAGGGCGTCGAAGGCCTCCGCCATGGCCGGATCGGCGTACACCGCGTAGCTGTAGTGATCCGCGCCCGGGCGAGCCGGGGCGTCGCTCACGCCACGCCCCCCGCGATCTGGGGGCTCGCCCGAGCCGAGAGATAGCTGCAGGCCTGCCGCGTCCGGGACAGATAAGCCTCGTAGCTGTACTTGACTTCGGCGAGCCGCCTGGCGCGGATGCCGATTTCGCGGGCGCGCTCCGGATGGCGCAGGCCCTCCAGGACACCCCTGGCGAACGCCTCGGCCGTCGGCTCCGTGAGAATGGCCACCTCATCGGTGAGCACCTGCGTGTGGGTCAGCAGGCGTGTCGCGACGATGGCGCGGCCCGACCGGAGGTACTGGTAGATCTTCAACGGCGTATTCGTTCCGCTGCTGCGTGGCGAAACGAGCAGATCCGCAGCGTCGAGAAACCGGGGAATCTCGTCCGCCGGGCGCTGCCCGGCGAGCACGACATGCCCGGCGAGCCCTCTGGCCTGGAGCTCCCGCCGGACCTCCGCGATCTGCTGCGGACGGCCCCCGGCGAGCACGAAGCGAGCGTCCGGACGCTCGCGGCTGACGAGTCCGGCCGCATCGATCAGGAGATCCAGGCCCTGATAGGGCTCGAACGTGCCTGTATAGAGCACGAGCGGGGCATCTACTGCCAGCCCCAGCGCGGCACGCACGTCACGGCCGGAGCCCTCCACGGGAACGTCTCCCGAACCGGGAGCGTTCTCGATGAGCACCACCGGAACGGACTGATCGATGGCACGCACCGTCGCTTCGAGCTGCGGGCAGATGACCACGACGACCCGCGACCGCCGGACCACCTCGCGCTCGAGCCAGGAGAAGATGGCCTTCAGCACGCGCGAGCGGGTGAAAGCAAAGCTCTCGAGCTGCTGCGGCAGACTCGAATGCATGTCGTACAGGTGGGGACATCCGACCAGCCAGGCCAGGCAGACGCCGATGTAACTCCCCTCCTCGTGCGAATGCACGACGTCGTAGCGCCCCGACAGCGCGAGGCGGGTGGCCGTCAGCGCGAGCGAGAGATCCAGCGGAATCTTCGCGAACGACGGTCCGATGCGGACGTCATGGATGAACGGCGGCCGCCGGCAGCGGAACACCCGAAGCCCGGGCAGGGACACCTCCTGCCCGAACGGGTAAGTGACGAGATCCACCGTATGGCCCAGCTCGAGGAGCGCCCGGATGCGGTGGTATTCGCTGAACGGCGTGCCCCGGGGCTCGAAGAACGGCTCCGGGGCGATCATCAGGATTTTCACGGGCGGATCTCACCGATTGTAGGGAACGGACCCCGAATCGTCAACGTAAGTCTCGCCATTTCCGGGACTAAGAGTTATCCTCTTGGGTCAGTGCGCTCACAGGTTGCACCTCTGATCAAGGCCGCCATCAGCGTCGCACTGCTGTGGCTCCTCCTCTCCCGGGTCGACCTCGCGCGGCTGGTCGGGCTGGCAGCCCAGGCCTCGATCCCATGGCTCCTGGCCGGGCTGGTGCTCTATGGCGCGATGGTGCTGTTGAGCGCATGGCGGTGGGGGGTGCTGCTCGAGGCGCAGGGGATCGGGCTGCCTTTCCGGAGGCTGACGGAGTCATTTCTCGTCGCCACCTTCTTCAACAATTTCCTTCCCAGCAACATCGGCGGGGACGTCGTCCGGATTGCCGACACCGCGCCCAATGCAGGTTCGAAGACGGTGGCGACGACCGTGGTGCTGCTCGATCGCGGGCTCGGACTGCTGGGCCTCGTGCTGATCGCCGCGATCGGCACGACGGCGGGCCCGCACTTCGGCCCCGACGGGATGGGACCGTTCGGTCCCGGCCTGCTCTGGGCTGGATTCGGCCTCGCCGCCATCATCGCCACCCCGGCGCTCCTGATGCCCGACGGCTTCACGAAACTGCTGCAGCCGCTGCGGGTTCTTCACCCCGAGTGGGTGGAGGAACGGCTCGGACGCCTGAGGTCGGCGCTGGCGCGTTTCGGTGAAGCGCCGCTGGCCCTGGCGGGATGTTTCGCGGGCGCTGTCGGCGTGCAGGCAGTGCTCGTCGCGTTCTATCTCGCCGTCGCGCGCAGCATGGCCATCCCGATCGGCTTCGCGGAGCTCGCCGTCATCGTGCCGGTCTCCTTCATCGTGCAGATGGCGCCGGTGTCGCTCAACGGCTTCGGCGTGCGCGAAGCCACGTTCGGGTTCTACTTCACGAGGCTGGGACTGACGCTCGAATCCGCCCTCCTCGTCTCGTTCATGGGTGCCGCGCTGATCATGATGGTCTCGCTCGCCGGAGGCATGGTGTACCTGCGCAGGCTCCGATCCGGCCGCCGGCAGCCCTTCGCCGTCCGGAACTAGCCCGGGCTCGCACACCAGGTATGTAAGGAAGACGATGGAACTTCACAACAATGCGCGCGTGTTCGTCGCCGGGCACAGGGGCCTCGTCGGCTCCGCCATCGTGCGTCGTCTCGACGGACAGGGATTCCGGCAGGTGTTGACAGCCACGCGGGATCAGCTCGACCTGAGGGATCAGGCGGCGGTGAACTACTGGTTCCGGGCGAACCGGCCGGAATACGTGTTCCTCGTCGCAGGCACGGTCGGCGGGATCCTCGCCAACTCGACGCGGCCGGCCGAGTTCCTCTACGACAACATGATGATCCACGCCACCGTGGTCCACGCGGCGCACCTCTACGGCGTGAAGCGCCTGCTCTACCTCGGCAGCTCCTGCATCTACCCCCGCGAATGCCCGCAACCGATGAAGGAGGAGTACCTGCTGACAGGACGGCTGGAGCCCACGAACGAGGCCTACGCGATCGCGAAGATCGCGGGCATCAAGCTGTGTCAGACCTACCGCCGGCAGTACGGGTGCGACTTCATCTCGGCGATGCCGACGAACCTGTACGGTCCGCAGGACAACTTCGACCTCGAAAGCTCGCACGTGCTCCCCGCCATGATCCGGAAGTTCCACGACGCGCGGATCGCGGGTCGCGACGAGGTCGCGATCTGGGGCAGCGGGTCGCCGCGCCGGGAGTTCCTCCACGTCGACGACCTCGCCGACGCGTGCCTGTTCCTGATGGAGCGCTACAGCGACGCCGGGCACATCAACGTCGGCACCGGCGAGGACCTGTCTATCCTCGAGCTGGCGCAACTCGTCGGCGACATCGTGCACCCGTCGGCGCGGCTCGTGTTCGACCGTTCCAAGCCGGATGGCACCCCGCGCAAGTTGCTCGACGTCACGCGGCTGCATCAGCTCGGCTGGCGCCACCGAATCGAGCTGCGGGAGGGCATCGCGTCCGTCTACGACTGGTTCGTGAAGAACGAAGCGCCCCAGCCGGCCTCCCCCTGACCACCGACGCACTCTCGCTGGCATCCCGGTTCACCACCCTCACCGGGATGGACCGGGAGGCCGTCATTGTCCGGCCCAGGCCCGTGCTGCGCGCAGCACGGGCGCGCCAGCCCGGACTGCCAGGGCCGCCGCCATCGCGCAGACGAGGGCCATCAGGAGCGGGTGCACGGGCACCAGGAACCGGCCTCCGGCGCCCCACGTCAGAGCCACGCTCATCAGCTGCGCGAAAAGCATGATCGCGAGGGCGCCGGCCGGCCGCGTCCGGCGGAAGAACAGCAGCGCCACGCAGCCGGCGGGCAGCAGCGCGTCCCACGGCATCCGGCCCCGGGGTCGCACCTCCTGCCAGACGTGCAGCCACATCAGACGCAGCACGTCCACGGGATTCTCGCGCATCCACTTCAGCGCGATTCCTGAGCGAATCTGGGCGAGGCGGACCTCGTACTCCATCGAGAACGGGTTGACGTTCGCCTCGCGGAGCTCCTCGGTCCCGTCGCCGGGGTTGGAACGCCAAATCCCCTCGTACTTCAGCGCGCGCGGGCCGAACCCCATTGGCAGGTTCAACGGAGCCTGCGTGCCCGTCGGCATGAATGCCCCCGTCACGAGGATGTTGCGGATCCACCACGGGGAGATCACCAGGAAGCACGCCAGTACGCAGACGGCCTTCCCCAGCCAGACCCGCCTGGCTCCGGAAGCGTCCTGCACGGGAGGGATCATGAAGGCCAGGAGAATCCAGAGGGCGAAGATGCTGCGCGAAGCGAGCAGCGTGCCGAGCACCAGTCCGCAGCCCAGGGCGGCCCTGGTCGTCCAGGGTCGCCGGCTGTTTCTCACGAACAGATACGCGAGAAGCGTCACGAGCAGGGCGGCGAGGCCCTCCGTCATGAACATCTGGGAGTAGCGGGTCAGCTGGGGACTCTGCAGAACCACCCAGGCCGTCAACGGCGCCGCGAGAAGCCCGCCGAAATGCGCCGCGATCGCCGCAGCCAGCGTGACCGCGCCGGCGAAGATCGCGCAGTTGAGGAGCCGCCAGGCGGCGAAATTGCGGTCGGTGACGGCATAGACGGCGGAAAGAACGACGGGCAGCAGCGGAGGGCGATAGGCGGTCGGGTAGTACTCGGACTCCCGGCTCAGCAGGCTGCGATAGCCCGATCGCCCGATGTAAGGCGCTCGATACTCCGGGTCGCTCCAGTAGTAGCCGTAGCCGCGCAGCTTCCACAGGTTGTAGGCAATCGCGTCGTAGTCGTGGGAATCGCCTGGTTCGGGCGGGTTGGCCAGTCGGCCGGAGTCATGCGCCCGGGACACGTAGGTGGCGAGGGCGACTGCGAAGATCACCAGATACGCGAACAACCGAAGGCGGCTGCGTCGGTCTGGAGTATTCACGTCATCAGGCGTGCGCGCGGGCCTGACGGTGTCTGCGGCGATCAGAACCGCACTCGAACACCGAACCCCAACTGCACGCCGCCGAGGTCGAGAGAGTCGATCGACGACAGGTCGGCCGACGCGCCAGCATATCGGAGGAGAATGCCCCCGCCGATCCAGGGCTCACGCGGCTGAACGGCTCCCCGGGGCCAGACGCGGTACGTGACGTCCACGCCGATGTGCGCGCCGACGGCCGACTCGGATTCGGACGAGAGCACGACGCCCGTCGGATTGCTGGTATTGGGCTCGACGTCGATCCCGGTCACCGTATCCGCCCTGACGCGGAAGAATGAGGGACCACCCGACAGCGCCACGTCGATCTTGTCGGTCATCGGCCAGACCCATGTCGCAGAGAGATGTACCGCGCTCTGGGTGTGGTCGAGCTCGCCGGCATCCACCGTGCGCTCCTGCGGCTGGTCGTGCGTGAGCGGGTCGGGGACCAGTGCGGTGAGCGTCACGGGGGCCGAGTCGCCGAAGCGCGAATACGAGAGGCCCACTGCCAGATTGCGCCACACGCGGTAACCGCCGGAGAGATCCAGTGCGGCGCCGCCACCCAGGTCCCAGGGGCCCTGGAACGTGCCTGTTTCTTCGTAGAGCTCGAACGAGCCGTTTACAGGACTGTCGCCAGGTCCCGACTGGATGACTGCGCTGAAGTTCACGAAGGCGCGGTCCTGCCAGCTCAGCATCTGCGCCTGTGCCGGAACGGGAATCGCCGCTGCGAGGCCCAGGGCCGCTGCGAGTACAACATTCCGTTTCACGAATATTCACTCCTCGGTGACAGGATGCCGTTCGGGACCGGCGTCGCGGAAGCGATGGGATGATAGCATGCGCTCACCGCCCTCTCCACAAACTGCGAGCCTGGGCCGATAACCCTGGCGGAATGCTTGACAACGTCATGGGGCTGTCCTTAAGCTACCCCCTATCCCACACATCGCGTTTCGCTTTCCCAGCGGCGAACCCGATGGTCGATGCGAACGCCTCCCCGGCGTGGAAGCTCGATCCCATATGGCTATTCCGGAGAACGCTTGATGTCAATTCGACTGCTGACTGCGCTGAGCGCTGCGACTGCGCTGACGATCGCCGCAGGGTGCGCCGACGACAGGCCCACCCCCTTGTCCCCGGGCGGCGCGACCGCCGGTGACCTGGAGGCCGCGGCCGACGGGAGCACGCTGAAGGTCACGGCACCCGGGCCGGTTTCGCCCGGCAGTAATGCGGAAGTGAATAATTCCCGCCCCGAGTTCACCGTGACCAATTCTCAGGCCAGGTACACGGCGACGCCGAATCTGGATTATCGGTTCGTCATCCAGGCCGAGAACGGGCAACCGGTCATGGATGGCGTGACCGCCGCTGGCGATGGCACGACCAGTTGGCGACCACCAACCGCGCTCGAGCAGGGGACCTACCGCTGGCGCGGCCGGGCGGAGTTCGCTGGTTCCCACGGCCCATGGTCGGAGTTCGTGACCTTCAAGATGGTGGCGCCGCCGTCTCTGCTGCCTCCTGGTCCCTATCCCACCACGCCGCCCGAGATCGTCAAGTTCGTCGAACACAGCTACCCGGATCGCGGCCGCGCGCGCGTCAGCCTCGGCAAGCGCAAGGAGGACATGGCGTTCCTGCGGGACCGGATCATCGAGGTTGGCCTCTGCGTCGGGCTCGAGATGGGCCGGAACCTCAAGCGGGGCGGACCGGAACACAGCTACGACTTCCTCGCGTACAAAACCGGCGGGCGGACGTGGGGCGTCGATATCGCCGGGGGGTACGACGATACGAAGAAGCGGCTGACCCTCAGCTGGCGCATGCACGCGCCCCGGGCGTTCTTCGATCCGATCCCCAATCCCGAACCCTGCCGCAATTGAGGCGACCTGTGCGGCGGGGCCTCGGGCCTCGCCGCATGCCCTGGTCCTTCATGCATCGTCGCCGCTTCACACAGATCGTCGGGGGCCTCCTCCTCGCTCCGCTCAGTGCCTGCCGCAGCCGCGGGCCCGATGGCCAGGCCATCGCTCGTCTCCTGGGCTTGCGTCCCGGGGAATCGGCGTGGATCGAGCAGCTGACGACGGAGGCGCGAGGGGAGTTGCGCGCCATGCTCGAGCGGCCAGGCGACTCCAGAACGGCCCGCGCGGTCGACCTGGCGTTCCCGATCCTCGGCGACCGAAGCCGGACCTTCGCGTTCGTCGGCTATCCGGCAGCCCAGGACCGACGCAGCGTGTGCGATGGGCTCCTTGCTGAGTGAACGGCAGGCAGACCTCTGCATCCTCGGCAGCGGCATCGCGGGTCTGCTGCTCGCCGAACGGGCGCTGGCAGGAGGTCGCCGCGTTCTCCTCGTTGAACGCGGGACCCCGATGTCGTTTGCAGACCGCGTGAAGCAGGGCTCTCACGACGACCCTCTGCCGTTCAACAGCAGCCCCCACAGGTTTCCCCACGAGCCCCCGCCGTCCGGCCCCCGGACGCGGTGGGACGACCGATACGTCTTCTGGCCGGTGTACAACCTTGGGGGGTGCACCAACATCTTCTTCGGCAATGTGCCCCGCATGCATCCGTCGCACTTCACCCGGGACGCCTTCGGTGGCGCCAGCCGTCGGTGGCCGATCACGTATGAAGAGCTGGAGCCGTTCTACCTGCAGGCGGAGAAGCGGCTCGGCGTCAGCGGCAACTCCGAACAGCCGCCGTTCGCCGGCCATTTCGACTATCCGTTACCGCCGCATCGGCTGAGCCCGTCGGATCGCGCCTGCGAAGCGATCTTCGGACCGGGCAGCGTCACTCAGGTTCCAACGGTGCGCCCCTCACGCGAGGTGGGGGGCCGCCCACGATGCTGCTCAACGAACGAATGTCATCTCTGCCCGATCGACTCCAAGGGCACCGCGCTGAACACCGTCTATCCGGCTGTCAAAGACCGAATCGAGCTTCTGACGGGGTGGCTGGCCGTCGACCTGCACTGTGCTGCCGGTCGGGTGACGGGGGTCTCCTGCGTCGATGCCCAGGGCGGTCGGCATCGCATTCATGCCCGGGATATCGTGGTCGCGTGCAACGGTATCGATTCTTGCCTGCTGCTGCAGCGTTCGCCTTCCGTGCCCAGGCTGCCCAGCCTCGGGCGCTATTACATGGATCATCCTGTCTTCGAACTGGCAATCTACGACACCGGGCTCGATACGCGACCAGGATACGGAGACAGCGCGCAGACGGGCATGCTCATGTCGTTCTTCGACCGGGTCGCCCCGGACCTGCCCGTCTCGATGCTCGGGGAGATCAAATCGAGCGCGCTCTCGTTGAACCGGGGGGAGCTGACGCGCGACGCGATCGTCCGGGATCTCCTGCACGATGCCATCGAGCGGAGAGCCGACGAGGGTGGATCCGTACGCGATCATTTCACACGGGCCTGGGGCTCGACGCTTGTTCTCTGGTTCGCCGTAGAAACTCAGCCGGTAGCCGACCATACGGTCGAGATCGGCCGCGTCACCGAGTCCGGCCAGGCCATCCCTCGCATCGTCCATCGCTATCCGACCTATTTTGCCGAGTGCATCGCGCGCGCCGTCGCGACGCTGCAGGAGCGCCGCCCTCAAGGCCGGGTCAAGCACATCAGTACGTTCTGCGGCAGTTATCACTGGCTGGGGGCCACCCGGATGGGGAGCATCGAGGATGGCTGCGTGGACCGCCACCTCAGGTATCACGAGCTCGAAAACCTGTACGTTCTGTCCACTTCCACTTTCCCCGGAGGCTCCAGCGCCAACCCGACGCTGACGCTGACTGCTCTGACGCTTCGACTGGGAGACCACCTCAGCGCCGGGAATCGAGCCGGGGCAGCACAGGCTTGATCCCGGCCGGGCACTGAGAGACAGCGCCGAGAGCCCCAGAGCGGTTTTAGCCCTTGAATTCGGTCCTCGGGCTCCCTACAGTCGTACAGCGAGTCGACCGATACCTCCCGGTATACGCGCGCCTGCGTGGATCGGCCCATGACTACCAAGTCTCTGCAGCGTCTGGCCCTGGCCCTCACCCTGCTCTCGGTGAGCGCCTGCGAGGCCCAGAAGAGTGAAAATCCATTGAGCCCGTCCGTGGCCGGCCCCATCGCGGGCGTGGAAATCACGGCGGCACGGCTGCTCGAACCCTCCCAGGGCACGAGGGTTCGTGACTCTCAGCAGCCCGTTCGCCTGCTGGTCGAGAACGCCAGCTCGAATGGCGTGAGACCCCTTTCATACACGTTCGAAGTCGCTGCAGATGCCGCGTTCGGGACGAAGGTCTTCGCTCGCAGCGCTGTGCAGCCAGGAGACGGACGGACCAGCGTCCAGCTGGACAGGCTCGCTTCGGGACGAACCTACTACTGGCGTGTCAGGGCGGAAGACGGGGCGAACACCGGACCATTCGCCAATGCAGAGTTCGTGGTGCTGCCTCCGCCATCGCTGGGGAGACCCGTGCCCATCGAACCTGTCAACAACGCTCGTGTCGCTGACCGCCGACCCACCCTGCGAGTGCGCAACGCGGATCGGAACGAGGCGGTCGGTCCGCTGACGTACTTCTTCCAGATTGCTCTTGATCAGGCATTCACGCAGGTTGCCGCGCAAGGCAGCGCTCCGGAAGGCGCGGGAGAGACGACCTGGACAGCCGATCGAGATCTGTCGCTGGACGATCAGCATTTCTGGAGAGCCCGGGCAACCGACGGTGAAACGGTCGGCGAGTGGATGCAGACCCAGGGGTTCGTATCGGCTGGTGGAGGTGGTGGCGGCGGGGGTGGTGGTGGAGGTGGGGGCGGCGGGGGCACCCCGTGCCGGCCCTATCCCAACAACGGACCCGATGTCGTCGCGTGCGTGGAAGCCCAGTACCCCGAGTACCTGGTTGCCGGTGTGAGTCTGTCGCGTCGGCAGGCGAACATGGCGTTTCTGCGCGATCGGATCATCGAAACGGGCATCTGCGGGGGGATGAACCTGGCCTGGAACATGAAGCGAGGCGGCCCGGAAAAGAGCATCGATTTCATCGCCTGGCACGACGGCCGCCAGTGGATCGGCGTCGATATCGGTCGGGCCTACGACGCGACCGATCGCAAGCTGGACCTGGTGTGGGGCGTCCACGGCCCCACGCCCCACGCCCGCGCGTACGAGCCGCGGCCAACCTGTCAGTGATCGTGATGCACAGCGGCTGCGACACTACTCGGACGACGATCTGAGATCGAAGAGGCGAGTCCCGGCCGGTTCGCCCGCGAGCTGAACCGGCCGGTACCGCGAGAGGTATTCGACCAGCTCACGATTGTCGCGTTGCAGGTCCTGCCAGTCGGTGGTGACGAAGTACCCGGCTCCCACCCGCCGGAGCCACTCGACCGTGGCGGGCGACACATCGTTCGGTCCGAAGCTCCAGCCGCGCTGCTTCGCGAAATGCAGCAGCACCGGCGAGGTCACACCGTAGTCGTCCACGACGACGAGGAGCGCCCCGGAACGGCCAACCGCCGCCTGCACGGCTTCGCCCGCCTGCAGCATCTCCGTATTGAGGCGTCCCCGACGGAAGTGGGTACGGATGACGCCGCTCTCGAAGAACATCAGCAGCGCCAGAGCCGTCACGAGGGTGCCCACGGCACCGGGCGCCCACCAGCCAGCGCTGACGCGAGCGCAGATCCACTCGCGGTCGAACAACGGCGCCGCGGCCGACCCGAAGTACATCGCCCCGATGACAACGAGCGGCAGCTGGTAGTAGTCGTGCGCCAGGTTGCCCTCACCGGCCGCCAGGATGAAGGCGGCCATGGCGGCCAGCCAGCCGGCAGGCAGGGCGCTCCACGGTCCCCGCCAGGTCAGCAATCCCACGAGCGCCACGGCCAGGCCAATCGGCGTCAGATGGAGCCGCACCACTCGATGGAGCAGCTCCCGATAGAACTCGCTGCCGGTCAGAAGGGGAATCGAGCTCCACTTCGAGAACACGTCCGGCCAGGGTCCAGGTGCGATCACGGCCGGGTAGGTCCGGGCGGGGTGCGCCAGAATTCCGAATGTCAGGCCCGTCTCCCGAAAGATGAAATATGCGTGGACGTACCACGCCGCGGCCACCAGGATGGCACAGGCCACCGCCAGCCAGAGCCGCCGGTCGACCAGGCCGGCCCTTCCCCGAGCCTGCGCGATCATCGCGACGATCGGGGCCAGGATCAGCACACCCGGCAGCTTGACGAGAACAGCGAGTGCCAGCGACACGCTCGCCCATATCAACGCGGACCGAGAAGCCGTGCGCAGGTACCGCACGAAGCCGAGGAGCGCGGCTGCGGCGAAGAACAACATCGCTGTGTCGGGCATGAAGGTCCGACCGTAGTACACGGCCCCGGGCGAGGCGGCGACCAGGAGGACCGCCGCCCGTGCAGCAGCGCGTCCTCTGATCTCCAGCACGAGCAGGTAGACCGCGAACATCAGCCCGACTGAGAAGGCGACGGTCGTCACTCGCCCCCAGATGTCCTCAGGGCCGAGCAGGTGATAGAGAAGCGCGGCGATCCAGGGAACCAGCGGGAACTCACTCTCGACGTAGCCGTGTCGGCCTCCCCAATTCACCTGTGGGTACAGCGGATTCAGGGAATCCTCGTAGAAGTACCGAGCCATGGCGGCGGTATCGATCTGGCGCCAGCCATGAGCGTCGAGCAGAGGCGTCGAGATGGAGATGAACCTGAGGACGATTCCGAGCAGCAGAATTGCCAGCAGGGCGGGATCCATTCGGAGGGGCCCGCGAGACTGCATACGACCGGATATTATACTGGGCGTGGCTTCAGCGCCGCAGCGTTCGGCGTGCGAGACGGCGGGGAACTCGTGATCTCGCTGTCGCGCGCTCTTCGCGTGATCGTTGCGATGGGGTTGACCGCGATCGTGCTGTATCAGGCCGATGCCGGGTCGGTGCTCCAGGCAGTCGAGCGCACGCGCCCCGGCCCGCTGGTGGGAGCAGTGGCGTTGGTCATCGCAGATCGCGCCCTCATGTGGTGGCGCTGGGTTGCGCTGCTGCGTACAATCGACGTCCCTCGCCGCCCTCCCCTGATGGATGTCGCGCGTGTCTTTTTCGTCAGCACGTTCGTCGGGACCTTTCTTCCGGCCAGCATTGGCGGCGATGCGGTCCGCACCGTCGCCGTGGCCCGGCTGGGTGTTCCCGCGGGCGGCGCGGCGGCGTCGGTGGTCCTCGATCGGCTGCTCGGCGTGATCTCGATTCTCGCGATGGCCGCGATTGGGTTGATGCTCGCTCGTGAACTGCTCACGAACGCTGCCATACTCGCCGCGCTCGTGCTCACGATGGCCGTCTCTTCGGCGGGACTGGCGCTGATCTTCAGTGAGAGGGCCGCTCGTCTGGCACGCTTTGTGTCGCGCGCGGTGCCGACGGAAGCGGGGCGGCGCTTGTCAAGCGACGTCGTTGACATCTTTCGGCTGCATCGGCACGAACGGAGACTGCTCGCCCTCGTGCTGATCGCTTCCATCGCCGTCCAGGTTCTCCGCGTGCTCGAAGCGTGGGTTCTCGGGCTCGCGCTGGGCATCCCGGCAGGCATCTGGACCTACTTCGCCTTCGTGCCTCTCATTCTGCTGATCATGCTGCTGCCGGTGACCATCAACGGCATAGGCACGAGTCAGGCCGCGTTCGTCTGGCTTTTCGGATCGGCGGGCGTCGATCCTGGATCGTCCTTCGCGCTGTCGTTGCTCTTCCTCGCGCTGGGCGTCATTGGAAATCTTCCGGGAGCGCTCATGTACGCCACTGCACCCGCGGTCCGTCGCGGTCACGACGTCCGTAATTCGGCATGATCCTCGTCTGCCGGGAACCGGATTTGGCTGCTGCTCAGTGCCAGTCTGCCGGCGGCGGTGCTGCGGTGCCTGCCAAGCCACTCACCTTCGCGCTGCGGGGTGTCGCCCCCGGCGTTCTGGGGAGCGGTCCGGAAGATCGTCGGCCCGCGGCGGGCGGTCAGCCGCCGCAGGCGGTTCGCTGAATGTCGCAGGGGGTCAGTGCCACGCTCGCAGGAACCGCGGTGCTGGCGACCGTAGCGGCAGCGGCGGGACCCGCCGGAGTGGCATACCTGCCCTTCTACGCGCTCGCGCTGGTCCCCGGTTGGCTGCTGGGCGGCGCCGTGTTCGGACGCGGCCCCGCGCGGTGGATTGGCGGAGCGCTGGCGGGTTACACACTCACACAGCTGGCGCTGTGGGCCTGCATCTCGGCAGGGCTGACGGCCCCCGTCTGGTTCGCGCTCGCCTGGCTGGCGGTGACAGTCCTCTGCTGGGTGGCCCGGTCGCGCGTGGACACACCACTGTTCCCGATGGAAACGTGGGGGCGCACCGATCTGGCGGCGCTCTGCCTCGTCGTGCTGCTGGTGCCGCTCATCATGGGGGTCCCCTATTCGAACATCGGTCGCGAGGACGCCGCCGGCACGCGCTATTACCGCGCGTATTTCACGGCAGATTTCGTATGGCACACGGCCCTCTCCGCGGAGCTCGGCAAGTACGACATGCCGCCCCGGAACCCGTATCTGGCCGCCGAACCGCTCCACTATTACTGGACCTATTTCCTGCTGCCCGCGGTCGTCGCAGAGAGCGGACCACCGCTGCTGCGCGACGTGCAGCTGGTGCTCAAGGTCAACGCCCTGTGCAACGCCGTGCTGCTGGCGGCCGCGATCTTCCTGTTCGCGCGCACGGCCGTCCCGTCAGCGTGGCCGGCGGCCTGCGCGGTCGCGCTGGTTCTCGTGGCCGCCAGCGCGGAAGGCGCACTGGTGCTGTGGGAGATCGCGACGAGCGGCCGGACGCTGGACTACGTGCGGACGATCAATATCGACGCGATAACCGCCTGGCGCTTCGACGGTCTGCGCATCGACGGCCTGGCGCGGTCGATGCTCTACAACCCGCAGCACTCGCTGTCCTGCGCCCTGGCGCTGGTGGCGTTCACCGGGGCCACCGCCGCCGGTTTCAATGCCGGCGCAGGCGCCGTGCTCGCGACGGGTGGGCTCCTGGCCCTCTCGACCATCGCCAATCCATTCCTCGGCGGGATGTTCAGCCTCATCTACGGCGCGAGCATGGCCGCGGACGCGCTTTGGCGACGCACCGCCGCCGATCTCCGCCGGCTCGCCGTGCACGCGCTCGCCGCCCTCCCCGTCGCGGCGGCCGTCGCCTGGACCGACGTCAACCAGATGACGGAGGGGGCGGCCGCGGCGCTCACGATCGGGTGGGGGGGAGACGCGAGGAACGCACCGGTCGCGACGGTCATGTTCTCGCTGGGACCCGTCCTGCTGCCGGCCCTGGCCGGCCTGTGGCCGTCGACCCGCCTGCCAGGTCTCGCCGCCCGGCTGTCAGGCTGCGGCCTGATCATCGGGCTCCTGCTCATGCATCTCGTGCGCATCTCCGACGGCGCCTGGATCGGTTTCCGTGCGGGCCAGATCATGCAGTGCCTGATGCCCGCGCTCGTGGCCCGCTTCCTCTGGCGACTTCGCGAGCGCGGCTGGGGCGCTATGCTGCTGCCGTCTGCGTTCATTCTGGCGATCGGTCTGCCCACGACCATCATCGACCTCTACAACGCGCAGGACATCTCGAACCTGCGGCCGGGGCCCGGTTTCCCGTGGACGTTGACGGTCTCCCCTGCCCAGCGCGAAGCGTTCGGCTGGATTCGGTCGAGGACGGCGCCGGATGCCGTGGTGCAGATGGACGTCATCGCCCGGGGCCGGGCGCATTGGAGCCTCATCCCGACGTTCGCCCAGCGCCGGATGGCCGCGGGGCTTCCGATATCGCTGCTGGCCAGCCCGCGCTACACCCGACGCGCAGAAGACGTGCAGCGGATCTACGCGACCGCCGACGCGGAGGAGGCGTGGAAGACGTCTCGATCGCTTCGCATCGACTATCTATACATGGACGAGACGGAGCGCAAGGTCTACCCCGACGGCGTGAGCAAGTTCGGAGACGCACCGGAACAGTTCCGGCGCGTGTTCACGAACGCCGAGGTTGCCATATACCAGGTCGTGCGGTAGGTGCGTCCGGCGCGAGGACCTGAAATGCGCAGCCCGGACAGGCCGGATCAGAGCGTCTGGCCCGCCGGCTGCAACCGCCCCAGGCGCCGCTTCTCGCGGGAGGCGCGATAGAGGAACCGGACGTAGGGCGCGACCTGCTTCACCGCCGAAACGTTCATCTGGCACGGGCTCAGGCAGGTCGGGCATTTCTCGTCCCGGATGGATCGCCGGTGTGCCTGGCTGCTCTCGCGGAAATAGATCGCCGACGCGCTCTCCTGCCGGACGTTGCCGACCACGTCGCTGTTCTCGCAGAAGAACAGGTCGCCGTTGGGGTTCAGCATGATCCCCTGGGACTGGAACGGGCACGGCGCCATCCGGTGGTAGCCGTTCGCGATCATGTCGGCGTAATGCAGGTAGATGTAGTTCTGGCCGTCGAACAGCGGATCCATGCGCACGCGCTCCATGAAGAACGCGCGCATCTTCTCCTCCTCCTTGCCGATCGGCCGCAGCTCGGCCGCCTTGTCGCTGTTGCCGAGCATCGGATCGGTGAAGCGGACCATGTTGAAGACGATATCGAGGCGCTCGCGGCGCGCCCAGGCGAGGATGTTCTCGGCATCCTCCAGGTTCATCGAAAAGATGGTCGTGGAGATGCCGAAATTGAAGGGGATCCGCGCCTGCAGCGCCTGCATCGCCCGGATGGTCTTCAGGGCCTTGTCGAAGCCGCTCTTCACCTTCCGCACCTGGTTGTGCATGTCGCCGACCCCGTCGATCGACACGCGGGTGCTGAAGATGACCCCCCGCTCGTGGCAGAGCTCGGCCACCTTCGTGACCATGGGGATGGCCCGGTGCGGCGTCAACCCGGTGGTGTTGATACCGAACTTCCGCAGCCGCGGCAGGCGGTCCAGCATGACCCGGACGACGTCGACCATGTCGTTCCGGGTCGTCGGCTCGCCCCCCGACAGGTTGGCGATCTCGACCTTCTGCCAGAGCGGGTCGGCGAATACACGGTCGATCTCGGCCAGCGTCATGTCCGACTTGCGATCGCCGCGCTCCCAGTTGCTGCACATCTCGCATCGCGCGTCGCAGACGAACGTGCAATGGAAGATCAGGACCGTGGGGTGAATGGGGCGGTGCCTGGCGACCACCGAGTTCAGCAGGTCGCGGGGAGCGCTCGCAGCGGCCTTGAGCAGGTACTTCGCTGCGTAGGTCTGGGCCATATCTCTCGATTCTACTGCGTCTTGGCGGATCCGTAAAGCTGCGCCGACGGCCGGCGCGCCACGAACGCCACTGTCTCGAACAGGTTCTTCCGCACCTTGAAGAGCAGCTCCTCCGTTCCTGTGTAGCGGGAGAGCGCGTCGAGCCCCGGGAGATTGGCGAGCAGGGCGGCACCCGCGAGCAGGTCGCGGAGGAGCCCCCGGGCGAGCCCGATGCTCCGGACCGTACGTACGATCTCGAAGCCGCCGTCGACCAGGAGCTGACGGACCCTGCGTTCGGTGGTGACGAAGTTGTGCGTGTAGTCGATGTCCCAGAAGAACCCGCGCTCCTTCAGGTAGTCCGGCACGACGACGAAAAAGACGCCGCCGGGCTTGAGGACCCGCCGCGCCTCGGCCACGAGCGCCCGCGCGGCGTCGATCCCAGGCATGTGCTCGAGGACCTGGTCGGCATACACGACATCGTGGGCTGCGTCCGGAGCCGGAATCGGCGGAACGAACGCTTCCACGACGTCCACACCGGCGCCGCGCAGCTGGCTCGCGAGCGCGGGGCTCGGCTCGATGGCCGAGTACGTCCAACCTCCGGCACGCGAGAGGCGCGCGATGCCGCCCTGCCCCGGGCCGATCTCGAGGAACATGCCGGGCGGGCGGGAGTACGCCGTCACGAGGTCCAGGCGCGCCCGCTCGATCCGGTTCCGGCGGGCCTCTCCCGTTCGCGTCAGCTGCTTCTCCGAGAAGGTACGGTAGAACTCCTCCCCGCCGCTGCTCATCGGTGCGTCATCTCGTTCATTCCCCACCACTTCGGGCCGTATCGCCGCCATCGCCATGCTATACTATCGCCGCCGCGGCCCCGCGGTGCCTGCCCGCCGATGAACCCCGGATCTGAGACCATCGCTTCGATCGGACCGGGGCCGGCGCTGCTCGTCCTGCTGCTCGCCGCGCTCAGCGCGATGTTCCTGGGGATCCTGTATCATGCCGCCCAGGGTCGCGACAGTTCGGGGGCGGACCTGCGTACGGCGTTCCCGCTCATCGGTCTCGCGCTCACTGGCCTGTTCCTGACGGTGCAGCTGTCGATTCCCGTCTCCCTCGGCCTGCTGGCCGCGCTGACCGTCGTCCGCTTCCGCACCCGCGTCAAGGAACCCGAGGAAATCGCCTTCGTCGTCGCGCTGGTATCCGTGTCCGTCCTGTTGGCGACGCTGCGGCTGGCCCTCGCAGGCGTCATGCTCGGGACAGCCGTGCTCGCGGTGCTGGCAACGCGAGCGCTGCGCGCGCGCCAACGGACCGTCGTCCATGGGCTGCTGGTCCTCTCCATGTCCGAGGAAGCGGCCAGCGGCACGCTCGGCGGCCTTGCAGCCACCGGCTGTCGTCTGCAGTCCATCACGACAGCGGGCGCAGAAACCGTGTTCTCCTTCCGTTTCGCGTCCCGCTCCGAATCGCACGTCCTGGCACTCGAACGCGATCTCGCCCGCCGGCTGCCACACGCCCGCTCGACGGTTCTCGTCGATACGCGCGAGGCCCTGCGGTGAGGGGGCGGCGCTGGCTCGGCTGGGTGATCTGGCCGGCCGTGCTCGTAGGATTGGGCACGGCGATCGACACGTACGGGATCTTCGACGAGGCCCGCTTCGCAGTCGCGCGCGATGACGACCTCATGCCCAGCACGCGGGCGGTTCCGCGGGCTCACCTGGTCACCGGACAGCCCATCCTCTCGGTGTTCGCGTCCGAAGCCGACCTGCGGCATCCGGAACGCGGGCTCCTGGTGCACCCGATGCAGCGAGGCCGGGAGTGGGAACGGTTTGCGTACGTCTCGTACTTCGACAAGGCCACCCTCCGCTTCGCAACCGGCGCCGGGCTGCGGATCCATGGCGGCAGGAGCCGCGTCGGGTCCGTCAACAAGAGCTTCGGTCTCTTCTTCCGCCGACGTTACGGCGCAGCTCCAGATGCCGGGCTGTTCTTCGGCCCGCCCGAAGGCGGGCTCGCCCGGGTCGTGGTCCACAACGACATCCGGCACGATCGCACGGGGCGTCCGTGGCACTTCGTCAATCCCCTGGCGTACGAAATCGCCGCCAGGCTCGGCGCGATCGTTCCGCGCACCAGGCCGATGCGGTTCTTCCTGAACGGCCAACTGCAGGGGGTTTACGTGCTCACCGAGCACATCGGCCCGCGGTTCTTCGAGGTGCGGTTCGGCCACGGCGACTTCGGGATCGAGGACGATGCGAATCCGCGCCGGCTCTTTCGCTGGGCGCGCGCGTTGGAGGTGATGGACCGCGAGACGGTCTCGAAGACCGTGGACCTCGACAACCTGACGACGTGGGCGCTGTCGATGCTGTTCTGCGGGACGACCGACGTGTGGCAGGGGACGCTCGCGCGCGACCAGCGGACGCCCGGAAGCCGGTGGTACTGGATCAACTGGGACATGGACCACAGCTTCATGGATCTGTATCAGCGCGCACCACGACAGTGGGAGATCGACACGTACCGGACGCTGCTCGGCGAGAACGACGTCCGATCGCTGATCCTGACGCGGCTGATCCAGGAGGATCCGACGTACCGCCGGCACTTCGCGTCGAGAGTGGCGGCGATGCTCAATCACCAGCTCACCCCGCCGTTCCTTCGATCGCGCCTCGAGCAGTACCGCCTCGCAGCGGGCGTCCACGGAATCAAGGACACGGAGTTCCTGGATCTCGTCGAGCAGTTCTTCGAGCACCGTCCGTCGATCCTACGGGCGTTGACACGCCGCCATCTGTCGGTGGACGACGCCGTGTCGGTGACTGTCGAAGCAGACGCAGGCCGCACGATCGTCGTGGACGGCTACCCCACCAAGTCACCGTACCGTGGCTTCTATTTTCCGGAGACATCAATCAGCCTCGAAGTGCCGGACGCGCAGCGCGCGACATTCGCAGGCTGGAGCCTGCACGGCCGCGCAGCCGGCGACCACTGGCAGTTGTCGCTGCCCGTGCGATCGGCAATGACGGTGCGGGCGCACTTCAGGGAATGATGGTGACGGTCGAGATGGCCGCGGCGGGTGCGTGGTCTTCGTATCGCTCGCGGATCACCTCGAAGAACACCTCGGCCATTCGCACGTAACCTTCGGCGGTCGGGTGGAGACCATCCCGCCCGAGCAGCGAGGGCGTCTGCAGAAACAGGTTGTACAGATCTGCAGGCGCACCGAGTCCGTGCCGCCGGGCAATCCGGAGGATCTCCTCGTTCAGCTCCCGGATTGCACGCTGCGTCCCGGGACGCCCGGCCTCTCTCGAGTCGCTGACAGGCAGCAGGGTTGCCAGCACGACCTCCACGCCCCTCCGACGCGCCGAGCGCACCATTTCGTCGAGATCGTCGGCCAGTTCGTCTGTGGACACGTTGCGGATGTTGTTCACACCCTCCAGCAGCAGGAGCACGTCCGGTTGGTCCTCATCGAGAACCCGCGGAAGGCGACGGACGCCCTCGGCCAGCCGCTCTCCAGCGATACCGCGGTTGAGAACGGTGATCTCCTGGGCCGTATAACGCGCAGCCAGCATCTGCTGCAATTGTCCGGGATAGGCCTCCGGCGTCGCCAGGCGTGTGAGCAACTCCGGCGCAGGGCTCGTGACGCCCTCGGTGATGCTGTCCCCGAACGCGAGGAAGCGGGTCCAGGCGAGTGTCGGCGTCCGCGTGACCGACACGGGGAAGCTGCAGCCCGCTGTCTGCGCCGCGGTATCGGTGGCCGTGCACGACACGATGGTCTCGCCGATCGGGAACGTGCTGCCCGAGCCTGGAGCGCAGACGACCGACGCGGGGGGGCGGCCGCCCTGGGTGCTCGTGTCGAACGACACCGCGGCCCCATCGAACGCGGTCGTCGACGCCTCGACCCGGGCTGGACATGTGAGCGCGAGGACGGGCGTGGGCGCAGCTGGAGAACCGCCACATGCAGCAGCCAGCAGGAGGCCGCCGATCGCGCTGGTCCGAACCACAAGGCGGATCCGGCGCCAGGATGCAGAGCATCGACCTCTGACCGCGCCAGGGAAGCCTCTGAGCCGACCCGTCGGCTGAGGAGCGATCCGGGCCAGTCGAGATGCCGTCCGGGCACCGATTGGCAGGCGCGCAACCGCGGAAAGGGACGGGGGCATGCAGATCAGCGGTCCAGCCACGGCCACCAGGACTCCAGCGTGCAGCCGATCATCTCGGCCGGAAGAACGGCACGATTCCTGGCACGTTCTCCCCGTGGAAGTTGCTGCTGCAGAGCCACCACCGCCCCTGTTCGTAGACCGCCGTGAGCAGACAATCGCCTCTGACCCGTCCCGTCGACCCGACCACACAGCCCGCGGCGCCCTCGGGACACTTGCGAATGCGCGATCGGAACTCGCATTCCACGACCATCCGCGCCGACATGCCGTCTGCCTCGATGGTGAGCCGATCGAACTCCAGCGACGACGAGCGGATCTCGTAGTGCTCGCGGTTGTATTCGATGTCCTCGCGTTCGGACTGCTTTCCTCGACACGAATCCGTGAAGTCGACGAGACACTCCTCCGCCGAAAGACGCGAGTTCGCGAACTTCTCCAGAAACGACAGCGAGAGCGTTCGGAGCTCCGCGGGGGAATCATGGACTCTGACGGGCGGGCTGGTCGCCGTCACTCGATGTTCCGGCCGGACGCCATCGGCACCGGCGGCTCCATACGGCTCGCGTACCGTCAGCCGCAGTTGATAGTCGGCCGGAGTCTCGAGATCTTGCGGCGGCCGCCAGGTCACGGACGGTCCCTCCCCACTGAACGTGCCGGCGTCGGCCGCCCACTCGTAAATCAACGACGCGACCGGTGTCTCCGCGTCCTGAACGATTGCACGCACCGACACACCCTGACCCACCTCGACGCGTGATGGCTCGACCTCCACCGACGAGACGACTGGGGCCTGATTGGCTGGAGGAGGCGGGGGCGTGGGCTGCTGCGGTGAACTGCCGCAAGCGAGCGACTGGCACAGCAGCACCGAAAGCCATGAGCCGTGACGGCGGCGGAGGTCCGGCGTCCTGGCGGCCGCCGACGAAAACGCCTTTCTGGACCGAATGGGGAGGAGCCGCACGGATGGACGAACCCCCGATTTTAGCGGATTCGCAGCTCTACCGTCAAACGCCTGGCTATGATTTCGCCTCTCCGAGAACGAGGTATGCCGGCGACCCCGCCACCGTGGTCCGTTCGCCCGCCTCGAGCGACCCACGATAGAGCACCGCCCCGGATTCGGGGTGCACGACGGACACGTCGGCAGCCACCCGGGCCTCGATGGTGAGTGGACCCTCCAGCGCGAGGGGGGTCATCACGAAACGGCGGTCTTGAAGCGCTATGTACCCCTTCACCGGACCCGAGCTGCCCGCAAGGAGCACAACCGGATCAGCACGGCCAACCCGGCGGCGCGACCAGGTCGGCACGTCAGGCGGCAGCGTACGCGTGACGACCCCCAACGCGCTCAGGATGCGATCGATATCCGGCACTGCCCAGATGTCGGCCGGTCGCCCGCGCTCGAGGTCGACCTGCCCACCGCCGCGGATTCCAGGCCCGGTGTGCAGTACGTACGCCCCTATGCCCGACACGTACGCCACCGCCGCGGACATCGCCAGGCGAACAGGATCCGCCTCGGCGCGCACCGACGAGAACGGGCCGATCGGTTCATTGCTGCTCCTGAGCGGCGGAAGGCCTTCACAGAACTGCAGCTCCCAGGCCGACTGCACCGCGGCCCAGCCGCCGTCCTCCCCGGACCGGTCGAAATGCTCGGTGACGAGTTCGCCGATGCCTCCAGCGTACAATTGCTGCATCACGCTGCAGTTCGAGCCCCGGGGGGCAGAGAGCGCGACGGGCACCATGGTGCGCTCCTGCAGATGGCGGCCGAGCCGCCGCAGCTCGGCCAGTCCTTCCGGGCCTTCAAAGCCGTTGTGGTAGAACTCGTTCGCCACCTCGAAGTGCATGATCTTGTGCTCGCGCCCCTTCGACATCGCGAGCAAGCGGTCGACCAGCGCGAGCCGCGACTCGGGCGTCGGCGTGAACCCGGTGCCCCCGAAAATGGTCCACTCGACCCTGAGACCGTACCGGTCGAAGGCGAGATCCGTGAAGCCCGCAATGACTTCATCGTAGGTGCCGCACGAGGGCGGGGCGCTGGACGATCCGGTGCAGGCATCGCGCCAGCGCGGGTCGATAGGCCGGTCGCTCCAGCTGTCGTCGGAGTCGCTGTCAGGCCTGCCCACCTGGCCCAGCACCCTTACGTAGTCGACCCCCCGTTCGGAGAGGAATTGCAGGTGCCGATCGAGGCGGGCCCGATCGAACTTGTACCCCCACGGTCCCCAGAACAGCGTCGCCCCCAGTGCGAGGAAGGGGCCCCGGTCGTCAGCGAATGCCTCCCCCCTGCCCCGCACGATGCCGGACGGCCGCGACTCCGTCCAGGCGCTACATGCGACCACGGCTGGCACGACCAGGAGAACGATCCACCCGCGGACGGCCGCGAACCTCGCTGCACACCTCATCTGAACCCACTGATGTTTTCGCGACGCGCCGGTCAGGCATGATCCGACCGCAGCAGACAAACCCTCACTATATCGACCGGTTTCGACGGGCGTCAATTCGTGCGGCTCGTCCACTGGATCTGGCGCTCGGTGTTCGGGCATGATAAGTGGTTCTCGTTCACGGGAGGTCCATGCCGTCAGTCACCGTCGTCGGCGCCGGGGTCGCCGGACTCACCATCGCCTATCAGCTCGCCAGCAGAGGCTACGCCGTCACGGTCGTCGAGAAGAACGAGGTGGTCGGCGGCCTCGCCAGAACCTTCCATTACGGCGACTTCCACTTCGACGTCGGCCCTCACCGATTCCACACCGAGAATCCCCGCGTCGCGGCGTTCATCCGCGAGATTCTCAAGAAGGAAGCGCTGGAGATTCCGAGGAAGAGCGGGGCCCGGATGTTCGGCCGGTTCCACGAATGGCCGCTCCGTCCCGGCATCCTGCTGGCCATGCCCGTCAGGCTCATGTTCCGCGGCGCCAGGGACCTCTTCTTCAAGGAGCGCCTTCCCGGAGAATCCTTCGAGGCGGATGTCGTCAACAAGTACGGGCGCACGCTATTCGATATCTTCTTCGAGCCTTACACGCGGAAGTTCCTCTTTTACTCACCCTCGGAGCTGCACCGGGATTGGGCCCGTGCGGGTGTCAATCGGGCGGTCATCGACAAGCGGGCGCATTCCGACAGCCTGTGGAGCCTCCTCAGGAACACGCTGCTGCCCAAGCCGGTCGAGACGATGTTCCTGTATCCGCCCCACGGCGTCGGCCGCTTCTCCGATCTCCTGGCCGCAGGCATCACCGAAACGGGGGGACGCATCCTGCTGAACGAGTCCGTCACGGGAATCGAGCGAACCGCCTCGCGGATCACGGGCCTGCGTACGAGCGGCGAGCGAATCGCCTGCGACAATCTCGTCTGGACGGCCCCGCTCACGACGCTGAACTCGCTGCTCGACGTCCGCGGCATCGACCTCGAGTACCTCTCGACGATCTTCTACAACCTGGAGGTCAGGAAGCCCGGCAAGCTCGATTATCAGTGGACCTATTTCGGCGGGGAGGAGATCTTCTCGCGCGTGACCGCCCCGGAGGCATTCCTGCCGAGCACCACCCCGCCCGGCAAAAGCGGACTGTGCGTCGAGCTCACGTGCCGGCAGGGCGACGAGCGCTGGCAGAACCCGGAAGGGTACACACCGCAGATCCTGCAGGATCTCGTGCGGACTGGCACGATCGATGCCGTCGAGGACGTCGAGCGCGTCCACATCGAGCGCGTGCCGTTCACCTATCCGATCTACAAGCTGAACTACCTCGGGGAGCTCACGCGCAATCTCCGGTTCCTCGCGCAGTACTCCAACCTGCTCCTGGCCGGCCGGTGCGGCCGGTTCTGGTACAACAACATGGACCATTCGATCGGCCAGGGATTGACAATGGCCGACAAGATCCTGCGGGGCGAGGTCCTCGCTGAAATCGACAGCGCGGACCGCGAGTTCTGGGCCACCGAGGACGACGGCAACGTGCCCGTGAGAGAGGAAGAAATCGCCGAACCGCTCGAAGAGAAGGCGGCGCGCTGACTAGCGCGCGCACCGGATCCCGACGTACAGGTTGTGGCGTCCGCCGGCCGAGAGCCCCTCGCGCCGCGTGATGCGCAGGTTGCGCGGGGAGCTGTCCCAGGACCCGCCCCGCACGGTCTTCAGATAGCTGGCCGAATCCGGTGCCGGATCCATCAGCGTCGGCTGCGTCCAGCCCGGACCCTCGCGATACCAGTCGGCAGTCCACTCCCAGACGTTGCCGGTCATGTCGTGGAGTCCAAAGCCATTCGCCGGAAACGACCCCACGGGCGCGGTGAAGCCCCAGCGGTCCTTGCCGGTCACGCTCATGCCGTTGACTCCCTCGGGGTCGAACGCTTCTCCGGCGGGGTACCGTTCGTTCTCCCCGCCGCGCGCGGCCAGCTCCCACTCCGCCTCGGTCGGAAGTCGTCCGCCGATCGACCCGCAATACGCCGCGGCCTCGTTCCAGCTGAGGTTCACGACGGGGTGGTCGTGATCGCTCCAGTGGGGTTGCGTGGGGAGACGGCTGCCGGTCTCGCGTGCGTAGGCGCCGTACTGGGCGACGGTGACTTCGGTCGCGGCGAGCTCGAA
>DASPFV010000011.1:0-28451 GCA_035620975.1 Vicinamibacterales bacterium
GGTGCCGCTGCCGATGATGTTCCTGGGGCTCATCACGGGCGGGCTGCAGGCGTTCATCTTCGTGTTGCTCTCGATCATCTACCTGCAGGGCGCGGTGGCGATCGAGCACGAGCACGACGATCACGGTCACGATGCGCCGCACGGCCACCGCGCGCCGGCAGCGGCATGACCCGCGGCGTGCAACACCCCAGACGCGCAGGGGATTTCGGCGGTTTACTTTCGAGGAGGCTTGGGTCGTGAGCAAACGCAGCGTTCTGACATGTGCATTCGTCCTGGCGGCGGGCGCGTTCGCGCCGGTCTTCGCGCAGGAGCCTGCGGCCGCAGGCGGCACGAGCGACATGGTCCGGTGGTCGATCATCACGGCAGGGTTCGCACTGGCTTTTGCGGCCGGCCTCGGCGCGCTCGGGCAGGGGAAGGCGGTGAGCGCCGCGACGGAGGCCATCGCGCGCAACCCCGGCGCGGCCGGCGACATCCGCGGCTCGCTCATCCTGGGGCTGGTGCTCATCGAGTCGCTCGTCATCTACGTGCTCCTGATCTCGCTGATCCTCTTCTTCCTGCAGCCGTTCGCCGCCGCCTGATCGGCGACCGGCATGCCGGGCCGGTGTCCGGATTCTCCGGGCTCCGGCCTGCGATCCATCTGCGAGGTCGGCACCGACGGTGACCCGGCTGGACGCCCTCCTGCTCCTGATGACCCTCATCTGGGGCACCAACTACTCCATCGTCAAGTTCGCATTCGCCGAGATCGACGCTCAGGCCTTCAATGCGGCACGCATGGGGCTGGCCTCGCTGGTGTTTCTGGGCCTGATGGCTGCGATCCGCCGGCTGCGCGCCCGTCGCGGCCTGGCGCGTCCTGCCGCCGACGAGGACTCGCTGGCGAGCATCTTCGTGACCTCCGCCCCGATTACGCCGCGCGACTGGATGGGTCTCGCCGGGCTCGGCCTCGTGGGCCACTGCCTGTATCAGTTCCTCTTCATCGGCGGGCTGGCCCGGACGAGCGTGGCGAACAGTTCGCTCATCCTGGCGGCGACCCCCGTGCTGATCGCGCTCGCGACGGCCGTGCTGGGCCACGATCGCGTGGGGCTCCGCTACTGGATCGGGGCGACGCTCTCGATGGCCGGCATCTACGTGGTGATCGGCGAGGGCTTCCGGCTGGATCCGGCCGCCATCGGAGGCGACCTGATGGTGTCCGCCGCCGTGTGCTGCTGGGCGGCCTACACGATAGGCGCCCGGCAGCTCATGGCACGTCATTCGCCGGTCGGGGTCACGGGCCTGTCGATGAGCATCGGGACGCTGCTGTACGTTCCCCTCGTGGCGGCGCGGGTGCACGCCGCGCCGTGGGGAGCCCTGCCAGCGGCGACATGGCTGGCGCTTCTCTACTCGTCGCTCTTCGCGCTCTGCGTGGCCTACACGATCTGGTACGCCGCCGTGCGCCGGATCGGCAGCGCGCGCACGTCGGTGTACTCGAACGTCGTCCCGATCGTGGCAATGGGGACCGCCGTCCTGTTCCTCGGCGAACCGATCGGGCCCTCCAAGGTGCTCGGTGCGACGGCCGTCCTGGCCGGGGTCGCACTCACGAGAACGGAACCTCGAAACCCCGCCACCCGTCGCCGAGGACCCTGAACCAGGACCGAGGAGCCGGCAACCCTGAACCAGGGACCTTGAGCGTCGAACCCTGAACCTGGAAGTGGAACCTGCTAAGATCGACGCAGTGAAATCCCACTACTACTCCCAGCACGCCGTCGAGCTCCGGGCCGAGCTGGGCCGCACGATTTCGCGCGACATGCTGCGCGATCTGCACCGGAAATCGGGGATCCGCCACCTGGCGGTTGCGGTGCGTCAGTTCGCCATGCTCGGCTTGACGACCTGGGGTCTCATCCGCCTGGAACAGCCGCTACTGTGGGTCCCGCTCGCGTTGGTCCAGGGGTTCACGATCTTCAACTTCACCATTCTGCTGCACGAGGTGGTGCACCACACCGTGTTCGCGCGGCGGCGGCCTCGGGTGGAGCGGGTTCTGGGGCTTCTGTACTCGGTCCCGAGCGGGATCTCCGCCAGCCAGTTCACGCGCTGGCACCTCGATCACCATGCCGAGCTGGGCTCCGACGAGGACGACCCGAAGCGTCACCATCTGTCGCCCAAGGTGAACGCGCGCTGGTACAAGCTGCTCTACTGCACGCCGGCGCTCTTTCCCATTTACTTCCGGGCGGCGCGGCGCGAGGCGGCGACGTATCCGCCCGGGCTGCAGCGCCGGATTGCCTTCGAGCGGCGTCTGGCGATCGCCGCACACCTGCTGGCGCTGGGGCTGATCTGGTATTTCTTCGGGTTCTACGCGGCCCTCCGCACCAGCATCATTCCCGTCTTTTTCGTGTTCCCGGTGGCGTTCACGCTGAACCGCCTCGGCCAGCACTACGACATCGACCCCGAGGATCCCGCGAAGTGGGGGACCCTGATGAAAGGGCACTGGTTCTGGGATTTCGTGTACCTCAACTCGAACTACCACCTGGAGCACCACTATTTCCCAGGCGTCCCGTTCTACCGCCTGCCCGAGCTCCAGCGCGTGCTGGTGCCGTTCTACTCGCGCCGGGGGATGCGGTGGATGACTTACGGCCGGCTGGTGCGCGGCTGGCTGGTCGAGAACCGGGCACCGCACACCGACTGGAGCAAGACGCCGGCCTCGAGCGACCGTGCGCCGCTTCCGGCCGTCAGCCCGCGCGCCCGCTGATCGGGCGGCGGCGGAGCGCCGCGCGCTGAACCGATGCTCACGAAGATCCTCACGCCGGAGCTCGAGGACGCGCTGCGCGACGAGCGTCGGGTGCTCGCCCGTTTGCGGACGGCGCTGGCGCGGTTCGACGCGGCCCCGGAGCAGCAGGCGGCGCTGGATCACTCCATCCAGCAGCTCGACGAGCTCTTCCTGCTGGTCGTGGTGGGAGAGTTCAACTCCGGGAAGAGCGCCTTCATCAACGCCCTCATCGGCCACGCGGTTCTCGAGGAGGGTGTCACCCCCACGACGGCCGAGATCCAGCTGCTCCGGTTCGGCGACGCCGTCTCCCGGAGCGTGAGCCCGGGCGGCATCCACGTGATCACCGCGCCGGTTGGCCTCCTCGAGGACATTCACATCGTCGATACGCCCGGCACGAATGCAGTCATTCGCGAGCACGAGCGGATCACCACGGACTTCGTCCCGCGCGCGGACCTCGTGTTGTTCGTGACGTCGGCCGACCGTCCGTTCACCGAGACGGAGCGGGCCTTTCTCGAGCACATCCGGGGCTGGGGCAAGAAGATCGTCGTCGTCATCAACAAGATCGACATCCTCGATGGGGACGCCGAAGTCCAGCAGGTCCGCCGCTTCGTGGCCGACAGCGCGCAATCGCTGCTCGGCTTCACCCCCGAGATCCTGCCCGTGAGCGCCAGGCTGGCCAGACGCGCGCGCGAAGGCCAGCCAGACGCGCGGCCCGGCAGCGGCTTCGATGCGCTCGAGAGCTACGTGCGATCCACCCTCGACGCGCCGGCACGGCTCCAGCTGAAGCTGCTCAACCCGCTTGGTGTCGGGGCGGCCGTGGCATCGACGCATCTGTCGGTGGCGCAGGATCGGTTGTCGCTCCTGAGCGACGACTTCCGTATGCTCGACGAAGTGGACCGGCAGCTGGGTGTGTACGAGCAGGACATCGCGCGGCAGCTGGAGCTGCGCATGTCGGACATCGATCGGATTCTGCTCGAGATGGAGCGTCGCGGGCACGACTACTTCGACGAGACGCTGCGCCTCGGGCGGGTGTTCGACCTGCTCAACCGCAGCCGCGTGCAGGAGGGATTCGAACAGCAGGTCGTGGCCGACGCCCCGGAGCAGATCGAGCGCCGGATCGGCGAGCTCGTCGACTGGCTGGTCGCGGCGGATCTGCAGCAGTGGCAGGCCGTGACGAGCCATCTGGCCGAGCGGCGTCAGCAGTATCGGAGCCGCATCCTCGGCGGCGAGGAGCCGGGCACCTTCCACTACGACCGGACGCGCCTCATCGATGCCGTGGGCCGGGAGGCGCAGCGCGTGGTCGATTCCTACGACCGCCGCGGCGAGGCACGCGCGCTCGCCGATGGCGCGCGGAACGCGGTCGCGGCGGCCGCAGCCGCCGGTGCCGGCGCCCTGGGGCTCGGCGCGGTCGTGGCGGCGGCGGCGACGACCGCCGCCGCGGACGTGACCGGTCTCGTCATGGCGTCCGTGCTGGCGGCGCTCGGGTTCTTCATCCTCCCGGCGAAGCGGCAGCGGACCAAGCAGGAGATGCGGCGGAAGATCTCAGAGGTGCGGGAGCGACTGTCGAGCGCGCTCCGCGAGCAGTTCTCGCGCGAGATCGCGCGCAGCGCCGAGCGGATCCGCGAGAGCATCGCCCCGTACAGCCGCTTCGTCCGCGCGGAGGGGGATCGTCTGCGGCAGATCGAGCAGGAGCTGCGCGAGGTGGCCGGCGCCCTCCAGGCGCTGCGGGCGCGGATCGAGCGCCGCGCCGCCTGAACCGGCTGAATGCTCTCGAAGGAGTGACACGTGACCACGACGACACCGGGAACCCTGAGTGACGCGGACATCGTGGATCTCTGCCGGAAGCACACGCTGTTCGAGTGGTCTGCACAGGCGGCGGTCGATCCCATCCCGATGGCACGCGCACGCGGCGTGTACTTCTGGACGGCGGACGGCCGGCAGTTCCTCGACTTCAACAGCCAGCTGATGTGCGTCAACACCGGTCACGGCGACGAGCGGATTATTGGCGCCATTCAGCAGCAGGCCGCCACCATGGCCTACGCCAACCCCTTCATGGCGACCGAGGTCCGTGGCCGCCTCGGGGAGAAGCTGGCGTCGATTTCGCCAGGTGACGTCGACGTCTTCTTCTTCACCAACGGCGGGGCGGAGGCGAACGAGAACGCGATCAAGATCGCCCGGGCGTACACTGGACGGCACAAGATTCTTGCCCGCTACCGGTCGTATCACGGGGCGACTCATGGCGCCATCGCCCTGACCGGCGATCCCCGCCGCTGGAGCAGCGAGCCCGGTATGGCCGGCGTCGTCCACGTGCTGGACCCGTATCACGGGATGGCCCGCGGGTGGGACTCGGCCGAGGCCTCGCTGGCCATGCTGGAAGAAATCATCGAGCTCGAGGGACCCCAGACGATCGCCGCGTTCTTCCTCGAGACCGTCAGCGGGACCAACGGCGTGCTGGTTCCGCCGGACGGCTACCTGCAGGGCGTCCGGGATCTCTGCACCAGGCACGGCATTCTGATGGTGTGCGACGAAGTGATGGCTGGCTTCGGCCGCACGGGCGAGTGGTTCGCCGTGAACCACTGGAACGTCGTCCCCGACCTGATGACGATGGCCAAGGGGCTGACGAGCGCGTACGTGCCGCTTGGCGCAGTCGGGATCCGGCGGCCCATTGCCGACCACTTCCGCGAGAGCGTCTTCCAGAGCGGTCTGACCTACAACAGCCATCCGCTCGCCTGCGCGGCCGCACTGGCCACCATCTCGGTCTACGAGGAGGATGATCTGATCGGGAACGCCCGCCGCCTGGGCCCCCTGATGTCACGGCTGCTCGGGGAGCTGGCGCGGACGCATCGGACGGTTGGAGCCACGCGCTCCCTCGGGCTGTTCGGCATCGTGGAGCTGGTCCGCGACCAGCGGACCCGCGAACCGCTGGCGCCCTTCGGCAAGTCGTCGATCGAGACCCGCCGCCTGTCGCAGCTCCTCAGGGAAGAGGGCCTCTACACGTTCGTACGCTGGCATACGTTCTTCACGAACCCTCCGCTCTGCATCACCGATGCGGAGCTGACGGAGGGGTTCGCGAAGATCGACCGGGCGCTGGGCAGGCTGGAAGCAGAGATCGGGGTTTGACCGGCGACGGCGCGTGGGCGGTCCGCCGCCGATCCGAATCTGACTGGCTCACTTCTCCTTCAGCGGCGTCCGCCACAGGTACACCATCCGGCCGTTCACGTCGACGGTCTTCTCGGCCGGATTCTGCTCGCCCATGTCGAAGCTCTGGGACACCACGCGTGTTCCGGGCTTGAGCTCCTTGTTGAGCTTCGGGATCAGCTTCTGGTTGAGCGAGGGCAGCAGGTAGAGCGTGACGACAGTCGCCGCGCTGATGTCGGTCTCGAACAGGTCGGCGTTCATGATCTTGACCTTGTCGGTCACGCCGGCTTTCTGGACGCGTTCCGTCGCCTCCTTCACCCGCTGCGGATCGATGTCGATCCCGACCGCACGCGCGCCGAATTTCTGCGCGGCCGTCGTCACGATGATGCCATCACCGCAGCCGAGATCGTACACGAAGTCCTTCGCCGTGACGTTGGCCAGCGTCAGCATGGCGTCCACGACCTCCGGCGGCGTAGGTACGAAGATGACATCAGGTTGCCGCAGAGGTGTCGTGGCCTGCTGCGCCATGGCTGGCGCCGTCAGGGCGACGGCCGCCAACAGGCCCGCAAGCGCCGCTACTCGAACTCGCATGTGACAAAGCTCCTTTCTCTCGTGCGTCTTTCGATCAATACCCCATCTCGCGCTGAATGCCGCGTACGATACGCTCCAGCTCGTCGACGAGTTTACCCCCTCCCGCTTCCCGGTAGGCCCGCACCAGCGACTCGTAGTAGGCCATCACGTCGTCCGGGCTGGCGGAGAACCGGTCCCAGACGGCCTCACCGCTGTTCCGCAGGTCCCGGAGGATCGCGTAGGCATTGTGGACCTTGTCGGCCGCCGACACCCGCAGGCTCGGGGCAGGAAGGCTCCTGGCGTGCTGGATGTAGTGGCGTTTACGCTCCAGCCAGGGCTCCTTGGGGCTCGACCACGAGTCGGTGCAGTCCTCCACGATCCGGGCCACGGCCTGCCCGAACCGCGCTTCGATGTCGGCCAGCCTCGGCCGGCCACCGTGGTCCTCGGCCGCGTCGTGCAGCAGCGCTGCGATCGCCTCGTCCTCGCTGCCGCCGTCGTCCAGCACGATGGATGCCACGCCCATCAGGTGCCCGATGTAGGGGGCAGTCGTGCCTTTCCGTGCCTGTCCGGCATGCACCTCGTGAGCATAGCGGAAGGCCTGGTCGAAACGGCTGGACAGTACGGGCATGTTGAGGTCAGGTGGCCCGGATTTTTCAGGTTCCAGCGACATGCTGACGCCCCGCGCTACGTGGCGATCCTGGCTCATCGGCATCGCCGGCATCGTCGTGCTGCCGGTCATGCTGCTCGAGCGGGCCGCTGAGCCGTCCTCCGGGGACGATCCCGTGCAGTTCGGGCTCGCATCCTACTACGGTCCCGGTTTTCACGGCGAGGAGACCGCCAGCGGCGAGATTTTCGACCAGAACCGAATGGTTGCCGCGCATCGAACCCTCCCACTGGGCACGGTGGTCCGGGTGACCAACCTCGAAAACGGCAGGGCGGTGGTGCTGCGGGTCATCGACCGCGGTCCGTACGGGGCCAACTACAGGAAGGGCACGATCATCGACGTGTCGAAAGGCGCAGCTCGCCGTCTGGATTTCCTGGAGGACGGCCTCGTGCGCGTGCGCGTTGAGGTGCTGCAGTATCCGAGCGGGCAGGATGCTGAAAACCTGCATGGCGAACGGGAATGGGGAACGGGAAAGACCGCATAGTCTCGCCAGTGTGATTGGTCCGCGACAGCGAAGCGCCACCCACCGTCGAGTGCAGGCAATCCACGCCCAAGAAACCGCCCTCCGGCCCGGGCGCCCGGAAGGACGGCTAGAATCGTCGTCGCGATGAGCGACCCGGTGGCACTGGTTCGTTCCGCCCTCGACGGCCTCGGGATTCCCTATTCGCTGTACGACCATCCGCCGGTCTTCACGGCGGAGGAGGCGGCGCGTCACTGGGCGGATATCCCGGCGACAGGTGTCAAGAACCTTTTCCTCCGCAACAGGAAGGGCGACCGCCACTATCTGGTGCTGCTCGGCCTCGATCGGCAGGCGGACCTGAAGGAGCTCGTCAGCATCATCGGGGACGACCGTCTGAGCTTCGGGTCGCCGGACCGTTTGAAGGCACAGCTCGGCCTCACTCCCGGCTCGGTATCGCCCTTCGGCCTGCTGCACAACGACGGTGGACTGATCGTGGTGATCGATGCCGCGCTCCGCGGCGCCGGCCGGCTGATTTTTCACCCCAACATCAACACGGCCAGCCTGAGCATTGCCGTGGCGGACTTCGAGCGCTTTCTGGCGACGCGCCGGAACCCGGTGCGCTGGGTGAGGATCGCGGGCCGGTGAGGCCTGCCGGCCCTCTGAAAGGAGAACGGGTCAGGCGTCCGCGCGCTTCGGCCGCATGTTCGAGGCGAGCACCCGCTTCCGGAGCCGGATGTTGACTGGCGTGACCTCGACCAGCTCGTCGTCGTTGATGAACTCGATGGCCTGCTCGAGGCCGAGCTTCCGGGGAGGGATGAGGCGGACGGCTTCGTCGGCGGTCGAGGCGCGCATGTTCGTCTGCTTCTTCTCCTTCGTCACATTGACGTCGAGATCGTTGGCGCGCGCGTTCTCGCCGATGATCATGCCCTCGTAGACGGGCGCCCCCGGCTCGATGAAGATCTCGCCGCGTTCCTGGAGGTTCCAGATCGCGTACGCGGTGGCCACGCCAGGGCGATCCGCCACGAGCGCCCCCGTCGCGCGCGAGGGTATGGCCCCGTGCCAGGGCTCCCAGCCTGCGAAGAGGTGGTTCATGATCCCCGTGCCCTTCGTTTCCGTCAGGAACTGCGATCGGAACCCGATCAGGCCGCGGGCCGGAATCCGGAACTCGAGCCGCACGCGGCCACTCCCGTGGTTCACCATCTTGGTCATCACGCCGCGCCGCGTCCCGACCTGCGCGATGACCACCCCCTGAAACTCCTCGGCGACGTCGACGACGAGATCCTCGATCGGCTCGAAGACCTGTCCCTCGATGGTCCTCGTGACGATGTCGGGGCGCGAGACCTGGAGCTCGAAGCCTTCGCGCCGCATCATCTCGATCAGAATGGAGAGCTGCAGCTCACCGCGTCCGAGCACCTTCATCTGCTCCGGCGTGTCGGTGGCCTCGACCCGGATAGAGACGTTGCCCAGGAGCTCGCGGTCCAGCCGGTCTCTGATCTGGCGCGACGTCACGAACTGGCCGTCGCGGCCCGACATTGGCGACGTGTTGACCCCGAAAATCATCGAGACCGTCGGCTCGTCCACGGCAATCGGCGGCATCGGCAGCCGGTGCTCGACGTCGGCAATCGTTTCGCCGATCGTGATGTCGTCGATTCCCGCGAGGCACACGATGTCGCCCGCCTCGGCGCTCTCGATGTCCACGCGGCGGAGCCCCTCGAAGGCAAACAGCTTCGTGACGCGCGTTTCCTGCACCCGGCCGTCCAGCTTGCAGACCGCCACGGGGTCGCCGACTCTGACGCGGCCGTTGAACACGCGTCCGACCGCGATCCGCCCGAGGTAGTCGCTCGAGTCCAGGTTCGCCACCAGCATCTGGAGCGGGGCGTCGAGGTCGCCACGCGGCGGCGGAACGGAGTCGACGATGGCGTCGAAGAGCGGCCGCAGGTCGCGCCCCGGCTCCTCCAGGGAGTCCGTGGCCGTGCCGGCCCGTGCGCTCGTGTAGAGCACCGGGAACTCCAGCTGCTCCTCGACCGCATCGAGATCGATGAACAGGTCGTACACCTCGTTGAGCACTTCCTGGGGGCGCGCATCCGCCCGGTCGATCTTGTTGATCACCACGATCGGCGTCAGGCAGCGCTCGAGCGCCTTGCGGAGCACGAACCGGGTCTGGGGCAGGGGGCCCTCGGAGGCATCCACGAGCAGGAGCACCCCATCGACCATCGCGAGCGTGCGCTCGACCTCGCCGCCGAAATCGGCATGACCGGGCGTGTCGACGATGTTGATCAGGGTCTCGCCGTAGTGGACCGCGGTGTTCTTGGCCAGGATCGTGATGCCCCGCTCCCGCTCCAGGTCGATGTTGTCCATCGCCCGCTCGGCCACGCGCTCGTTGGCGCGGAAGATCCCGCTCTGGTGCAGCATGGCATCGACCAGCGTGGTCTTGCCGTGGTCGACGTGAGCGATGATGGCCACGTTCCGCCGCAGCGCGTTGGCCACTGACGGCGCTTTCTGGTGCCCGGACATCCCATCAGTATACCTGGGCCACGGACAAACACGGACAAACACGGCCACAGAAGAACACGGAATGACACGGAGGGGGTTTTGGTCACAGCACCATCGAGTGAGCGACTATGGACGTCCCGCAGACAAGAAGGACCGACCTCCGTCGGCCAGGCGCGGATGACGCAGCTGTGCGTGTTCACCACACTGCGCCGATCCGCACGAGACCGAGAGTCGGTCCGTGGGTAACGTACGATTGTCGGCTGACGTCCACGCCGAAAGCGATCACCATCGAGCTCGCCGAGTCCTCCGGCGAGGTCCGCACGCCCGGGCCCATTCCCAATCGGCCTGACCCGGTCTGCCGCCGGTGCACAAGCTGGGACCATCGGATCAGCTGCGCGTCTGCTGCGAAGCCGGCCCGACCGGCTACGTGCTGGACTGCCGTCCTCACGCCGACCACCAGGAGTACCCAGGGAGAGAAGAGCGACACGACCACCACGAGCTGCATCGCACCACGATGCTGGCTTGACACCGCGCGTCGATCTTAAGGAACAACCGAACTCACCTGCGGAATGGCCGTGGACACCCGTTTGGCGTCCATTTAAGGGGAAGCCATCGTCCCATCCATCCGTGTTCTTCCGTGTTCTTCCGTGGCCGTGGTTCTTCCGTGTTCTTCTGTGGCGGGCGTCAACCGATTCGGGCCGCGGCGCGTCATACTGCTGACACCGGCGACGCTGGGCACCCGCCCGGCCGACCCGGTGGTCCGACCCGGACCTGGATGTGTCCGCGAGCGCCTGTCAACCCCTTTCGGCAGTGTATGTTGGTCTCCCCACTTCCGTGGCCGTTGACTCGGACCTGATCTCCCGCGCCGCGCGCGGAGATGCGACCGCGTTCCAGGCCCTGGTCGAGCGCCATCGCGCGATGGTCTATCGTGTGGCCTATCAGTTCGCCGGGAATCATCACGACGCCGAGGACATCGCCCAGGATGTGTTCCTCAAGGTCTACCGGTCGCTGGATCGATTCCGTCAGGATGCGCAGCTCACGTCCTGGCTCTACCGTATTGTCATGAACGCGTGCATTGACCACCGCCGCCGCAGCCAGCCGGCCGTGGCCGTCCCGTTCGGCGACGACGCTGAACTGCGGGTGTTGAACATGCCCGAAGACGCCCCCGGCCCCGAGCAGCGAGCCTACGCCGGGGAGCTGGGCGCGGTACTCCAGGCGGCAGTCGCCCGTCTGCCGCAGGGGCAGAGGCTGATTTTCGTCATGCGGCACCATCAGGGCCTCAAGCTGGGGGAGATTGCCGAGGCGCTCGGGCTGGCCGAGGGTACCGTCAAGCGACAGCTGCATTCGGCTGTGCACCGCCTGCGGCACGTCCTCTCGGCCGCCAGGGTGACTGCGGGAGGCGGTGAATGACCACCTGTCACGTTCTGGCGTCCGGCACCGTGGAGCTGCTCTTCTACGGCGAACTGTCCGGAGACCGTCGGCTCGCGACGGAGCAGCACCTCTCGAGCTGCGCGGAGTGCCGAGCCGCCTTCGAAGAGCTGGTGGAGATTCGAGAGGCGCTCGCCTCCGTTCCTGGCGAGTCCACGCCGCCGGGAGGCGACTGGAGCGGCTTCATGCTCCGGCTGGACCAGGCTGTCGCCGGGATCGACGGACACCCGGGAGCGACGACCGGGTCCGCGGTCGCGTCCGACCGGCGGTGGGTGCCGCTGCTGGCGATGGCCGCGCTCCTGGCGCTGGTGACAATGAGCGTGGTCTCGCTGGTGGTCTGGCGATCGCAGGCGCCGGGGGATCTGACGGTCGCGGGCAAGGTCGTCGGGCCTGACGTTCCGGCGCCAGTTCAGGCCGCACTCTCAGGCGACGCCGCGTTTGCAGCGCTCACCGAGCAGCATCTGGAGCGTTCGAAGCTGGTCGTCTTCAAGCTGGCCAGCCGGGGCACCGATGGCGACGCCGGAAGCAGTCTCGACTACGAGCGCCGGCTCGCGTCCACGCTGCTGGGCGACACGCGGCTGTACCGCCTGACGGCCGAACAGCGCGGCCTGACCTCGGTGGCCCGCGTGATGGGTGATCTCGAGCTGGTCCTGCTGCAGACGTCGATGTCGGAGCAGCTCGATGCGGACGCGGTCGGGCAGATCCAGCGTCTGATCCGCAAGCGCGACCTCGTGACGAAGATGAACGCCGTGGCGATGGCGGGCGGCATGTGACGCCGCGATGACCTCGGACATGACACATGACGACGATGAAGACTCGGGTGCGACTGGCAGCTTCGCTGATCCTCGCGATTGGTCTGGCGCAGGCTCCGTCCCTGGCGGCGGGCGAGCGCGAATCGCGGCGGCTCGCCGAGGCCAAGGACTGCATCGCGGAGGAGCAGTGGGGCCGGGCAATCGAGCTGCTGCGACTGGCCGTCAACGATTCGAAGGAAGCGAACCGCGACGAAGCGCTCTACTGGCTCGCCCACAGCCTTGACGAGTACGGCGATCCCGTGTCGGCGCTCGAAACGATCCGGCGGCTGGAGACCGAGTACCGTACGAGCGCCTGGCGGAAGCCGGCCGGGGCGCTGCGCATCCAGATGGCGGTTCGACTCCGGCGCGACGACGTGCTCTGGCTGACCGTGGCTCCGCCGGCTCCCCCCGCGCCGCCCGTCCAGCCAGCGCCGCCCACCCAGCCACCGCCACCCGCGCCCCCGGCACCGCCCACGCCGGCGCCGGCAGTGCGGGTTCCCCGGGCGGCTCCGCCCGCACCGCCCCCGCCGGGATTGTGGCTGCCCGAAGGGTACGTGGCGGACGCGGATCTGCGCATCCAGGCACTCGGCAGCCTCATCCGCTCCGACGCCGAGAAGGTGATCCCGCTGCTGCGCGAGATTGCGCTGGAGAGCGAGAACGCCAGCGAAGCCAGCCGCGCCGTGTTCGTAATGGCCCAGTCGGGCCGCCCGGAAGCCACGCGCAGCGTCATCCAGGTGGCCTACGAGGCGGCCGAGCCGGTGCGCATCGCGGCCGTGCGCGAGCTGGGGCGGCTGGAAGGGCCAGACATCTCCCGGGAACTGGTGCACGTGTACTCGACCGGCCAGTACGCCGTGAAGCGTCAGGTCGTCAGGTCGCTTGGTGACCGTCGCGAACGACAGGCGCTCCTGGACATTGCACAGACGGAACGCGATCCGGAACTGCGGTCGCGCGCGATTCTGACCCTCGGCCAGATCGGCGGACGCGAGCAGCTCAAGCTCCTCTACGGCCGTGTCGGGCCCGAGACGAAACGCACCATCATCCTCGGGCTGTTCAATGCCCGCGCCGACACCGACCTGGTCCAGATTGCGCAGCGCGAGCGGAGTCGCACGCTGCGCCAGGAGATAGCCACGAAGCTCCGGCTGCTCGGCACTCCGGCGGCCCGGGAGTACCTCCAGTCGGGCAGTCAGAAGTAGTGGGACGTCTGGATGATCTCTGCGCGGCATCCCGGGTTCCACGCCGCGTGATTGGCCCGCGACAGCGGAGCGGGCCACTCTGCATCTCGAGCATGCGGTCTGGTCGACCGCGCGGCGGGCGGACCTACTGTTCCCGCCGCCCGGCTCGATAGACAATAGCGGAGTGGAGATCACCAACCCGCTCTACGACAGCCTGCGAATCGAGCAGGCCCCGGGCCCCACCACCCTCGTCATCTTCGGCGCGACCGGCGATCTCACCCGGCGCAAGCTGCTGCCGGCGCTCTACCACCTGTCGCGCGGCCACCGCCTGCCCGCCCGGTTCTCGGTGATCGGCGTGGCGCGGACGGAGCAGGCCGACGCGGGGTTCCGCGAGCAGTTCCAGGAGAGCCTTCGCGAGTTCGCCTCGATGGAGCCGGCGGGCGACGATGTCGCCGCATCTCTCGCCGAGCGTTTGTACTACCTCTCGGGCGATCTGGACGATCCCGGGCTCTACCGGCGGCTCCAGGCGCGCCTCGAAGAAGTCGACGGCGCCGACGGTGTCCTGTTCTATCTGGCCATTCCTCCGACGGCGTACGAGGATGTGGTCCGGCGGCTTGGCGAGGGCGGCCTGGCGTCCGCCGATCCGCCCCGGTGGCGGCGGCTCATCGTCGAGAAGCCGTTCGGCACCGATCTCCACACCGCGCGCGCGCTCAACGCGACCGTGCACCGCCACTTCGCCGAGGAGCAGGTCTTCCGCATCGATCACTATCTCGGGAAGGAAACGGTGCAGAACCTGATGGTGTTCAGGTTCGCAAACGGCATGTTCGAGCCGATCTGGAACCGGCGCTATATCGATCACGTGCAGATTACGGCCGCGGAAACGGTTGGTGTCGAGCGGCGCGCGTCGTACTACGAAGGGGCGGGTGCGCTCCGGGACATGGTCCAGAACCATCTCATGCAGCTGCTCTCGCTCATCGCGATGGAGCCGCCGATCACCTTCAGCGCGGCCAGCGTGCGGGATCGCAAGATGGACGCGCTGCTCTCGATTCAGCCCATCGTGAACCAGCACGGCCCTGCTCCCGTCGTCCGGGCGCAGTATCGCGAAGGATGGGTGAACGGAGACGAAGTCCCAGGCTACCGCTCGGAACCGGGGGTCGCACCGGGTTCGATGACCGAGACCTACGCGGCCCTCAGGCTGCAGCTCGACAGCTGGCGCTGGGCGGGCGTCCCGTTCTACATCCGGAGCGGAAAGCGGCTGCCGAAGCGCACGACCGAGATTGCCATCCAGTTCCGCCGGCCGCCTCTGGAGATTTTCCGCCGCGTGAGCCCCACCACCGTAGCGCCGAACCTCCTGATCGTCAACGTGCAGCCCGACGAAGGCATCTCGATCCGCTTCGACGCGAAGCTCCCGGGCACCCGCATGCAGCTGGCGCCGGTGATGATGAATTTCCGCTATGGCGCGCAGTTCGCCCGCGACGTGCCGGAGGCGTACGAGACGCTGCTCCTGGATGCGATGCTCGGCGACCCGACCCTGTTCGCCCGGCACGATTTCGTCGAGGCCTCCTGGGCCCTCATCACCCCGGTGCACCAGGCGTGGGACGCGGAGCGCGACGGGCAGATGCCCAGCTACGAGGCCGGGGAATGGGGACCCGCTGATGCCGACGGGCTGATGGCGCGCGACGGCCGCCGCTGGAGGACGCTGTGAGCAACCCCGTCAGGATGGAGCATCTGCTGCCCGGCGGCGAGCCCGTGCGGTTCGCCGAGGCGAACGCCGCCCTCGCCCGGAACCAGGGAGCCGGTGACGCCGCCCTGCCGCATGGGGCGCTCCGCGCGACGGTCGTCGTCGTCGGGCCCACGGACAGCCTCCCGCAGGCCGGGGAGGCGCTGCGGGAGCTGTCGGAGCGCGTCGGCCTCAGGGCCATCCTCATCGCGCTGGGAACCGAGCGATCGCCGGCCGTGGAGGTGAACGGCTGCGCGATCGCGATCGGGGGGCTGAAGCCGCAGTACGTGAACAACGCCGTGGCCGCCCTTCGCCTGTCGAGCCTTCCGACGGCTGTCTGGTGGCGGGGCGGAGATCCCGGCATGCTGGAAGGACTGGCGGCGCTGTCGGATCGCATCGTTCTGGACGAGGCGTCCGCGCCGGAGGCCGGGTGGAAACGTGCGATCGCCCTCTTCTCCCACGCGGCCTTCGGCGACCTGCGCTGGGCGCGGCTCACGAGGTGGCGTGCGCTGCTGGCGAACTTCTTCGATGCGGCCGAGGTGCGGGAGACGGCCGGGTCGTTCGACTCGGTGCGGATCTGCGGGGCAGACGGACCGACCGCCCGCCTGCTCGCCGGCTGGCTGCAGACCTCCCTCGAGGGAGTGGCGCGCCTGAGCGTGGACGTCACGACGGAGCCCGGCGACGCTCCCATCCGCGAGGTCAGCCTCGGCGGGCCTTCGCAGGAATTGACCCTGCGGCTGGCAGGAGGAGGGTCCTGCGTCAAGGCAGCGGCGCGCGTGGCCGGTGCGCGCGCCATTTCCCGCGTGGTCACGTTGGGCGACCAGCGGGCCGCCACCCTCCTTTCCGAGGAACTACAGGTCCGGGCGAGGGACCCGGCGTTCGAGCGCGCCCTGCGCGCCATCGTTTGAGGCGTAGTTCCGGAGAACTGAGCCGTTCCGTCTGGCCTGTGACAAGCGTGCATCATCTCGATGCACTCCGGGGCCAGCCGGTTCGCGATTTGCCCACTGAATCCTGCCCTCGATCTGGCCGTGTACTTGCAGCGGGTGCATAGTTCCCCAACTCCTCATGGGCGGATCGGCAGTTTGACGGGAGTCGGGGAGGTCCGTCCGTTGGGCAGCCCTCGAGACGCTGCGATATACCTCAGCTCATCCGCCGGGAGTCGAGGCGGCTGCGCTCGTTGCCTCGCTTCCGGTCGTTTGGATATAGTCGCAGCCGCATGGCTCTCGAGCTCCCTGCACATCATCGGTCCACCGGCCTGGTGGACGTGCTGGATCGCGTCCTCGACAAGGGCCTGGTGATCGCCGGGGACATCAAGGTGTCGCTGGCTGAAGTGGAGCTTCTGACGATTCGGATTCGCCTGCTCGTCTGCTCGCTCGACAAGGCGCAGGAGATCGGGCTGGACTGGTGGCGGTACGACCGGGATCTCTCGCCGGGGAGCGATCGGCGCGCCCTGGCGGAACACGCCGAGCTGCGGGCGCAGGTTCGTGAGCTCGAGAAGAAGGTGGCGACGTTGGCGGGCTCCGGCTCCCGCCGGCGGCGGTGATGACGGCGGACTCCGGCAGGCGACCAGGAGCGAGCAATGGCAGTTGAGCGGGCGGCGGGCGGCACCAGTCTGATCGACGTGCTGGACAGGGTGCTGGACAAGGGCATCGTGATAGATGCGTGGGTCCGAGTCTCGCTGGTCGGCATTGACCTCATCACTGTCGAAGCGCGCGTGGTCGTGGCCTCCATCGACACCTACCTGAAGTATTCGGAAGCCGTCGGCCAGGTGGCGCCGGTGTCCAGGCCGCAGGCCGAGCTGGCCCAGAGTGTTCTGGCCGAGAACGCCGCCCTCCGCGCTGAGCTGGCGGCCGTCAAGCAGAACCGCGTACGCCGAAGGCGGACTCCGGAGGTCTGAGGCGTGCACGGGTCCGCGACAGCCGCCCCGCTGCCCGTGGTCGACTCCCATGCCAGGCTCGCGCTGGCGGAGCTGCTGCTCGCCAGCACTGACCTGCACGACTCCGCGCGCCACGCCGTCGAGTGGCTCGTGGCTCACACGGGGGCGCGACAGGTCCTGCTGGCCGTTCTCGCACCCGGCAACCCCGACCTGCGGGTGCTGGCAACGGCGGGGGTCCGGGCCCGGGCTGTCGCCGACTTCCAGGTGCCGGGCGACGAAACGACCCACCCTTTGATACGCGCCATGCAGCGCGCCGAGCCCACGTACTTCGACCCGGCGGTCGGGTTCCGGTCCCCGATCGAAGGGGGGCCGTTTCATGGCATCCCTGTCTGGGCTGAAGACGACTCCCGGGCGGTTGGACTCCTGCTCGTGGATGCGGCGGCTGCCGGCGTCAATCCGGATGTGGCCTGGTGCGCGCGCCTTCTCGCCCGACAGCTGTCGCGGCTGCTCAGCCGGCAGATCCTGGCCGAGACGAGGTTCGGGCAGGAGCGGATGCTGCTGTACAGCATCATCAACGCGGTCACCGATCCCATCCTGCTCACCGATACCGAGGGCAAGCTCATCATCGCGAACACGCACGCGGAGAAGCTTTTCGCGGCGCCGGAGGAAGCCAGCGAAGGCTGGCGTCGCGCGGTGGCGCTGAACAACATGCTGTTCTCGGCCGCGCTCTCGACGAATGCTGTCGCGCACAGCGAGCTGGCGCGGCGCGAGCTTCTCCTCGTCGATCCGCTCGAGGGATCCGATCTGCTCTTCGAACTCCTCAGCTCGCGCGCCCGCGACGAGCGTCAGGGGACCTTCGTCGTCTCGATTCTGAGGAACATCACGGACCTGGCGCGGGCGAGAGAGGAGATCGAGGAGAGCTACCGGACGCTGCGGCTCGCGCAGGGCGAAGTCCGCGACGAGCGTCACCGGCTCGATCTGATCATCGACTCGGTCGCCGACCCCATTCTCGTGACAGATCAGGAGGGCGACATCGTCCTCATGAACGAGCCGGCCGAGCGGCTCTTCGACGTGCCGGTGAGTGCCGCGGATGCCGCCCAGCGGAGGATCCGGGCCAACGGTGCGAACCTCACGTCTTTCGTCTCCAACGTGCTCACACGAACCGGAGAGCAGCGGTACCGGGGGGAGATCCAGCTGGCGGATCCGCTCACCGGCCGGGCTCTTCCCGTGGAGGCCGTGGCAGGGACGATCCTCTCCGAGCAGGGGGAGCTGATGTGGGTCGTCACCATCCTGCACGATCTCACGGAGGCAATCGAGAAGGCCCGTTTGTACGAGCAGCTCAAGCACGCCTCCGCGGGGCTCGAGCGCAGGGTCCAGGAAGCCACCGCGGAGCTGGCGCAGCAGAACGAGCTGCTCCGCCGGCAGCACATCGAGCTGGAGCAGGCCTCGGCGCTGAAGTCGCAGTTCCTCGCGAACATGTCACACGAGTTCAGGACTCCACTCAACGCCATCCTGGGCTACACGCACATGCTGCTGACGGGCGTCAGCGGCCCGGTACAGGACGCGCAGCGCAAGAGCCTCACGCGAATCGACTCGAACTCACGGCACCTCCTGGCCCTCATCAACGACATCCTCGACATCACGCGGATCGAGGCCGGCCGGATGCCGCTGACGGTGACCACGTTCAGGATCCCCGAGCTCGTGACCGAGGTGATGTCCGAGCTGGAGCCAATCATCAGGCGGTCGAACCTCACGGTCACGGCCCGGATCCGTCCCAGGCTGCCGGTGGTCCGGAGCGATCGACAGAAGGTGAAGCAGATCGTTCTGAACCTGTTGAGCAACGCCCTGAAGTTCACGCCGTCCGGTTCGGTCATCATCAACGCGGGCTCCGACCGGGTGAGCCGGATGATCACCATCGACGTCCGCGATACCGGCGTGGGCATCCCCATTGAGGCGCACCACAAAGTTTTCGATGACTTCCGGCAGCTCGACAGCTCGCCTGCCCGCGGCTACGGCGGGACCGGCCTGGGATTGTCCATCTGCCGGCGTCTCTCCCAGATGCTGGGAGGGACGATCGAGCTGAGCAGCGCGGTCGGAGAAGGATCCACCTTCAGGCTGAAGCTGCCCGTGCGGATGAAGCGCCGCTAGCGTCATGACCGAACCGATGATGAAACCGCTCGTGCTCGTCGTCGAGGACTACCAGGACGCGCGGGAGATGTACTGCGCGTACCTGCAGTTTGCGGGCTTCCGGGTGGCCGAGGCGTCCAACGGGGTCGAGGCCATCGAGCAGACGCTGGCGCTGAAGCCCGACATCATCCTGATGGACCTCGCGCTGCCGAAGGTCGACGGCTGGGAAGCGACGCGGCGGCTCAAGGAGGACGAGCGCACGCGCCACGTCCCCATTGTGGCGCTCACCGGCCATGCCCTCGCGGGCCACGCGGAGGGCGCCCGCCAGGCCGGCTGCGACGCGTTCGTGACGAAGCCCTGCCTGCCGGACGCCCTGGTCGCGGAAATCCGACGTATGCTTGCCGTGCGGGCTGCCTCGCAGGATCGGCGGGATCTGTCGAGCGAGAGTCCCGTCAACGGTACTTAGGCGCCGCCTTCACAGTCCATGGCCAAGTCACGGAAAACGACGCGCCGCCCGGCTCGGGTCCGGGGGCGGACGACCCGCCCGGCGGCCGCGGTGGTGAAGGACGCCCGCAGCGTGCCGGCCGCACGCGCGCGCGGCAAGCTGGAGCGGGTGCGCCTGCCGGCCGCCCCGCGCACGCGGATCGAGACGCCCGCCCGCGCCGACGAGGCGAACGAGGGCCGATACGTCTACTGCATCATCAAATCGGCCCGGCCGCTGGGGTTCGGACCCCTCGGCATCGGGGCGGATCCCTGCGAGGTGCACACGGTGCACTATCGCGACATCGCGGCCGTCGTGTCGAGCACGCCGATGGTCGTGCAGGATCCCACGCGCGAGAACGTGCTCGCACACCAGCGCGTGAACGAGACCGTAATGCAGCAGTTCACCGTGATCCCGATGTCGTTCGGCACGGTCTTCAAGACCGACGACGACATCATCGAGCTGCTCCGGTCCGCGTACGACGCGTTCACGGACGTTCTGAACAAGATGCACGGGAAGTTCGAATTCGGCCTCAAGGTGTTGTGGGACCGCGATCAGATCGTGCGGGAGATCGAGGAGGACGACGAGGACATCCGCCGCCTGAAGGGGGAAATCTCGTCGCAGAAGGGCTCGACCTACTTCGCGCGCATGCAGTACGGCCGGCTGATCGACGCGGCGCTCCAGGCGAGGACTGACCGCTACGTCGCGGAGATCTTCCAGGCTCTCCGGGACGTGTCCGTCGCGTCGAGATCGAACAAGCCGATCGGCGACCGCATGATTATGAACGCGGCGTTCCTCGTGTCCCGCGCCGCGGAGCAGGCCTTCGACGCGCGCGTCAAGGACATCGGGCTGCGCTACGACAAGCTGACGTTCAAATACACTGGACCGTGGCCGCCCTACAACTTCGTGAACATCCGCCTGAAGCTCGAGAGGGCGCACTGACCCGCGCACGAACCCGGCGCACGGGGACAGGGCACGAGCGGCGCCCGGCATGATCATCCTGGACTCGCTGCTGATCGGCGGCATCCGCTTCGTGCTCGACAAGATCGCCACGGCCGTCGACGCCGAGCTCAACGATGAGACGGCTCTCCGGGACGAGCTGCTCGCGGCGCAGATGCGGCTGGAGCTCGGTGAGCTGACGGACGGCCAGTTTCGCGTGATCGAGGTGGACGTGCTCGCCCGCCTCCGCGAGGTGCGCGATCGCCGCCAGGGTGCCGGGACGGCCTCGCTTTCCGGAGATTACCGGATCACGGGTGTCGACGCGACCGTCGAAGGCGACGAGCACTCCTGAATTGCCCGCGCGCAGTCCGGCTCTGTGCCGGCTGGTGGGCGGCAAGGGCGGCGTGGGCAAGACGACCTGCGCCGCGGCCCTCGCCATTGCCGCGGCGCGCCGCGGCCGCCGTACCCTGCTGGTCACGATCGATCCCGCCCCGTCGCTCGGCGACGCGCTCTGCATCCGTCTGGGCCCGACGCCGCGCCCGGTCCCGGCCACTGACGGGATGCTGCACGCCATGGAGCTCGATGCGCGGACGGCCCTGGAGGGCTGGCTGAAGGAGCGCGCCGGGGCCATCGAGGCCCTCGCCCTTCAGGGCACCTGGCTGGACCGCGACGACGTCCGGATGCTGATGGGGCTCTCGCTGCCGGGGCTCGACGAGATTGCGGCCCTGCTCGAGCTCTCGAGACTCCGCCAGTCGGCTCGCTGGAACCTGATAGTCGTGGACGCAGCGCCAACCGGCCACACGCTTCGACTGCTGGATCTGCCGCGGACGTTCGAGGGTGTGGCGCGTGCCTTCGGGTGCATGCAGCAACGCCACCGCGCCGTCGTCGAGGCGCTGACCGGCGGCTGGCGCACCGATGCCGGGGAGGCGCTGGTGCGCGCGATGTTCGAGGATGCCACGGCCCTTCGCACGTGGCTCACGGCTGGAGACCAGCTCCGCGTCACCTGGGTGACGCTCCCCGAGCCGATGGCGACGGCCGAGACTCTCGATGCGCTCAGCCTGCTCCGGACGGCCGGGTTGTCCGTCGATCGGTTGGTGATCAACCGTGCCCTGCCAGCGGGGCCACGCTGCGACTGGTGCGACACGCGCCGCGCGCTGGAAACGCGCACGATCGGCAGGCTCGCTGCGAAAGTACGGGCCTTGCCCGGCTCGATCGTCATGGCTACGGTCTCGGCACGTGACCGGGAGCCGCTCGGGGTTCCGACGCTGGCGGGCCTCGCCCGGGAGCTCGCCCGCGGCTCGCCGACCCCGCTCGCGCGGACCTGCCCGTCCGGGGTGAAGGGCCGTTCCCCCGCCCTCTCGGGCAGGCCGCCGGCGCCTGACGAGTGGAGCGAGCTGCAGCTGCTGCTCTTCGGAGGCAAGGGCGGTGTCGGGAAGACGACGTGCGCCGCGGCGGCGGCGCTCGATCTCGCCGGCCGCAATCCGCAGCGACGGGTGCTGCTGCTCTCTACGGATCCCGCACATTCGCTCGGCGACGTCCTGGGCCGGTCGCTGGACGACGACGCCCGTCGTCTCCCGGTCAGGGGTCAGCTCCGCGCGCGCGAGCTCGACGCCCGCCTCAGCTTCGAACGGGTACGCGAACGGTACCGCCAGGCAATAGATTCGATGTTCGATCGACTGCGCGGCCGCCTCGCCGTGGAGGCCGCGTACGATCGCCAGGTGATGCGCGAACTGCTCGCGCTCTCCCCACCCGGCCTCGACGAGCTGGCGGCCATCCTGGAGGTGGTGGAGGTGTTCGAGCGCCCGCCGGGCGAGCGTCCTTTCGACCTCCTCGTCGTGGACACCGCGCCGACCGGGCACGCCCTGCGGCTGCTGGAGATGCCGGGCGTGATGCAGGACTGGGCCAAGGCGCTCATGCGCCTGGTTCTCAAATACGAACCCCTGGCGGGTCCTGGGGATCTCGGCGCGCTGCTGCTGCGGCTCTCCCGTGGGCTCGGGTCCATGCGGACGCTGCTGGCCGACCCGCATCGCGCCGGTTTCGTGACCGTCACGAGGACCGGTGCACTTCCGGCGGCGGAGCTGCGGCGCCTCCATGCGCGCCTGCAGCCGCTCGGCATTCGCGAGTCGACGGTCATTCTCAACGCCGTCGGCCGCGGAAGCTGCTCGCGCTGCCGACGGCTGTCGCGGACGGAGATGGAGGACGTGTCGCAACTGCAGCAGTGGACCGGGCGCACCGGCCTCCGGCTGGTTGGCGCGCCGGCCGAGCTGCCGCCACCCCGCGGCATCGGCCGCCTGGCGGCGTGGCGTGGGTCGTGGCAGAAGCTGAACGCGCCGTCGCGCCGGCGCCGATCGGGCTCGTGACCGACACGTGGGCTATCATCGTTCGCGCACCGGCATGGCCGCCCCAATCACCTACGTGTACTGCATCGTTCAGCGATCCGGGCGCCCGGTGCTCGCGCGCGTGCCCGCCGGCGTACCCGACAGCGCGGGTTGCGCCCTGCTTCCGCTCGAGAAATCGGTCTGGGCCGTCGCCTCGCGGGTCGACGCGCGGACCTACGGTCCCGGCTCCCTGGACGATCGGCTCCGAGATCCGGACTGGCTGTCGCGCGTGGCGCTCGGCCACGCCGCGGTCGTGGAGCACGTCGCACGCATGCGGAGCGCGACGGTCGTGCCGCTCAAGGTCCTCACGCTCTTCTCCGACGACGACCGGGCCCGGCGTGATCTGCTCGTGCAGCGGCCGGCGTGGGCCGATGCGCTCGAGCGCGTGAGGGGGTGCGTCGAATGGGGCGTTCGGGTGACCAGCGCCGCCGTGCCGCCGCCGCGCCGCCTGCCGAGCCGTCCCTCGTCCGGCGCCGCGTTCCTGGCCGGCAAGAAACGCTCGCGGGACCAGGCGCGCGAACGATCGCGGCGTGTGTCTGAAGCGGCCCGGGACGCCTTCGAGCGCCTCTCCCGCATCGCCACGGAGTCGCGATCGCGCGAAGCGCCGCCGCACGCCGCACACCCGCCGCTGCTCGACGCCGCCTTTCTCGTCGCAGCGTCGCGACAGGCGCGCTTCGACGCGGCGGTCGCCAGGGTGGCCGCATCGTGCCGCCAAGCCGGGGCGGAGCTGGCCCTCACGGGTCCCTGGCCTGCCTACAGCTTCGTTCAGAGCGGAGCGGCCCCCTCGTGAGCCCCCGCTCCCGGCACTCGACTGTTCCGCGCCGGAGGCCGCCCTCGAGCGTTCCGGGGCGGCCCGCGGCACGGCGGCCGCGCCGCGTGTCCCGGCAGGTCGCCCGGATCGTCGATCCCGGCGACGCCTCGCTGCTGGACGTGATCGACAACCTGCTCAACAAAGGCGTCGTGCTGAACGCCGAGCTCGTACTCGCGCTGGCAGACGTCGACCTGGTGTACATCCGGCTGTCCGCGCTGCTCTGCGCAGCCGACAGGCTCCTCCTGCCTTCCGGACGCACGACATGAGCGGCCCGATCTACGTGTACGCAATCGTCGAGGGCCTGACGGCCGGCCGGTTCCTTCAGCGGCACGTCGAGCTGATGGAGGTCGCCGGCTTCGAAGTCGTGTGCGAACACCTGCGGGAGCCACCGCCGCTGTCGGAGGCCCGGCTGCGCGCGCAGCACGAGATCGTGGTCCGGATCGCGGCCCGGGCACCCGCTGTGCTGCCCGTGAGATTCGGCGCATGGCTCGAGCAGTCCGAGCTGGAGGCTGTGCTCCGACGCCGGCGGCGCGTTCTTCGCGCCGCGCTGGGGCGCGTCCGCGGCCGGGTGCAGATGACGATCCGGCTGTTCGGCCGCTCGGGTTCGAGGGGCGCCGTCGAGGAAGCCGCTCCGATGACGGGTACGGCCTTCCTCAAAGCCCGTCGCGCCGCAGCACGGCCAGGACTGCCGGCGGCGGCCACCGCGATCAGCGCGGCGGTGCAGTCCATCGTGGCCGACGAACGGATCGAAGGCCCGCGCGGCACCATTCTCGTGACCCTGCACCATCTGCTCGAGCGCTCGCGCGTGCCCCGTTATCGCCGCGCCCTGAGCTCGGCCGGCCGCGGGCTCCGGGCCGGCGTCGAGCTGACCGTCTCGGGGCCTTGGCCGCCGTTTGCCTTCACGCCGGAGCTCCTGGAATGAAGAAGCGGGGCATCCAGCGTCGCAGCCGGCGCAGCCGCACGGGCGGGCGCGCCCGCAGGGTCGCCGGGAAGGCGCCTTCCGTCGGGGCAGGGCCGTTCGAGATCCGCGAGATCGAGTCGCTCCGCGGCGAGCTCGAGCGCGTGGTCCGCGCGTCGCAGCCACCGCGATGGAACGCACACCCGGAAGATGTCCGGCGTTCGGTGATCAAGCTGGTGCTGACGCTGGTCGAGCTGATCCGGCAGCTCCTCGAGCGGCAGGCCATCCGCCGCCTGGACGCCAGGACGCTGTCTGACGAGCAGACGGAAGCCATCGGGCTCGCGCTCATGCGGCTCGAAGACACGATCCGGGAGATCGCGGTTCAGTTCGACCTCGATCCTCAGGACCTGAACCTGGACCTCGGTCCGGTGGGCCGCCTGCTGTGAGCCGTGCGCGCCTGATCCTCAATCCCGCGGCGGGCACCGATCAGGCACTCGCCTATGCGCAGGTGCTCAACCAGCGGCTCCGGGGCCGCTTCGGCCCGGTCGAAGTCGTCCTCACCACGGGATCAGGTGACGCCGAGGCCGCGGCGGCCCGCGCCGTACGTGACGACTGCGACGTGCTCTTCGTCGGCGGTGGCGACGGGACGCTGAACGAGGCGCTCAACGGCGTCGCGGCTGAGCCGGACGGGCTCGATCGCGTCACGTTCGGCGTCATCCCGCTCGGGACCGGCAACGACTTCGCGCGGGCGCTCGGCCTGCCGCTCGACGCGGAGGCTGCCCTCGCCGCCCTCCTCGCCGGGCACTCCGTCGGCGTCGACGTCGGGGTCCTCAACGGCCGGCGATTCGTGAACGTGTCGGCCGGCGGCTTCATCGCCGCGGTGTCGGAGGCGGTCACCCCGGAGCTCAAGTCGCTCGCCGGTCGCCTGGCGTACCTGCTTGGGGGCGCGCAGGCGCTCGTGGAATTCGAGCCCGTCCGCGCGACGATGCTCGCCGAGCCGGGCGGGATCCGGCTGGGCGCGGGGATCTACGCGTTTGCCGCCTGCAACGCCCCGCTCATCGGCGGCGGCAGTCTCATCGCGCCGCACGCCCGGATCGACGACGGGCTGCTGGATTTCTGCGTCATCGAAACGATGTCGGCCGTCGAGTTCCTGGCGCTTCTCAGGCGCGTCGCGGACGGCGAGCACGTCGGCGATTCGCGCGTTCGATACGTGCAGGGGACGCGCGCCACGTTCCAGTTCGATCGTCCGGTTCTCGTCAACACGGACGGCGAGGTGCTCGAGGCCGAGACCTGCGAGTACTCCCTCCTGCCGAAGGCGGGAAGGTTTTTGAGAACAGAATAATGGCGCCCCCGTGTGCCATCGGTGCGCCGGGCGCGGAGGTGCCCTGCTGCGGAATTCACTCTAGTTGCCCACCCCGCCTGCGCGGAACCCGCGAAGCCATGAAAGGCGCCCAAGGGCGCGATGCCGGGGCCCCCGGCGCGCGTTCTTCGCGCGCTGGGGTGGGGTGGGGATCCGGCGGGGCGAAGCCTCTCGGTTTCTCTTTAGAGTCGCGCATGCACGAACCGGCGGTCAGCACCACTGTTTCAGGAGTAGAAGAATGTCCACCATCGATCGCCGTGCGTTTCTCTCGGGGGTGGCAGCAGGAGCGGCCGCGGGCCTGGTGCCGCGACGGAGCGAGGCGCGGGGCCTGCTGCGCGGGCCTGCGGGGCAGGGAGACATGCAGGGGCTGGCCGAGCCGGCCTTCCGGTTCCTCCCGCCCGGCGCGATTCGACCGGCCGGCTGGCTCGCGCGGCAGCTCAGGCTGCAGGCGGACGGCCTCAGCGGGCATCTCGACGAGTTCTGGCCGGACGTGGGACAGAGCCAGTGGTTCGGCGGTACGGCGGAAGGCTGGGAGCGCGCGCCGTACTGGCTCGACGGCGTGATTCCCCTCGCCTGGATGCTCGACGATCACCCGCTGCAGACGCGGATCGGCAAGTACATGGAGTACATCCTGACGCACCAGCGGCCGGACGGCTGGTACGGCCCCTACCCGCTCGACGCGGTGGCGAAGCGCTACGACATGTGGGCGATCCTGCTGGCGAACAAGGTGCTCGCGCAGTACCACGCGACGACAGGCGACGCCCGCGTGCTGTCGGCGGTCACGCGCAGCCTGCGCGCGATGGCCGAGGGCCTGGAACGGACGCCCCTTTTCGGATGGGGCAGGTTCCGCTGGTACGAGGGACTGGTCTCGATCTTCCACGTGTACGAGCAGGCACCCGGGCCATGGCTGCTCGATCTCGCGCGCAAGCTGCAGGCGCAGGGGGTCGATTTCGAGGCGCTCTTCGCAACGGACGACCTCACCGTGCCCACGCCGCGCCGCGGCCTCTGGAAGTGGACCAAGCACGTCGTCAACACCGCGATGGCAGTGAAGGCGCCGGCGCTCGCGTGGCGGCTCGATCGGCGCCAGACGCACCGCGATGTCCCCGCCCGCATGATCGAGCTGCTCGACCGCCATCACGGGCAGATCACGGGTATGTTCACGGGCGACGAGTGCCTGGCCGGCCGCAACCCGGTGCAGGGCACCGAGCTCTGCGCGGTCGTCGAGTTCATGTACTCGCTCGAGCATCTGTTCGCCGTGCTCGGCGACACCGCGTTTGCGGACCGGCTCGAACGCGTGGCATTCAACGCGCTGCCGGCGACGCTCGCGCCGGACATGTGGTCGCACCAGTACGACCAGCAGGTCAACCAGGTTCAGTGCACCATCAACGCCGACCACGGCTGGACCACCAACGGGCCCGAGTCGAACATCTTCGGGCTCGAACCGAACTACGGCTGCTGCACCTCCAACATGCACCAGGGGTGGCCGAAGTTCGCCGCCCACCTCTGGATGCGGACGCCGGACGACGGCCTGGTCGCTGCCGCCTGGGCACCGTGCCGCGTGGCGACCCGCCTGCGGGACGTGCCTGTCCGCGTGGAGGTCGAGACCGAGTACCCGTTCCGCGAGACGGTGCAGCTGACGGTGACCACCGAGCGTACGCTGCGCTTCCCGCTGCTCCTGCGGGTGCCAGCCTGGGCTGTGGGAGCCACCCTCCGGCTCGGCAAGGAGGGGGAGCAGGCGCTGCATGCGGGAACCCTGCACCGCGTGGAGCGCGACTGGACGGCCTCCACCACGATGGAGCTGCGCTTTCCGATGCGGCCTGCCGTCTCTGTCCGGTACAACGAGGCCGTCGCAGTCGAACGAGGTCCGCTCGTGTACTCCCTCGAGATCGGCGAATCCTGGACGAGGGTCAACGACGACAAGCCGCATCGCGAGCTGCCGCACGCGGACTTCGAGGTCCGGCCGACTACGCCGTGGAACTACGGCTTGATTCTGGACGAGCGCCGGCCCGAGGGAAGCGTGACGTTCCATGAGCGGCCGGTGGGCGAGCGGCCCTTTTCGCCCGGCGGGGCCGGCGTCGTCGCGATCGCGAGAGGACGCCGAATCGCCAGCTGGAAGAGCGTTCGGGGCTGGGCGGGGGAGCTGTCGCCCGCCGATGCGGCGTGGGCGGATCCCCTCGAGGCGGTGACCGACGATCCCGCGGCAGAGATTCGCCTGCTTCCGTACGGCTGCACGAACCTGCGCATCACCGAGTTCCCCAAGTTGACGACCTGATGGTCAGCGGGGATCGAACTCGTAGCACCCCGGCGTGACGAGCAGACGCCCGCGCGCGGTGAAGCTCAGGCCGGACGGGGAGAGGAGACCGGCGCCCCGGAACTGGATGACGCGCCGCTTGTCGCCGTCCGCGTCG
>DASPFV010000012.1:0-2920 GCA_035620975.1 Vicinamibacterales bacterium
TAGGTCGCTTGTCCCTGAATGAGACGGGGATCCTCGCGCCGCTTGACGCGGGTGCCAACCAGTTTCGGGAGCACGGGTGCAGCCATTACCGGCTCCTTTCGGCGGCCGCGCGATCCCGGGTCTTGGCTGCGGCATGCTGGATCGCGTTGACAATGTGCTGATAGCCGGTGCAGCGGCAGAAGTTGCCGGCGATGCCCTCACGGATCTCGCGCTCGGAGGGCTGCGGGTTGTCGTTGAGCAGGTTGAGAGCGGACATGATCATGCCTGGCGTGCAGTAGCCGCACTGCAGGCCGTGCTCCTCCCAGAATCCTTCCTGCAGCGCGTGCAGCCGGCCGCCCTCGGCCAGTCCTTCGATCGTCGTCACCGTGCCGCCATCCGCCTGCACCGCGAAGATCGTGCACGACTTCACGCTTCTCCCGTCGAGGAGCACCGTGCACGCGCCGCACTGGCTGGTGTCGCAGCCGACGTGAGTCCCGGTGAGGTTGAGCTGCTCCCGCAGGAAATGCACGAGGAGCAGGCGGGGCTCCACATGTGCCTTTCGCACCCTGCCGTTGACCGTGATCGAAACGTTCGTCATCTGTCCGTCCCTGCGCCGGGCTGGAGAGAGAGGACGATAGTCACGTTCAGGACCTAAGTCAATTCGAGACGGCTGACGTCGCGGCTTCACACAGCCCTTCCAGTCTTTCGCCGGCGTATCGTCTCTCGGGGGCCGCCGCCGGCTGTTGAAGGGCAAAAGGACGGGGGAGACGCGGCCTCGTCTCCTTGATTCCGGGCGATGCACAGGAGCCCCCGAGTCAGGGGCGGCGCCGCAACATCCCGGCCGCGACGAGCAGCCAGGCCACCGCGAGGAACCCGAAGTTCACGAAGGCCGGCACCAGCGACTCCGCCAGCCCCATGTAGAATCCGGGGCTGTCGATCGCGTCAGGCACGGTCGCCAGACGCTTCAGGCCCATGGCGACCCCGCCCGTCAGGCCCGAGATACCGGCAAAGATCGCTGCCAGGGACACCGGGCGCGCGAAGGCGAGCGCCCGTTCGGTGGGACGAAGCGCGTAGACGACCGCGACGGCAAGCGGGCAGATCCCCACCAGCAGGCTCAGCTTCGCGGACCAACCCAGGTGACTCAGGATTTCCATCGCACCTCCTCTGCGTGATGTACAACCCGCTTCGGGCAGGCGCGTGACCGGTCGTCACGCGGGGGCGCTTCGCGCGTTATCACTCAGATGGACCGCGACACCGAGCTGGCGCTGGTCGAGGGCCTTCGCCGCGGCGAGACCTCGGCGTTCGATGCCGTCTACGACGCGTATCGGGCGCAGCTGTTCGCCTTTCTGCTGCGGCTGAGCAGACGCCGCGCCGTCGCCGAGGACCTGCTCGACGAAACCTGGCTCCGCCTGGTCCGTCACGCGCGCGGCCTGCAGCCGGATACCCGGCTCGCGCCATGGCTCTTCACCGTGGCCCGCAATCTCTATTGGAGTCATCGCCGCGCGTGCCTGCTCGAAGAGACGCTCGACCACGGCCTGCCCGGGCTCTGGCCGTCGCGGGAGAGCTGGCCCTCGCCCTTCGACCTGGCGCTGGCGGCGGAGACACAGCGGCGGCTGGAGGAGGGACTCGCGAGGCTGCCACCGCAACACCGGGAAGTGCTGCTGCTCGTGGCTGCCGAGGGGTTGACGCCGACAGAGGCCGCGGGCGTATGCGGCGTCAGGCCTGAGGCGATGCGGCAGCGGCTGGCACGGGCGCGTGCCGCGCTCGCGGAAGAACTTGGCGCCTCGACCGGCGAGGCGATCGTCACGAAGAGGAGGTTCGGCACGTGACCAGTCACGACATTCGCAACGACCCCGTGCTGGCGGCGCTGGGCGATCTGCCGGCCTGTGACGTGGACGAGATCCGGGCGCATCGACTCCGCCGGCGGTGTCGCGCCGTGTTGACGGCGAAACCGCGGGGCGCGATCGCGGCGAGTCCTCTCGCGTCGCTCCCCTGGAGGCGGGTGCTGGGTCCGGCCGTGGTGGCGATGTGGACTGCGCTGTACGTGCTCGCGACGCTGCAGCAGGCGATTGCGATCTTCCGCCCGTGACTCCGAGCCGGGTAACAGACCCACTCTCCAGGAGGCCAACTGCCGCTCCCCTGTCGTCGTGTGGACCTCTACCGAGATTCGCCCTCCCTTGCTGACCTGGCGGACCGGCAGCGTGTACCGCCGGATCATCCTCCGTCAGGCTGGCTCCGCGACCCTCTTCTGTCGACCAGCACGTTCGGACCGAACATCTTCTCGGTGACATGAGGACCGTGGTCTCTGCGGGCGGAGGTGCCAGCCTCAGGGCGATCGGCTGGCGGTCGATGCCTTCCGGCTTGTGACGTCGTCGCGCGCTCTCCGCCGCTGGCGCTCCTTGACTTGATATGATGCCGCTACCCACGCGTCCGCTCTGGAAGAGATCCCGAAGCCGTACGACATGAGCGATCTGGTCGGCCGGACACTGTCGCATTACCGGATCACTGCCCCCATCGGCGCCGGGGGCATGGGCGAGGTTTACCGGGCGACGGACACCGCGCTCCGCCGCGAGGTGGCCATCAAGGTCTTGCCGGAGGCGGTCGCGCGGGATCCCGAGCGCCTCGAACGGTTCCGGCGTGAGGCGCACCTGCTCGCGTCGCTGAACCACCCGCACATCGCCGCCATCTACGGGTTGGAGACAGCCGACGGCACGCCGTTCCTCGCCCTCGAGCTCGTGGATGGCGAGGATCTGAAGCAGCGTCTGGTGCGCGGCCCGATACCGGTTCCGGAAGCGCTGGAAATCGCCGAGCAGATCGCCGAGGCCCTCGAGGAGGCGCACAACAGGGGGATCGTCCACCGCGACCTGAAGCCCGCCAACGTGAAGCTCACGAGCGACGGCCGGGTCAAGGTGCTGGACTTCGGGCTGGCGAAGGCGTGGGC
>DASPFV010000013.1:0-17705 GCA_035620975.1 Vicinamibacterales bacterium
ACGTCGAGCCGCCGCCTACGCCGTCGGTGTGGTGCTGTCCGGAGCGTCGAGCCTCAGGGACGCTGCGCCGCGCATCCTCGAGGCGGTCTGCACGCATCTCGGGTGGCACGTTGGGGCGCTGTGGACGCTCGATCCGGAGCGGCAGATGCTGCGGTCTTTCGCCGTGTGGACCGCCGAGGCCGGCGTCGCGCCGTTCGTGACGCGGACGCGGGAAGTGGAGTTTCCGCAGGGAAGTGGCCTGCCCGGGCGCGTCTGGTCGAGCGGCCGGCCGCACTGGATTGAAGACGTCGGGGTCGATACGAACTTCCCGCGTGCGCCGGCGGCGGTGGCGTCAGGGCTGCACGGCGGATTCGGGTTCCCCATCCGCCTCGGCGCCGAGGTCCTCGGCGTGGTCGAGTTCTTCCACCGCACGGTCCTGGCCCCGGATCCGGAGACCCTGGAGACGATGGAATCGGTCGGCCAGCAGATCGGGCAATTCATCGCGCGACAGCACGCGGAGCGGGCGATGCAGCAGGCCGAGCGCGAGCGGCAGGACCTGCTCGAGCGCGAGCGCGCCGCGCGGCGCGAAGCGGAAACGGCGAACCGCGCGAAGGACGAGTTCCTCGCCACGCTCTCGCACGAGCTGCGAACGCCGCTCAACGCGATCGCGGGGTGGACGCGCATGCTGCTCGACGGCGCTGTCGAGCCCTCGCAGGTGCGCCGTACGCTGGAAGTCATCGACCGCAACGCCCAGGCGCAGGCGCAGCTCGTCGCCGACCTGCTCGACGTGTCACGGATCATCGCCGGCGGCCTTACCATCGACCAGACTCCCGTCGATCTGGTCGCCGTGGTGGGCGGCGCTCTGGATGCGATCCGACCCGCCGCCCAGGCCAAGCAGATCTCGGTCGCGGCCAGGCTCCCGGACTCCCCCCTCGTCGCGATGGGCGACGCCGCCCGCCTGCGGCAGATCGTCGCGAACCTCCTCGTGAACGCCGTGAAGTTCACACCCGAGGGCGGACGCGTGGAGGTGGCGCTGAGCGACGACGCCGGGCCAATCACCCTTCAGGTTCGCGACAACGGCATCGGCATAGACCGGACGTTCCTGCCCCACGTCTTCGAGCGATTCCGACAGGGGGATGCGTCCACGGCGCGTCGCCACGGCGGGCTCGGTCTCGGGCTTGCGATCGTGCAGCACCTGGTCGAGCTGCACGGGGGAACCGTCACGGCCGAGAGCGACGGCAGCGGGACGGGTGCGGCGTTCACTGTGACGATGCCGTACCGAACACCTTCTCCAGCTCGTAGGCCGGCGTGACCTCGAGCTGGGCGTAGGTGCACGCCTGGGGCGCCTTGTCGTGGCGCCAGCGCAGGAACACGGCGGCGTGCCGGAACCGGTCCCCCTGCATGTGGTCGTACTTCACCTCGCAGACGCGTTCGATCCTCAGCGGCTCCCACGAGAGATCCTTACCCGCGCTCCAGCGGCTCTGGGCTCCGGGCATGCGCCCGGCCACGGAACCGCTCGCCCACTCCCGCCACGGGTGATCCGTCAGCGCCTCCTTGCGCAATGGCGCCAGCTCCGTCACGAGCCGGTGCCGCACGTCCATCGTGAACGCGGACGTGACGCCCACGTGCTGGAGACGCCCCCCGTCGTCGTAGAGGCCCAGCAGCAGCGACCCTATGAGATCCCGGCCGGCCTTGTGCCAGCGGAATCCGGCGACGACGCAGTCGGCCGTGCGGGCGTGCTTCACCTTGACCATGGCCCGCTTGCCGGGCTCGTAATGTCCGTCCGCCGGCTTGGCAATCACGCCATCGAGACCGGCTCCCTCGAAGCGACCGAGCCAGTCACGCGCGAGCGCCGGATCGCGCGTTACCGGCGTGACGTGGAGCGGTGGGCTGGCGTCGGCCAGGAGGCGTTCCAAGGCCGCGCGCCTGGCACTCTGCGGATCGCCGCGCCTGTCGCGCCCGTCTGCCGCCAGCAGGTCGAAGGCCACGAAGGAGGACGGCATTGCGGCCGCGAGCTTCGCCACCCGTGACGCCGCCGGGTGCAGCCGGAGCTGGAGCGCGTCGAAGTCGAGCCCTCGCGGCGTGGCGATGACGATCTCGCCATCGATCACGCAACCGGGCGGCAGCTGAGCGGCCAGCACGTCGTGCAGCTCGGGAAAGTAGCGGTCGAGCGGCTTCAGATCGCGGCTCTGGATGAACAGTTCGCCGCTCGCGACGAACACGATCGCCCGGAAGCCGTCCCACTTCGGCTCGTACAGGAAGCCGGCCCCGGCCGGGAGCGAATCGGCCAGCCTCGCGAGCATCGGCTCGATCGGCGGCGCGAGGGCGAACGGGGGCACGCGTTCCAGTCTACATGGGCGGCCGACCCGGCTGCCCCGTGGGACCCGATCTTGCGTGCGTTCGCCACGGATGAGCACGTGGCTGTCGCCCGATCGGATTCGCGAGCGCGTGCGCGAGCTCGGCGACTGGTTTCACAACCTGAACCTGGGCGGAATCGAGACGGCGCCGGATCACTTCCTCGGCGACTACCCGGCGGTCAAGTGGCGAGCCTTCGAACGCGCGTTGCCGGGGAATCTCGACGGCCGGACCGTGCTCGACATCGGGTGCAATGCAGGGTTCTACTCGATCGAGATGAAGCGCCGTGGCGCCGGCCGGGTGGTGGGGGTCGACAGTGATCCGCGCTATCTCGCGCAGGCCAGGCTCGCGGCGGAGATCTCCGGCGTCGAGATCGAGCTGCGGGAGCTGTCCGTCTACGACCTGCCCATCCTCGGAGAGCGCTTCGACATCGTGCTGTTCATGGGCGTCCTCTACCACCTCCGGTATCCGCTGCTGGCGCTCGACATTCTGGGCGAGCACGTCGTCGGAGACCTGCTCGTGTTCCAGTCGATGCTGCGCGGGAGCGCGGAGGTGGACGAGGTCGCCCGCGACTACGACTTCAACGAGCGCGGGCACTTCGAGGATCCGACGTACCCCCGGATGTACTTCGTGGAGCACCGGTACGCGGGCGATCCGACCAACTGGTGGATCCCCAATCGCGCCTGCGCCGAAGCGATGCTCAGGAGCGCCGGGTTCCGGATCGTTGCGCACCCCGAGGAAGAGGTGTTCATCTGTCGGCGCGAGCACGCCGAAGCCCGGCAGGCCGGTGCCCCTCGCCTGCAGCGGCTGTCGAACATCGTCGCGGGCCTCGACGGGGACGCGAGAAGGGAGAGCGCTGACTCGTGATCGAAGCGGTGATGTTCTGGAACGAGCCGAACAATCTCTCTCACTGGGACTTCGAGATCGACAGTGGCTGGGAGACGTTCGCGGCGATGGTGAAGGCGGCATCGGCGGCGGTCGCGGCCGAGCGGCCGGGCCTGCGCCGTGTCATGGGTGGGATGTCGCCGATCGATCCGGACTTCGTCCGTACGCTCGGTAGCCTCGGCGCCCTGGATGTCGTGGATGTGATCGCCGTCCACGGCTTTCCGCTGGACTGGAACCACTGGCAGATTCACGAGTGGCCCGAGCGGATCGCGGCCGTCCAGGCGGTCACGACGCTTCCGGTGTGGGTATCGGAGGTCGGCGTCTCGAGCTTCGGCGCCGAAGAGGTGCAGGAGTTCGGGCTGGTGCGGACCGCCGAGCTGCTGGCGGGCCGTGCCGAGCGCGTGCACTGGTACAGTCTTTACGATCTGCCGAAGGCCTGGCCTGCCACCACCCGCCATCGCGAAGCGGAGGGCTCGTCCTACTACAGGCACTTCCACATGGGGCTGCTTCGCGAGGACGGCACACCCAAGCTCGCGATGAGACGGTTCGCCGACTACACGCCCGCGTTGGGGATCTGCCAGTGGTTCCATTTCGAGGACCACCGGCTGGGCGAGGCCGTGCAGTGGCTGAAGGATCTCGGGGTGCGCCACGTGCGCACGGGTCTGAGCTGGGCCGACGGCCTCCGTCCCGGGGCGCAAACCTGGTTCGATCGCCAGATGACGGCGCTCGAGCCATTCGAGCTGACGCTGACGTTCTGCTTCACGCCCGAGTCGCACGGCATCCGCCCGCACCACACGAGCCCGCCGCGCAACCTGGGTCTGTTCGCGGAATTCTGTGCGGCGCAGGTCCGGCGATACACCTGACGCTCAACGGACCTGTGACTGGATGAGCGCCTTCACCTCGTCTGCGAGCCGGTCTGGCGGGCAGGGCTTCTCCAGCCAGCTGTCGCATCCGGCACGCAGGGCACCCGCGAAGCCGTCTCTGGACGAGGGTGCCGCAATCATGACCACGGGAATGTCGTGCGTGTCGGTCGCCTCTCGGAGCCGGGCGACCAGCCACAGGCCGTCCTGGCCCCCCGACAAATGCGCATCCGTCACGACCGCGTCCGGGTGGAGTTCGGCCGCGAGGCGGTAGCCGTCGAAGGCCGTTGCGGCCTGAAGCGTGCAGTAGCCGAGGCTGCTGAACCACTCCGCGTACATCTCGCGCTCGTCCTGCGCACTGTCAACCAGCAGGATTCGCGGGCCCGGAGTCAGTCGGTCCGACAAGTGGGGAGCCTCTTGCCAACTTCTTCGTGAAAACTGCTCTGCGGACCGGGAGGTCCGCTCACGACCACATGTGGCCGCTCGCGGCCGCCTCGATGCCCTCCCCGGCGTCCGGCGCAGCCTCGTGCGCGATCACGGTTCCCCGCGCCAGTCTGGACACCAGGAAGAGCACGCACTGATCGTGTGCGTCCGTGATCGCCGTGATGTCGACCTGAACGGCGCACCGTTCGCGCGGCTGCAGCCGGCCGGACCATTCGCACTGCCCGCCTGACTCGAGGCTCCGAAGACTCGCGAGAAACTCGGTTCGCTGGCCGTTGATGAACAGATGCAGGGGCTTGCCTGCGAGATGTCGGACCGAGACGTTCAGGAGGACGGCGGCTGCCCGGTTGGCTTCGATGATCGTGCTGTCGGTGTTCACGAGCATGCAGGGCGTCGGACACGCCTCGAACACGAGTCGCGCGCGGGAGTCCGACTCCGCCTCCAGCCTCCGGGCCTTCTCGTACGCCGCGCGCGCCTCGGCGAGCTCCTCATACGAGCGCTGCAGCTCGTCAGTCAACCGTTCCAGCTCCTGAAGGAGCCTGGGCGCGAGCCGCGACGCCGCCTCGGTCCCGCCGATGCGCTGCTTGAGCCTGGCGACCCGATAGAGAGCGGCCCCCAGTCTCGCATCGAGCTGCTGCTGTTCGTTCGTCACCAGAGAACGATGGCCGAGACGCCGCTAACTGCGCAATTGGGGAGGATCCTTACGAGTGGCGCACCCCATCTGCGCCGGACCCGCGAAGCCAAGAAAAGGTGCGCCACGGGCGCGCTGGGGGGCCGGCGGGGGCGAAGCCCCCGGTTTCTCTCGAGTTCAGGGCTCGGTCAGCCAGCCCTGCAGCACCGCGTAGCGGACGATGTCGATGCGGCCGCGAAGGCCGAGCTTGCGTGTCGCGTTCGTCTTGTGCACCTCGACTGTCTTCACGCTGAGACCGAGCTGCGCCGCGATCTCCTTGTTGCTGTGGCCGAGCGACATGAGCCGCAGCACCTGTGTCTCGCGCTTCGTGATTCGCGGCGCGCGGCCGGCCGGAGGCGGTATCCACCCGCCCGGCTCGGAGCTCTTCAACCGGGGATCCAGATAGGACTCGCCGCTGGCGGCGGCGCGAACGGCCCTCAACAGCTCGCTCGAGGGGCTCTGCTTCAGGACATATCCGAGTGCCCCGGCGCTCACCATCTCGCTCACGTAAGCGTCGTCGCGATACCGGGTGAGCGCGACGATGCCGAGATCCGGCGCGGTCGTCCGCAGCAGGCGCGCCGTTGCCAGCCCGTTCAGCCCGGGCATGGAAATATCCAGGACCACCACGTCCGGCTTGAGCTCGGCGATCCGCTCGAGCACCGTGCTGCCTTCGGCTGCTTCCCCCACGACTTCCATGTCGCTCTGGGTTTCGAGCAGCAGCCGCAGCCCTTGACGGACAGTCTCGTGGTCGTCGGCGAGAAAAACCCTGATTCGCTCCAGCGCGCCGGACGACTGGGCCCCCGGGATGGGCATCGGATCCGCCCATTCTACACGTCAATGATACAGACGACGGGTCGAACTCATTTCCGCGTCGTGCGATCGCCCGGCGATGGCATGCAGGGTCGCCGCATAGACGAAATGTCCAACCAGCGCGTAGACGTGCGCACGGCCAGCTCGCGTGGCCCGCGGGAGAGCCCGAGAGCCGGGACTGCCAGCTCGTCCGCCGCACCCCACACCAGCGAGCCGTACAGGCAGCCGGCGCCCCGGCCGATCGCCGGGATCCGGGAGACGAAGAGAGCATAGGTGATACCGGCGCCGGCCGCAAACGCGTCATGCGCCAGCAGTCCCAGACGTTGCCGCTCGACTGGACCGACGCGGTCGCTGCCGAACACGGTGCGTGCGACGCCTACTTCCGGCCCGCGCGGCTGCATTGTCATCCGCCGCAGCGTCCGACTGCGCGGGTTGTGCGCCGTGGCCAGACGACCGCCGGTGGCTCTGCACCAGAGGCAGCGACGGCGCGCGGGTGCCCGCCCGCGTCCCGCAGCGGCGCTGTCACTCTGCTGGATGTAGCAAGAACATCCCGAACCCGGAACCATGAACCCGGAACCAGGAACTCGGAACCGGAACCCGGAATCCGGAAGCCGAACCTTCATGTCGGTTCCGCCCCCCAGCCGACCATGTCCTGGCGGCGAGAGAAGTGCAGCAGGGGTGGCGTGTCAGGCAGCACGATCCCGGCGGCATCGCCCATCGTGCTGCGCCGGAACTCAGCCGTCGCCGGCTGGAGGCTCCACGGCGGGTGGTGGATGTCCAGGCGATACGTGGCGCCTGAGCGAAAGCGATTGTAGAGGCAGTAGCGTTCGGTCAGGAAGTACTCGAGCGTTCCAGGTTCCGGGTTGAACACACTTCCGATCGGCCGGTAGCTCACCTGGAGCTCCGCGTCCGCCCCGCTCTTCCGGCGGCTCCGGTACTCCACGCCGCCGGCGTGCGCGGTCACGTTCATCACGGCAGTGAAGTAAGGAAGGTTCAGCAGCAGCCGCGCCGTTCGCACGGCGAGCGGATTGGCTGCGTCGAGGCTGAAGAAGTACACGCCCGGCTTGCCGGCTATGGTCACGTAGGTGCGGACGTTGAGCTCCGGAAAGGCTGAAATCCAGGGCAGCGCCGGAACGCCCCGCAACGACACATTCGTCATGTGGAACGGAACGACGCCCAGCCAGGCCTTGCCCTCATGGATGTCGATCGGGAACTCGCGCGGCACGAGCCGCTGCAGCAGCGCCGCGGACACTGGCCAGTGCGCGAAGAGGAGGTCGTTCCAGGTCTGGGTCATGACCCACGCGCGCCGGGGCATCGGCCATGGCCGGTGGACGACCTCCTTCAGGATGGCGGCGTCGAAGCCGGACGAATCAGAAGCTCGAGTACTGGCCGTCATCCAGTCGCTGGAGCCTGCCGCTCGTGACGAGATGCTCCAGGATTACCTGGCACGTCTTCGGCCGCAGTCCGAACAGCCGGGCAGCCTGGTGCAGGTGCAGCGAGAGCCCCGGCATTTCGTGGTACGTGCCGAGGACCATCGAAACCAGCTCGGTTCGTGAGGGCTCTCCGTCCGGTGCGCCGCGCGCGCTCGCCCGGCGGTCAGGTGCTGCGAGACGATGTTGCATGGGGGTCTCCTCCGATGACGTGAATGGCTTTTCAGGTCCTCGAAGGTGCACGCAATCCATACGTGCGCGGCTGTAAACCCGGCGGTAGCACGCCTCCGGCCAACCACCGTGCGGCATGGCTCTTCAACGGATGTGTCACGACCTGGGCAGTTTCCAGCTGGCTGCACGCCCACTGCGCACCCTTCTTACGGGTCTGGGACTCGCAAGGTCAGTGCCCGGGCTTACAACCTCAGCGGCGCAGCCGGACTGTCGCCGCGTCTGTCGACGAGGAAGGCGCCGAGCGCGTCGCGCGCGCTCGTCCGGACATGCGAGTGCGTGTCACAGATGAGACGTAACGCCGGAGAGGCCTTCGGGTTGCCGAAGCATTCCGAGGCGTACCCGCAGAAGAGGGTGAGAGGCTCGCGCTCGAGCAGATCGTTCCAGAGCTCCTCCAGCCGGTGCGCCGTGGCGAAGTCGCCGTCTGCGGCGAGGAGGTCCACAAGCTCGCCATAGACCCGCAACCGGCCCGGTCGCGAGTGGCGCAGCCGTCGGACAGTAGCCCCCACCGATGCCTCGAACAGGTCTGTCCGGAGCACGCCATTGCGCATGATCGCCGAGAGCATGGCGGTCGAGTCCAGCAGGGTCAGCTGCCCCGATTCGACGAGCTCGCCCGTGTCGATCTGCTGCTCGCGCAGCAGCCGTGCCGTTGCGCCCCAGTGCGCAGCCGAGAGCAACGCCAGCAACGTGTCCCCGGCTGCCCAGCCCTCCCGGAGGTACGCGGCAATCTCGCTGGCTCGCGACTCCTGACTATCGAACAGCTGAACGAGGTGGTGTGAGACCACGTTCCCGTGGACGATGTGCTCCGCGTACGTCATTGGTCCTCAACAGCAACCGGGGGGCTTCGCCCCGCCGGACCCCCCCATCGCCGTTGCTCGCGGGGCCCCACGATCCCCGCTTCCGCCTTCGCGCCGCAGGCGCTCCGGCGAGACGCGCCCTTCATGCTCGACAGGGGCCTCGGCGTCATCCAGCAGAACCTGCACGGAAGGGCTTCACCCGTGCCGGCCTGCTGTATCGCACTGCTACACGAATTGCCGCCGGGAGAGCACTAAGCACGCACCGTGCCGGAATCTGCAGAATGGCCCCGCTCGTGCATGCACCCATCATCCACCGGCAGTCTGCCGGCGGAGTCCTTCTATGCTGATGGCAGCCAACCCGCGGATGAGCGTCTGTCTTGCGCTGACGCGGGCGATCAGCCTGACCCAGACGGTCGAGGAGATCTACACGGCCGCGCTCGACGCGCTGGCCGAGGGGTTGGGCGTCGGTCGGTCGGCGATCCTGCTGTTCGATCCCGATGGAGTCATGCGGTTCAAGGCCCATCGCGGTCTGTCCGACACCTATCGGTCAGCCGTCGAAGGGCACACCCCCTGGCGGGCGGACACGCCGGACGCGCAGCCGATCGTCGTGGCGAACGTCGCGTCCGAGGCCTCTCTGCGCGAGTTGCTGCCGGTCATCGAACGCGAGGGAATCGGGGCGATGGCCTTCATCCCCCTCCTGAGCCTGCACAAGGTCATCGGCAAGTTCATGCTCTACTATCCCGCACCGTACGAGCTGACGCCCGACGACCTGCAGCTCGCCGGCATCATCGCCGCACAAGTGGCGTTTGCCGTCGAACGTACGCGCGCCGAGGAGAAGGCCAGGCTGAGCGAAGAGCGGCTCCGCTTCGCGCTGGAGGCCGCGGCCATGGGCACCTGGGACTGGGACCTCAACACGAACCACGTCCGCTGGTCCGCCAACCTCGAGCAGTTGCACGGGCTTCCTGCCAAATCCTTCGACGGGACCTTTGCCAGCTACCAGCGCGAAATTCACCCGGAGGATCAGGAGCGTGTGCTGGGGTCCGTGCGGCGGGCGATCGAGCTGGGCGTACCCCACGAGGCCGAATACCGCGTCGTCGCACCCGACGGGACCGTCCGCTGGGTAGAGGGCAAGGGCCGGGTGGCGTATGACCGCGGGCGGGCCGTCGGGATGAGCGGCGTCTGCATGATGGTGACGCGGCGCAAGGAGGCCGAGCTGGCGCGGATTGCCGCGGCGGAGGAAGCGAGCCGGCTGAAGGACGAATTCCTCGCGACGCTGTCGCACGAGCTGCGCACGCCGCTCAACGCGATCCTCGGATGGGTCCAGATCCTGAAGTCGGACGGGTTCCAGCAGGACCGGGTGCGGCACGCGCTCGACATCATCGGCCGGAACGCCCGGCTGCAGGCACAGCTCATCGAGGACATCCTCGACGTCTCGCGGATCATCACGGGCAAACTGGAGATTGATCGCATGCCCATGCTGCTCGATCAACTCGTCGAGACCGTGACGAGCGGCCTGCAGCCCGCCGCGGATGAGAAGCGGATCTCGATGACGCGGGTGATCGCCCCGGATCTGCCTGCCGTGGAAGGGGACGCCAAGCGGCTGCAGCAGGTGTTCGGCAACGTGCTGTCGAACGCGATCAAGTTCACGCCCGAGGATGGGACGATCGCGATCCGGTGTTCACGCGACGGCAGCGGAGTCGCGGTCGAGGTTCGAGACTCTGGCGCCGGCATCGATCCCGCCTTCCTTCCTTACGTGTTCGATCGGTTCCGGCAGGCCGACAGCCGGGCGACGCGGCGGCACGGCGGACTCGGGCTGGGGCTGGCCATCGCGCGCCACCTCGTGGAGCAGCATCGCGGAGAGATCCACGCGCACAGCGACGGCCCCGGCCGGGGCGCGACGATTACCATCCGGCTGCCGGGCGCCCACGAGCGCACCGCCGTGGCCCCGGTCGCGACAGTGGAGACCAGTACGCCGATCCGGCTCCAGGGCCGGAGGGTTCTGGTCGTGGACGATCAGCAGGACGCGCGGGAGCTGCTCGCGGCGCTGCTGACGCGCTGCGGCGCCGAGGTCCTGCAGTGCGATTCGGCCGAGGCGGCCCTGGACGCGGTCTCCCGCGCGCCGGTCGATCTGCTGGTGGCGGACATCGCGATGCCCGACGTGGACGGGTGTGAGCTGATCAGGTCGATCCGCCGGCATCGGCGCGCGCTGCCGGCGATCGCGGTCAGCGCCTACGCGAGACCGCAGGATCGCAAGCGCGCGATCGCCGCAGGGTATCAGGGATACTGCGCCAAGCCGGTCGAAGCCGGGGAGCTCCTGCACCTCGTGAGCGCGGCCCTGCCCCGCGGATGACGCTGCCGGGATACTTCCCCTTCTTGCCGTTTCGCCTGCGGGCGGGCCGGGTCAGCGGCCTGCCGGCATCCACGTGAGGCCGACGTAGCCGCCACGCTGAATCAACACGTTGTTCCCGCCAGGGAACTCGAGATGGCGCGCCGCGTGGAGGTCCTGTCCCACGACCGAGAGCTCGAACTGTGGCGCCACCTGCCAGGCGACCCGGATGTTGGACGACGTATACGCCGGCACCGGGCCGAACCCCAGTTCGGATACGTAACGCAGGAACCAGTCGAACGACACGCTGCGCGGGAGGTCGAGCGAGGACCGAAGCTCCATCTGGTGCTGCGGGCTGCCGGTCTCGTAGCGCCGTTCCTGCGACACGTCGGTGCTCCCGGGGTTCCGCGTGACCTGGACGCGCAGAAAGGAATAGTTGCCCGTCAGGCGGAGCCAGCTGCGGGGGCGGACCTCACCGGTCACCTCGACGCCGTGGCTGTTGCCGTGCAGCCCGTTGCTGAACGTGACGGGCAGGATCAACCGGGGTGGCGGTGGCGAGGTCTCGACGAACGAGGTCAGGAGGTCGGTGCTGAGCGTGTTCTCGAGCTGGTTGAAGAAGCCCGACGCCGTGATGTACACCGTGGGATGGGGCCGGACGCGGTACCCGGCCTCGTAGGCCACCAGCTCCTCGGCGCGGAACTCCGGATTCGGCAGCAGGCGGACGAAGCTCGGTACGGCAGGGTTGACGACGCTGGCGGTCGTGTAGTCGGTTTCGACTCGTGAGGGCGTGCGGACCGCCCGCGTGACCGACCAGACCAGCGTGCTGCTCTGATTCGGCAGCCACACGAGACGCACGCTCGGCTGGATTTCGACGCCGCTGTAGTCGTTGTGCTCCAGCTTCGTGCCGAGCGCCAGGCGCCACCGCTCCGGTACGAGTGTCACATCGTCCTGGATGAATCCCGTGATGAGTTGATCGGTGCGGGATGGTGGCGAGAACGCGGTTGGCGGGATGGCCGTGATCCGCCCCGAGCTGACGCGGTACCCGAGGCCCCAGACCAGGTCGTGTCGATCCCGCCACCGCGCTCTCAGCTGGAAGTCCACGTCGAGCGTGTCCCGGTCTTCCGCAACGGGGATCTCGTCGCGGCTCGTCCGGTCGTAATAGGTCTGCAGCTGGAACTGCGTGCCGGCACGAAGAGGGCCCGACCACCGCGCAAGGGCGTTGGCGCCCGAGACGGGCGCCTCGCGACTCGACACCTGCGTGAAGGGAGGAGCGTAGCTCGTGGTGGCGGCCCGCTGTCCGACCCGCGCGCCGTACAGGTCGCCCTGCAGCGTGAACGTCCGCGATTGCGGAAGCGTCCAGTCCCCGCGGAACCCCGCCTGGACGAGCCGCCAGTCGTCGTAGTCGAGCGAGACGGGATGAAACTGCGCGTCGCGCTGGAATCCCCTGGCGTACGCTCGGTAATGGAACGCCGGGCCTACGCTGCCGCCGTAGCGCACCCCGAGCTCGGCCTGCGGCTCGGATCCGGCGCGCGCCGTGACCAGCAGCCCCTGCGAGTCGCGGGCCCGGCGCGTGATGATGTTGATGATCCCGTTGACGGCGTTGGCACCCCAGAGCGTGCCGCCCGGCCCACGGATGATCTCGATGCGGTCGATGTCGGCCAGCAGCGTGTCCTGCACCTCCCAGTAGGTCCCGGCGAAGAGCGGCGAGTAGACAGCGCGCCCGTCCATCAGCACGAGCATGGAGCGCGCGAGCCGATCGGCGAAGCCGCGGATCCCGATGGCGTAGCGGGACGAATCGAGGCGGGCGACCTGCACGCCGGGGGCCATGCGCAGCACCTCGGGCAGGGTCGTCGCGCCGGAGCGCCGGATGTCCTCGTGGGTGATGACGTACACGGCCGCCGGCACCATCGTCGTCGGCTCGGGAACCCGCATCACGGTGGACACTTCGATGTTGATCAGCTCCTCGAGGCTCATGCGCTTCAGATGCTCGGTGGCCGTCTGCGCCGTCGCCGACCCCGCGCCGGTCCCGAGACAGGCCGCGAAGAGTCCCGCGGCAACCCACGCACTCGAGATGCGTCGCGGAGCGGATAATCGGCGCGACGCGCGGCGCGCCTGCCTTTCCCGTGGGTAGTTCCTCGAATTCGTCAACATAGGCGCATTACAGCGTCACTGACGGCCCGCACCAGATCGCCGGCACGGAACGGTTTGACGAGGTGTTGCGCGAAGCCGGCACGAAGGCTGCGGGCCAGGTGTTCCGCGGTCGCGTGGGCACTCACGGCAATCGCCGGCGTGGTCCGGCCAGCGGTGCGATCGAGTTCGCGGATGCGGCGAAGCACGTCGAAGCCGTCCATCTCGGGCATGGCGAGATCGCAGACCAGCACGTCGGCCGGCTCGCGGCTCCAGGCCTCGAGGGCGGCCGCACCCGAGGCCGCGGTCCGCACGCGGGCGCCGGCCGCCGTGAGCGCCACCGACAGCACCTCGAGCGAGTCCGCGTTGTCGTCGACCGCGAGCACGCGCACTCCCTCGAGGCTTTGCGTCGCCGTCTCCGTTCCTGCCGGTCTGGATGGCGCCGACTCGAAGCCGATCAACGCCGGAACGCGAACCCTGAACGTCGCGCCAGAACCGGGGCCGTCGCTGGCCACCGTGACCGAACCCAGGTGCAGCTCCGTCAGCTCCTTGACGATGGCCAGACCGAGTCCCAGGCCGCCATGCTCGCGTGTCATCGAGCCGTCGGCCTGCCTGAAGCGGTCGAACACGTACGGCAGGAAGTCAGCCGGGATGCCCGCGCCGGTGTCCTTCACCTCGATCTCGTAGACGGGCCCCCGCACCCGCGTGACCAGGGAGATGGAACCTCCCGACGGCGTGAACTTGACGGCGTTCGAGAGCAGATTCCAGACCACCTGCTGCAGCCGGTCGCGGTCGCCGTTGACCAGGCAGGCGTCGTTGGGCTGATGGATGTGGAACGCGACGTCCTTCGCCTGCGCCGCAGGGCGAATGACCTCGACGGCGGCGTCGACCGCCTCCCGCAGGTCGACGGGGTCGTGACGGAGGTTGAGCTTGCCAGTGGCGATGCGCGAGACGTCGACGAGATCCTCGATCACGCGCGTCTGGCTCATCGCGTTCCGGGCGATGCTCGCCAAGGCCCTGGCCGTCGTCTGCTCGCTCGTCGTCGTGGTGCTCAGAATCTGCACCCAGCCCAGGATGGCATTGAGCGGGGTCCGGAGCTCGTGCGACACCGCCGCGAGGAACTCGTCCTTCAGGCGGCTGGCCTCGCGCTCGCGCACGAGGAGATCCTCGAGCTCCATTTCCTTCAGCCGAAGGGCGTCATTGGCCTCGCGGACACGCCGGAGCACCTCGATGAACGCGCGCCCCAGATCTCCCACTTCGTCGACGCCGGTCGGGACGGGCGGGAGCGCCTGAGGCGGACCCTCGGGATCGAGCGCGCGGACCGACGCTGCCAGCTGCGCGATTGGCGCCGAGACCGTGCGATGCAGGCGGTTGGCGATCAACAGGGCCACCGCGCCCGCCAGCAGGAGCATCAGGGCGCCCGAGATGAGCGCGACGCCCACACGCGAGCGGATCTCGGGAAGATCCCGCTCGACGTAGACCGTGCCGTGGATGCGCTCGCCCCGGGTGATGGCCGCGCTGCCAGCCACGATCGGGTAAGGCAGCGTCAGGGGCATCCGATCCGGGCATGCGAGATCGGCCGATCGTGAGAACTCTGCGAAGACCCGGCCGTCGTTCAGATACACGCAGGCCCGTCGGATGCCGGGCCTGACGCGGAGGGCCTCCAGCGTCTGCCGGGCGTCCTCCGGATCGCTGAAGAGCACGGCCGCCGCGGTGTTCTCGGCGATGACCCGCGCCAGGGCGGTCGTATCGGTGACGGCTGTGGCGCGGAACCGCCAGAGATCCAGGACGGCCAGCCCGACGGTCGCCAGGACGAGGGCGGCCGTCGTGACGAGCAGCGCGATGGCCACCAGTTTCCGGTGGATGGGCTGCCGGTCGAGCCAGCGTCTCACGACGGCCCTCCCCGGACGGTGATGGCCAGCCGCAGCACCTGCGAACTGAGGCGCAGCCCTGCCTGGCGGGCTGCCTCCGCGTTGATGTCGAACCGCACGCGGTTGCCGACCACACGCAGCTGGATGATGCCGCCCTCGTCGAGGAAAGCGGGAGCGTCGCTGATCGTGAGCACGGGTGCCGTCGCGACTCGCTGCAGAATCGGTCGACGGGGAGTCGCAGGGCCGTCCGCCAGGTACAGCACGTGACAGCCAGTCGCTGCCGCTCCCGCCGTGAGATGGCGCACGAGGAGCGTGCGGCCGTCGAGCGTCTCGCCTTGAACCAGCTCGTCGAGCACCTTGCCGAACGGATTGGGGCCGAGCACGCAGAGATCGAGGGACTTGCGGCCCGCGAGGGAGGCCGGCGGCCACTCAACGAATTGCGGGAAGCGGAAGACGAACGCGGCCTTGACCCGGTACTCGTCCGCGATGTGCTGGGCCGCGGGCGTGGGCACGGCTGCAGACACGAACATCCAGACAATCAGGAAGCAGGTGAGGATCGGCCGCGCCGCTGTGAAGCCGGTCCGGAGTCCCTCAACAGCACGAGCGGTGGAACGGCCGGTCCCCTCGAGGCTGACCTCGCCGAGATCTCCGGACATCCACGAGCACCAATCACCACGCGGAGTCCGCGGAGCCAAGGGCTGTGATCATGTTTAGCGGGTCACGCCGAAGTCAAGGTAGGGGCATTCCCCTAGTCGCTGTCAACGTGATCGGGACCCCTTTCGCGTGCCGCCTCGGCCCTTCGCTCGCGCCTTGCTTGCCCGGCTCGATGTCTTGCGCGCCCCGGGGCGCGCGCTTCTCTTCCGCGCGCCGGCGCTGGCACGCGATCTCTGGGTTGTCCCCCTGCTGAACGACGAGCGGGAGCTCCCAGACGTCCGCGGTCGCCGCGAGCCGCCGGACTTCGCGGCGGCGGCACGTCTTTGTGCGGCTCCTTTCCGGCTGCGCGATTGTGCGGCGCTGCTGCGGCCCGCTGGTCTGGTTCCCTTCCGCCGAGCGGAGCCGCTCGACGCTCCGCCTCGCACCGACTCCCGGCTGACCAGCTTGTTGAAATTGCTCCGACCGCCACCGGCGGTCTCGTCCTGCACGAGCAGCGCGAGGTTGTTCTCGTCGAACTGTCGGAACCATTCGTCCCACGAGACCTCCTGGAGCGACTCGGCGCCGCTGTAGCCCGGGAAGTCCAGCCGGATCATCCCCGTGTCGCCGCTCCTGCGGCCCGTGCCCTGCACGCATGCCGGACGCGCGTTTCGCGCTTCGGCCCAGCTCCGGATCTCGTCGCGATCGGTCATCGGTCGTGCTGACGCCATGCGTTGCCTCCAGGAGCCTGCAGGAGTGCGAGATGTATGCCAGTCGAGAAGGGGATCCCGTTCGCTTGGTCCCCCGCGGTCTGATGATGGCCATCTGCTTGCACCGTGAGCGCCTGTGCTTCGGAAGTTGAGCATCCCGATACCGTGGACAGAGCTCGTCAGGCGGACCATCTCGGAGGTCGTGGCGGACAACTGCCTCGGCATGGCCGCGCACGTAGCGCTCTACTTCGCGTTCTTCCCGGCGCCGGGCGGGCCGCACCCGGCCCGTGAGCGATCGTGATGCCCGTGGCGGTGCCGGCCGTCGAGGTCGATCCGGTCGCCTCCGCTCGCATGGCGGGGCTGCGGTACGTCACCGATGCCACACCCGGCATCACCCGGCGGAAGAGAGGATCGGGTGTCGCCTACTATCGGCCTGACGGGTCTCTCGTGCGCGATTCCGCCACACTCGAGCGAATCCGTTCGCTGGCTATTCCTCCCGCATGGGAGCGCGTCTGGATCTCACCGGACGCGAACGGCCACCTGCAGGCGACGGGCCGCGACGCGCGGGGCCGGAAACAGTACCGCTACCACGCGTACTGGAACCGCGTTCGGAACGACGTGAAGTACGGACGGATGATCGCGTTCGGCCGGGCGTTGCCGTCCATCCGCCGGCGAACCGAGACGGACCTGCGCAAGCCGGCGCTCTCGCGCGAGCGCGTGCTCGCCACGGTCGTGCGGCTGCTGGAGAAGACGCTGATTCGTGTGGGCAACGAGGAGTACGCGCGCACCAACGGCTCGTTCGGTCTCACGACGCTGCAGGACCGCCACGTCGCGGTGCGCGGGACCCGCGTGCAGTTCCGGTTCCGCGCGAAGTCCGGCATCAGGCAGACCGTCGATCTGGAGGACGCCGCGCTTGCGCGAAGTGTCAGGCGATGCCAGGACCTCCCCGGCCAGACGCTCTTCCAGTACCTGGACGCGGACGGCCGCCGCCAGCGTGTGGACTCCGGGGACGTGAACGCGTACCTGCGAGAGATCGCGGGCCAGGACTTCACGGCGAAGGACTTCCGGACCTGGGCGGGCACGGTGCTGGCCGCCAGTGCGCTCAGCGCGCCGGGCGCGGCGGCCGCCGCGGTCACTGCCCGGAAGCGGCAGATCGTCCGGGCCGTCGAGGCAGTGGCGCAGCGGCTCGGGAACACCAGAGCGGTGTGCCGGAAGTGCTACGTCCATCCCGCGGTGTTCGACGCCTACCTCGACGGTGTGACCATCGAGATCGTCGCGGACCGTACGCGGCGGCTCACTTCACGCAGGCTGACCCGGCTCTCGCGCGCGGAAGCCGCGGTGCTCGCGCTGCTGCAGCAGCGGCTGGCGCGGGACGCCCGTGCGCGGCGGCCCCGCGCCGCCTGAGGCGCGCTTCCTCTCGGCTGCCCGCTCCCGGGCCTGCTGTTCCCGGGCATGACGCTCGCCGTCCCGACGCCCATCGCGCTGATGACGAATCAGCAGCACAACCTGCGGGTCGCTCGGCGAATCCGTCGAATGAAAGCGTGTCGCCGCGTGGGCGATATCCGTTGCAGCGCGACCCAACGCCG
>DASPFV010000014.1:0-18854 GCA_035620975.1 Vicinamibacterales bacterium
GCCCCCCGGCGGCGTCGCCGCCGGCTGGCCATCCGCGAATTATACCATCCCGCCCTCCACGAGGACTCGGCCGTTTCGATGCCGGACGTCGCCAACGACGTGGGGTGCGGGCCCGCGCTAATCACGGAGCACGCCCCGCACGGCGGCCTTCAGCGCGGGCCGTCGCCACCGGACGCGGATGATCCGGTATGCTCTCATGCAGCGAGCAACAGATGACAGAAGTCGAGGCGCTGGCACTCATCGAACGCACACTGCCGCCGGCCTGGGCCGACCTGTGGTCCGGGCGTGACCCGTCGCCCACGTTCGACCTCGGCGGCTGGACGAAACCGCGCACCTACTTCGCGTCACCAGCGGCGCTGGAAAGCGCGGCTCCGGGGTTGACCGGCCTCTGTCCCCTGGTCGAGCGCAACGGAGAAGCCGTCACGGGATGGCTGCCGGACGGCCGTTTCGTGGAGTTCTACTACGAGGACGGCAGGCTGGGCGATGGCGCCATCCAGATCCTCGGGCGCAACTACCAGGAGTTCGTGCTGTCGCTCCTCCTGGAGCTCGAGGACGCCGGCCTCCGGGAGGACTGGATCGAGTTTGCGGATGTGGTCGAGTTCAATCACACCGCCGAGCTCGTGGCGCTGCTCGATGCCGAGCCGATCGACGACGATGCGATCGCGGCGTTGCGCGATCGCATCGCGAACGAGGCATGACGATTCGCCCCCGCGGTGCCGCCTGACTCTCGGGCGCCGGGCGGCTACTCCGCCCGGAGCGCAGTCACGACGTCCACTCGCAGCGCCTGCCGTGCAGGAACGACGCACGCCAGCAGCGCCGTCGCGGCGAGCAGCGCGGCAACGCCCAGATAGGTGACGGGATCGCGGACCGACACGCCGAACAGCAGGCTCTCGACCAGCCGCGACAGGAGCAGGGCGGCTCCGAGACCCAGCCCGATGCCGGCAGCCACCGGCTTCATGCCCTGCAGGACGATCGCACACAGTACCCGCTGGTGGCTGGCGCCCAGCGCGACGCGGACGCCGATCTCGGCCGTCTGCCGTGACACGGCGTACGACGTCACGCCGAAGATCCCCGCGAGCGCCAGCGCGAGCGCGATGGCCGCGAAGGCGCTCAGCAGCACGAGCGTGACACGCCTCGAGGCGGTCGAGCGCACCACGATCTCCTCGAGCGTCTGGATCTGCGAGAGCGGCAGGGTGGGGTCGATGTTCGAGAGCGTTGCCCGCAGCATCGGCGCGAGCGCGCTGATCGGCGTCGAGGCGTGGATCACGTAGTGCACCTGGTTCATGCCCGAGCCGTACACCGGCAGGTAGACCGCCAGCGTCGGTGGCTGCGCGAGCCCGCGCTCGCGCATGTCGCCGGCGACGCCGATGACCTCCGCCCGTTCGTCGCCCTGCCCTCTCCAGAGAATCGCCTGGCGGCCGGCCGCCTCCCCTCCAGGCCACAGCAGGTTCGCGAGCCGCTGGCTCACGATGATGCGCCAGGGTCTGGCGATGAGATCCTGCTCGTCGAACGGGCGGCCGCTCAGGAGCGGCACGCCCATGGCGCGGAAGTAGTCCCGGCTGATCAGCCGCCAGCTCGCCCAGGGAATGTCTCGCTCGTCGGGCCGCTCCGCGGCCACGATGCCCATTCCGGTGCTGCTCGCACTCATCGGGCGGCCGCTCACCAGGCCGACCGAGACGACGCCGGGCAGGTTGCGCACGCGCGACTCGAAGTCGAGCGTGACCTGCCGGGCGCGCGCGCCGTCGTCGGCGTCGGAGTACTGGCGCGGCAGAGTCAGCTCTGCGAGCACCCGGCGCTCGGCATCGAATCCGGCATCGACGTGCCAGAGCGCCGAGAAGCTCCTGAGCAGGAGGCCGGCGCCGACGAGGAGCGCAAGCGTGAGCGCGACTTCTGCCGCCACGAGCGCGGCGCGCAACCGCTGCTGGCGCGGCGTGCCGGCGACTCCCCGCTCGCCTTCCCGCAGCGCGGGCACGAGGTCGCGGCGCGAGCTCTGAAGGGCGGGCACGAGCCCGGTCACGATCCCCGTGACGAGCGCAACGAGCGTCGTGAAGCCGAGCACCCAGCCATTGATCGCGATCTCGTCGAGCCGCGGGATACCCGAGGCCTGGCTGGTCCGCAGGAGATCGACGGTCCACACCGAGAGCAGCAGGCCCAGCACGGCGCCGCCCAGCGACAGCAGCAGCGATTCGGCGACGAGCAGGCCGGCGACGCGCCGTCGGCTGGCGCCGAGGGCCGCCCGGATGGCGATCTCGCGCGTGCGGCCGGCCGCCTTGGCGAGGAGCAGGTTCGTGAGGTTCACGCAGGCGATGAGCAGCAGGAAACCCACGGCCCCGAGCAGCACCCAGAGCGCCCGGCGCGTCGTGTCCCCCGCCACGACCTCGCCGACGGGCACCACGGCGCCGCTCATCCCGCGGTTCGTTTCCGGGTAGCGCCGCGCCAGCTCCGTCGTGACGCGCACGAGGTCGGCGCGGGCCGCCTCCAGCGTGACGCCCGGCTTCATGCGTGCCATGCCGGCCAGCTCCCAGCTCCCTCGCTGTGCGTTTGCCGTGCGCACCAGCGGCCGGAACACATCAGCCCAGTCGAGGAAGGGCGTCCCGGCCGGGAGAACCCCGATGACCTCGTGTCCCACGCCGTCAATAGCGATCGCCCGCCCGACGATGCCGGGATCGCTCCCGAACCGGCGCACCCAGAAGCGGTGCGACAGCATGACGATGTTCGCGTCCTGGCCCGGCGCGTCCTCGCCCGGGTGCAGGACGCGCCCCGCGGCGGGCTTGACGCCTACCACGTGGAAGAAGCCTGCGTTGACGCGCGCGGACTCCAGCTTCTCTGGATCGCCGACCCCCGTCAGGTTGACGCTGCCGAACTCGATGGCCCCCAGCTCCTCGAACGCCTGAACCATGTCACGAGCGTCCCAGAAGTTCCCGTGCGACCAGGACGTTCGGTCGAGGCCGCGGTCCGGGAAGGCCATCCACACCTGAACCACGCGATCGGCCTCCGGAAACGCGAGCGGCTTCAGGAGCACCGAGTAGATCACGCTGAAAATCGCCGTGTTCGCGCCGATGCCGAGCGCCAGCGTGATAACGCCAACGGCGACCAGGCCGGGAACGCGGCGAAGCGTCCGGAGGCCGTGCCGGATATCTCGAAAGAAAGCCATCGCGGGCTCCTCTGGTCCGGCCGCACGCAAGCAGGCTGCCAGCGCGGTATCGGCCGCTCCTGGCGTGGCTGTGGCGTGCGCGATCGTCCGATCGCGCGCAGCGTCGTCCCGCAAGTGGACACGCGGCACGATCCAACGTCCTGGCCGATCGATCGCAAAACGGGCAGGTCCGCGCAGCGGGCACGGACCTGCCCGACCGCATGCGCGCGCGATCAGGCTACCTGACCGTGTAATCGGCGACGACGGCCGCGTGGTCCGACAGTCCTTTCAGCCGCACCCAGCAACCGGTCGGCGACAACCGCGCGGCGTCCTCGTACGACCGGAACAGGTAGTCGAACCGCACCGCGCCGTTCAACGTGTAGCCATCCTCGTCGCTGCCCGTGACGTCCTGCCAGGTGTCGCTATAGTGGTTCTCCATTCGTGCGATCCACGACTCGCCCCACCAGGAATTGAAGTCGCCGCCGACGATCTGCGGACCGTTGAACTGCGGTGTCCATGAGAGCAGGGCGTCGAGCTGCCGGGACCGCCTCGTGCGGTCCCAGTCCAGGTGAGCGTTGATGATGGTGACGCGCACGCCGCCGACGCTCACGACCGCGCGCGAGAACCCGCGCTCGTTCGAGTTCATCGTGGACTGGGCGACGAGCGGCAGCCGGGACAGGATCAACGTCCCTTCGTTGTCCGTGTATCGCCCCCCGTGCGGCGCCCAGACGCTGTACCACTGGCGCCCGGTCAGCCGCCGCAGCCGCTCCGCATAGGTCGAAGGCATGTGCTCGTCGAACGTGGACGCTTCCTGGAGGAGGACGACGTCGGCGTCCGAGCTCGCGATCGCCTGCGCCTGACCGGCGGGATTCCCGTGACCGAAGTGGATGTTCCACGTCAGAACCCGCAGGCGGCCGCCCGTGCTCGCCGTAGACGTGGACGTGGAGCTGCCCGACGACCCGCTGGCGGACGCGGGCGGCGTCGACGTCGTCGTTGGCGGATACCACCCGCCTCCCTTGCAGACCCACCCCGGCCCGGGCTGGACCGTGGTGCACTGCAAGGCGGACGGCGCGGGCGCCGGACTCGCAGCGGGCTGGCCGCCAGGCAGGGCCATTCCCGGCGGGTACCATCCGCCGGCGGCGCAGACCCAGCCGGGCCCCGGCTGAATGGTCGAACAGGCTGCTGCCGGAGGTTGCGGGGCGGGCGTCGCGGAAGCCGGGGCACCGGGAAGAGGCATCCCGGGCGGGTACCAACCGCCGCCAGAACAGACCCAGCCTGGTCCCGGCCGCACTGTCGTGCAATCCGCCGACGATGTTGGAGGGGGAGTCTGGCGTGTGTCGGACGCGGGCAAGGGCATGTCGGGGGGATACCATCCGCCGTTGATGCAGACCCAGCCATTGCCCGGCTTGACGGTCGTGCACTGAGCGATGTTCGAGCCGTTCTGCGGCTGCGCGAGCATGACAGGGCTTCCGAGGGCGCCAGCGATGAGCATGGCTCCAGCGAGAATCGACTTCGTGTGCAAGCGTGCTTCTCCTGCGTTGGTTGACTGAAGCGAGCGGCAATGGAGGAGCTCGGCTGCCCCTCTTCGGCCGGGAAACTGGGATGCGTCAGACAGCAGGGCGCCGTCGCAGGACAATCAGAAGGCACGCCTCAGCGTGCTCGTTCATGTCGTCGCCAACGTGCAGCGTGACGACCCGGGCACGAACCGCAGGGAAGCAGCGACTCTATCACACGCGGTCGGCGCTCGCGACCTGCGGGGAGTGCAGCTGGGCCGTAATCCGCCAGGGGCGCCTCCGCTGTCCGCGACCCTGCGTCGAGCGCTTAGTCCTGCCTTTCGTAATTACGGTGACGCACAGAGACTCCCCATCAGTCGTGGCGAGGCGCCCGCCCGCAATACCGGGCAACGCCGGGGCGGGATGCATCGCCGGCCGAATCCCACCGTAATCACGGAAGTCAGGACTTACTGATAGGCAGGCCGCGCCGGCGAACACGCCCCTCGGCCACGGCGAGGCCGACGTGCACAGCGCTGTGAGTGTCGTCACACAGGCGGTGGCCGGTGAACCGGCACGCTTCTCGCCCGCGAACCCAGGCGCAGTGCACAACCGGCGGGTGTCGGCCGATAGGAAGAGGAGACTTCCGGTCACGCGGCTGCACGGAACTGCAGGATATGGCGCACGATCAAATCCTCCCCGTCGACGAAGACGTCCGTCAGTTCGATGCCTACGTCCGCGCGACGCTCGAGCGCGAGCGCCGGAGCCGGCAGGAGCTCGAAGCGAAGCTGGCGGAGGCCGAGGCGGCACGCCTGGCGGCGGAAGAGCAGCGCGACTCCGAGCTCGCCTCGGCCGCGGCGCGGCTCTCCGAGAGCCAGGCGCAGCACCAGATCTCGCTGGCGCGTGCTGCACGCGTCTGCACGGGGCTGCAACAGCGGCTCCTCGAGCTCGAAGGCGCGGTCAGGAACGCCGACGAGCGCCGCACGTCGGAGTCGGCTGCCTCCGCGGACCACCTGACCCAGCGCCATGCGGAGTTCACGGCCAGCCTCGCGCAGGCCGCGCGGGCGCGCGACGCCCTGGCTCAGAAGCTGAGCGCCACCCTGACGACGCTCGAGGAGTCGCAGCAGGCGCGGGCCGCAGAAGCGGCCGCAGCTGCGGACCACCTCGCCCGGCGTGAGCGGGAGCTGCATGCCGCTCTCGACGAAGCGGCGGCGGCGAAGGCTGCCGTCGAGTCCGCCCTGGCGGAGACGTCGGCGGCGTACGAGCGCGACCGCGAGCGTGCCGCTGCCGACCTCGCTGCAGCCGCCGAGCGTCAGGAAGCGCTGGACGCGCAGCTCCGATCGGAAACCGCCGCACGGGCAGGCGTCGAGCAGAGCCTCGAAGCCGCCGAGACGGCGCGATGCGAAGCGGAGGCGCGACAGGCCGCGGAGCTGGCCAGCGCATCGGCGCGCCTGGCCGAGATACAGGCGCAGCACGAGGCCTCGCTCGCCGAGGCGGTCGCCGCGCGTACCGCCTTCGAGCGGAAGCTGGCCGAAGCGGCCACGGCTTTCCAGGCGCAGCTCGAGCAGCAGCGGACCCGGTCGGAGCGCTCGCTCGCGGCGAAGCAGGAGGAAGTCCGGGATCTGGAGCGCGAGCGGGGAACCCTGCAGGGCCAGCTCGCCACGTCCCGCGATCAACTCGAACAGCTGCACACCATCGTCAACGAGGAGCGGGAAGCGTACGAGCAGGCCCGCGCCGCGAGCGAGGCGGAGCTCCAGCGTCTCTCGGCCGAATACGAGAAGGTCCGTCAGTCCCTGGATCAGCTGCGCGCGGCCTTCGACACGCTCGAACGCATCGCTAGTGAGCACGCCATCGAGCGGGCCCGTCTCGAAGGGCTGATGGCGGAGCGGGACGAGCAGCTGAGCGCCGACGCCGCGCGGCATCTCGCCGCGCAGCACGCGGCCGACGAAGCCCTCGCGCAGCTCGAGGAACGGCGCCGGACCGAGCACGAGGCCAGCAGCGGCGAGATCGCGCGCCTGCACCGCGAGGCCGAGACGCTCCGGCGCGAGCTGGATCTCGCGCGCAGGCACGCCGACGCGCTGCGGGCGGACGCCGGTCAGGTCCCGGTGCTGCGACGGCAGCTGGAAGAGGGACGGAAGGAGAACCGGCGGCAGTTCGAGCGCGCACCCTACGGCCTGTGCCGGTGCGAGCAGGACGGCGCGATCATCCTGGCGAACCATTCCCTCGTCCGGCTGCTCGGCTACCGCCGGTCAGACGACCTGCGCAGCCTCGACTTCGCCGCGACCGTGTTCGAGTCCCCGGCAGACTATGCCTGGCTGATCGAACGCGCGATCAGCACCGGCAGAACGGAAGCACTCGAGGCCACCTGGAAGACGAAGGATGGGCGCCGCCTGCTCGTCCGGCTGCAGGCGCTGGCCGCGGCAAGCGGCACGGTCGAGATCGTCGTGGAAGATCTGACCGCCCTCCGCTCGACCGAGGAGCGGCTGCGCCAGGCTCAGCGCATGGAAGCGGTCGGCCGCCTCGCCTCGGAGGTCGCCGAGACCTGCGACACGCTGCTGCGCGACGTCACCCACGGCGGTCAGCAGTGGCTCGCCGCGTTTGACAGCGACACCTCGCTGCGGCATCAGGGCGAGGCGCTGCTGGGCGAAGTCACACGGGCGGCCGGATATCTGCGTCAGTTCGCCGACTACGGGAACAAGCAGGTGAGCGCGCTCGAACCGGTCAGCCTGGCGCGCGTGCTCCGCGACCTCGAACTCGTGCTCAAGCGCGTGGCGGGCGACGACATCGAGCTGCTGCTCCCGAAGGCCTCCAGTTCATTCGACGTCGACGTGGACGCCGAGCGGGTCGAACGAATTCTGGTCAACGTGGCCAGCTACGCGCGGTCGCGCATGCCGCATGGGGGCCGCGTGAAAGTCGAGCTGGCGACAACGGTCGTCGGCCGCCGCTTCCTCGCGAGCTACCCGAGCGTCCGTCCCGGCGAGCACGTGCTCATCACCGTCACGGAGATACCCGGCAGCGCGCGCCCGGTTCTGCCGGTCGACCTGCGGCCGGCCTCGGAGCCGCCAGAGCCTGTGCAGACCCCGGCCAGACAGGGGCTGGATCTGGGTACCCTTCTCTCGCTCATCGGGGACTGCGGGGGTCACCTCTGGATGGCCGCAGAGCCCTCGGGGAACATGGTGGTGAAGATTCACCTGCCGAAGCGCGTGCCCCTGGAGGCTGCCGAAGCCGCCCCGCCGGTCGTGCGGACGGACCGTGGCAGGGCGCTGGGCCGCTGGTTCCGCCACTGACCCGCCTCACTGTCGCATGACGGTCCAGCTGCCGCTCGCGAGCTCCGTGCGATCGGCACGCTGCCGCGCCGTCCAGGTTCCCGCTGCACTCTTCCCCTGGAACGTCGCCGTGAGATCAACCTCGATCTGATCATCGGGTGGGAAGTCGTACGTGGCCACCAGCTTTCCGTCCTCGAGCGACAGCGTCTTCAACTCGGCGCTGTAAGTCGGCTCGCCGGTGACCGACACGCGTCCCTTCGGCATGCCGTCCTTGCCCCGCTCGAGCACCAGCTCGAACCCGCCGCTCGCCCCCAGGCCCTCCCATGACCCCGTCCAGGTCCCGAAGAGGTCCCGCATGTCAGCGCCTGTTTCCTGTGGATGAGCCGGCACGGGCGAGCCCGCGAGACACAGCAGGATCAGCCAGCAGACGAGCCGATTCCTCTCCCCTGTCACCTTTCACCTCCTCCCACCTCTATAGTGGTAGCTGACCCGAATGTTGCACGCTGTCGCGGGGAATCATCAAAGGCTGCCCATGCATATCGTCAACGCGTCCGTGCTGGAAAAGTGGGCTCTCCTCACGGATGAGCAGGTCGTCGGGCAGGTCCTGGCCGGCCAGACGTCGCTCTTCGAAGTCCTGATGCGCCGGAACAACGAGCGCGTCTACCGGGCCGCGCGCGCCATCGTGAAGGACGAGCGCGAAGCGGAAGACGTGATGCAGCAGGCCTACGTGAACGCCTACAGTCACCTGCGTCAATTCGACGGACGTGCGCGGTTTTCGACGTGGCTCACGCGGATTGCCGTGCACGAAGCGCTCGGTCGCGTCCGCCGGCGGCGGCGTGACGTGGCGTTCGACCCGCAGGAGCGCGCGGTCCTGGAGTTCCCGATGCCATCGACGAGCACGCCGGACCCCGAACGGCAGGCCTTCTCGCAGGAGCTCGCGCGGCTGCTCGAGGAGGCCATCGATCGCCTGCCCGGAGGGACGCGGGAGGTGTTCATGCTGCGGCAGGTCGAAGGCATGGACACGAGCGAGGTGGCCGAGGTCCTCGAGGTCAGTGAGGACGTCGTCAAGACGCGACTCTCCCGCGCGCGGGCCGCGCTTCGGCGCGACCTGAGCGAACGGGCAGGCATCGCGTCGCCAGCGGCGTTCCGGTTCCTGCGCCCGCGCTGCGACCGCGTGGTCGCGGCGGTGCTGGCGCGCATTCAGTAGCCGCGCGGCGCTTCGCGTTGCCGCGCGCAGAGGAGGATTATCCATGAGAGGAATTTCTGTACTTGCCGTCGCGGCAGGCCTGCTGGCAGGTCCGGCCGCTCCCGCCGCCGCTCAGGCCGTCACCGATGCGCAGATCGCGGCCATCGTCGTGGCCGCCAACCAGGTCGACATCGACGCCGGGAAGCTGGCGGCCGCACGGGCCAGCAACCCTGAGGTGAAGAAGTTCGGCGAGCAGATGGTGACGGATCACTCCAGCGTCAACAAGTCAGCAGCAGCCCTCGTCAACAAGCTGAAGGTGACGCCCGAGGAAAACCCGACGAGCCGGAGCCTGAAGGAAGGCGGCGAGAAGAACCTGGCCAGGCTGAAGACCCTCAGCGGCGCTGCGTTCGACAAGGCCTATATCGATCACGAGGTCGAATACCACCAGCAGGTTCTGGACGCATTGGACAAGACGCTGATCCCCGGCGCCAGCAACGACGAGTTGAAGGCGCTGCTCGTGAAGGTGAAGCCGGCGTTCGTCGCGCACCTCGAGCACGCCAGGCACATCCAGTCGTCGCTCGGGAACGGCCAGTGAGAATCGCGGCCGGGGTGCTGCTGATGTGGGCCGCCGCCTGCGGCGGCGCGCCCGCACCCCGGGCCCACACGATCACGATCGTCGACGCCACCCGGTTCTCCCCTGCGACACTCGACGTCGCCGTCGGCGACACCGTCACCTGGGTGAACCAGGATGTCGTGCCCCACACCGCGACTTCCACCACGGGCGGTTTCGATTCGGGCCGGATCGATCCCGAACAGTCCTGGACCTACACGGTCGCAAAGGCCGGAGAGCTCGCCTACGTCTGCACCTATCATCCGACGATGAAAGGGACGCTCCGGGTGAAATAGCTCAGCCGGTCCCATCCTGCAGGTCGTTCGCCATTTTTCACCACCTGCCCGCAAACCTTTCGCGGTGTCGCCCCGTCTACTTCTACATTGTAGAATAGAGGCCCGCGAGACCCGGATGCCTGTTCCAACGAGACCGGTGCGGCACCTGCCGCGCTTCCCCGCCCGCGTCCTGCGCGCACTGCTGCCTCTGGCCGAGCGCGAGGAAGTGCTCGCGGATCTGCAGGCGGAGTACGCGCGGCGGGTCGCGGTCGACGGCCGGTTCGCTGCGCGATGGTGGGCCTGGCGTCAGGCGCTCGGATCGGTCCCTGCCCTGTTGGGGCGGAGCTGGTGGAGAGGCATGACGGGATTCGAGCCGCAGGCGAACCGGATGAGACCCGGAGGACCGATGTTCGAGAGCGTGATCATGGACGTGCGCTATGCCGCCCGTCGGCTGCTGAGCCGGCCGGTCTACGCGGCCCTCGCGATTCTGACGCTCGGCCTTGGCGCCGGCGGCACCGCGGCCATCTACAGCGTGGTGCGGGCACTGCTGCTCGATCCGCTCCCCATCGCGCGCGAGGAGCAGGTGGGCGTTCTCTGGTTCGCGGGCTCGTGGACCGAGGAGGAGTTTCTCCGCCTGCGACACGACTTCCCGGGCTTCCAGCGCATGGCCGCCTACCGCCCGGGCGACGTGACGCTCGAAGGAACGGGCGGGCCGATACGCCTGGTGCCGGGCGTCGCCGTCTCGGCGGAGCTGTTCCACGTGCTCGGCACGCCCCCGCTGCTCGGACGAACGTTCCGCGGGGGCGAAGACGCGACGGGCGCCGAGCCGGTAGCGGTCCTGAGCCACTCGCTCTGGCAGGAACTCGGAGGCGATCCGGCAATCGTGGGAAAGCCCCTCCTGCTCGGCGGGATCGCCCGCACCGTCGTCGGCGTGATGCCGCGCGGCTTCTGGTTTCCGAGTCCCACGACGCACGTCTGGACGACGGCGGCCATGGACCCGCAGAACCGGTCCGGGCGCTACACGCTCGTCGGGCGCGTGGCGGAGGGTCAGTCAGTCGCCAACCTGGAGGGACCGCTCCAGGCGCTCACCCGCATGCTGGCGGCCAACTTCAACTACCCGAACCCGCAGTGGGACAAGACGAGGAACCCGTCGATTGAGTCCGCGCGCGAGTTCCTGGTGGGTGACGTGCGACCGAGCCTGATCGCCACGCTCGCGGCGATGGCGGCGATCCTGCTCATCGCCTGCGCCAACGTGGCGGCGCTGATGCTGGGGCAGCTCGATGCGCAGGCGACCGACATCGCCGTTCGCGCGGCGCTCGGCGCCAACCGCCAGCGGCTCATCCAGCAGCTCGCCGTCGAATCACTGCTGCTCGGCGCTCTGTCGGGCACGGCCGGCGCCGTGCTCGCGGTCGCGGCGTTCGAGGTGCTCCTGCAGGCGCTGCCGCTCGGGGCCCTGGCCGAGACCGCGCTGCTCGACTGGACGGTGTTCCGGGCCGCGATGGCCTCGGCGCTCGGCGCGGCCGTGCTCGTGGCCCTCGTGCCCGGCGCCGCGCTGTGGCGCGGCAGCAGCCTTCAGTCCACGCTCGCGACGATGCGGACGAGCGGGGTAGGCACGCGCGGCGGCCGGCTCGAGGGCGGGCTCGTCGTGGCCCAGATGGCGCTGGCCGTGCTGCTCGCGGCCGGAGCGGGGCTGCTCATCCGCAGCGTGGCCAACCTCCGCGCGATCGACCCGGGAGTGCAGGTGGACGGCGTGGCAGTGATCGATGCAACGATGCCGGTCAGGCTGAATCCCGACGAACGGCGGCGCGCGATCGTCTCGGTGCTGCCGGCCCTGCAGGCATTGCCGGGCCTCCGCGCTGCCGCTGCCGCCCAGAAGCTCCCGCTCCGCGGCAGCGGCGACAACTGGGGCCTGGGCATCGAGGGGCGGCCCGAGCTCAACGCCACTACCGCATTCCGCATGGTGACGGCCGACTACTTCGCCACCCTCGGCATTCCACTGCGGCGGGGGCGCACGTTCGATGTCTCCGATCGGGAAGGCAGCGGGCGTGTCGTCGTGATCAACGAGGCGCTGGCCGCCAAGTTCTTTCCCGACGAGGACCCGGTGGGCAAAGTGCTGCGCACCTTCGGCCCGCCCGGCGAGCGGATCGTCGGGATCGTCGGCAACGCCGCCGAGGCGCGCCTCATCGACCCGCCGGTGCCCGCACGCTACATGCTGTACGAGCACGTGCCCGCCGTGTGGAACAACGTGTCATTCGTCCTGCGCGCCGATTCGGACGACAGGCTCGCGGCGCTGGTCGAGGCGGCACGCTCGACGCTTGCCCGCGACGGCCGCCAGCTCGCCGTCCAGGAGACCACCACGATGCGACACGTCTTCGATCGGGCGATGGGGCCGACGGCCCAGGTGGTCACGCTGGTTTCGCTGCTGGCGGCTCTGGCCCTGGTGCTCGGTGCGGTCGGCGTCTACGGCGTGATCTCGCATTACGTGCTGCGTCGTTCGCGCGAGTACGGGATCCGTCTCGCGCTCGGCCAGCCGCCGGCTGGCGTGGTCCGCGAGGTGGTCGGGCGCGGGGCCGCGCTGGTGGTCGTCGGGAGCGTCATCGGCGTCGTGGCCGCACTCGTCGTCTCGCGCCTGCTCGCCTCGCTGTTGTATGGCGTGAGGCCAACCGACCCGACTGCAATGGGGGCGGCTGTGGCCATCCTGCTCGTGGTGGGAATGCTGGCGGCGTTCGTCCCCGCGCGCCGGGCCAGCCTGACGGATCCGGCCGTGGTGCTGCGGCAACCGTGACGGCTGAACGTGTGATGCATTCAGACGGAGCTCGCGGTCGCGACCGTTCGAAGCCGGAAGCGGGGGCCGGACGTGTTCAGGAGCCACTCAATGGGACCACGACGCCAGGCCCAGCCGGAGCTGCTCGGCTCGCTCGAGGAACAGGTGATGCTCGCAGTGGTACGGACGGGCGACGAGGCGTACGGGATGAACGTACGCCGGGAGCTGGAAGACGTCACCGGGCGTGAGATTACGATCGGCTCGGTCTACGCCACGCTCGATCGCCTCGAGGCCAAGGGGATGGTCGCGTCGTCGCGAGCCGCCGCGACCGCCGACGCGCCCTCGCGCCGCGTGTTCGCCCTGACGGCCCCCGGCGCGCGCTCGCTGGCGCTGACGCGCAGCACGCGGGATCGGCTGTGGTCCGGTGTGCGGCTCCAGCCGCTGCTGGAGCGGTAGCGTGCGTTCAGCGACTTCCGACGCGATGTTCGCGAACCCTCGACCACGCCTGCGACCCATGCTCTGACCGGACCAACACCTTCGGACCAGCCACGGGGGCGTCGGCGCCAACGGCGGAGACGGATCCGACGTCAAGACGAATCGCATTCGTGAATCCTGTCGGTGGAACTGGCGCGAACCTTGCGACGCTCCATCGTCGTGAAACGACGGGCTCGCAGGCAGGCGGCGGACGGTCGGCAGTTGTTCGAGACTGAAACACGGCGGCGGAGCCTGGAGGTCGTGACGCTCGCCTGCATCTGCCTCACGGCCTACGTGCCGCAGCACGCCGCTCGCGATCCTTTTTCCGTTCTGGAGCCGGCCGTCACGCTGACCCGAGAGGACCGGGATGATCTCCGGGCCGGGCGTACTGTCGTGCGCAGCCTGGACACCGGTAATCCCTCGCAGCTCGCCGTCTTCATCGGCGGGCGCGTGACCACCACGCCCGAACAGTTCATCGTGGACATCCTCGAGAGCGCGCGACTCTGGAAGAGTCCCAAGGTGCCCTCGACAGGCACGTTCCGCGAGCCGGTTCGTCGGGAGGACGTGGCAGGCATGACCCTTCCCGCGGACGACGTGGACGCCCTCCGCCACTGCCGACCTGGCGACTGCGACGTGAAGCTCACCGCACCGGAGATGGCCCGGCTGCGGGAGGCGATAGCTCGTGCGGGCGCTGAATGGCGTGCTGCGGCGCAGCACGAGTTCCGGGCGATCGTGCTGGAGCGCATTGCCGCCTACCGCCGCAGTGGTCTCGGAGCCTTGCGATCCTTTCACGATCATCGAGATCCGGTCGATCCGGCTTACGTCTTCTCCAGCCTGCTGGCCGTTTCCGACGCGGCAGCCGCCGTCGCGCCCCGCCTCGCCGCGTACTTCGAGCGGTTCCCTGACGTTCCAAGACCCGAGTCGAGCAGTGAGGCGATGTACTGGCTCGAAACGACTCACCCGCCGAAACGGACCATTCAGGCATGGCACATCGCGGCCCAGCTCCAGCCGCGTCACACGAATCCCGAAGTGGTCGTGCTCTCGAGGCAGCTGTTCGCGACGCACTACGTGAACGGTTCAGTGGCGTTGACCGCGCTTGTGCAGGACACCGGAGGCCAGCGTTACCTGCTCTACGTGAACCGGTCCGCCGTGGACGGCCTCGAAGGTTTTCTCTCGGGCCTGCGACGGTTCTTCGTCGAGCGGCGCGTCCACAGCGGGGCCCGGACGGCTTTCGAACACCTGACAGGACGATTGACTCACTGATCGGATCAGGCCTACTTCGTCATTCAACCGCGGCCATTCAGCGCCCAGCGCGTCTTGACGCTGAAGCTGACGGAGCCGCTGGAACGGGCGATCAGGGCGAATCACCCCGGCCGTTCACTGTTCGCAGACGTCCAATCGAGCGGAGGCTCGATGTATGACCACGCGCGTTCTCGGAGTGTGCGCCGTGCTGCTCGCGTTCCACCTGGGGCTGGCGATCGGCTGGGTGGCCGGGCCCGCCGACCGGATCAATCCGAACGAGGCCTGCTTCGCGCTGCCAGTCGTCGAGCCCGACGTGCCCCGGCTGGAATGGCAGCAATAGCGAACGGCCCGCCGGATTGCGGCATCGATTCGAACCAGCTCGACCAGCGAACGGACGGGCTCGTTTCCTGCGATCGACGATATCCTGAGCGTCGCTGTCACAGCGCGACAGTGCGGAAGGAGGCAGGATGTCAGTTGCCAAGGTGAGCGAGATCAGCTCGACTTCCTCGAAGAGCTTCGAGGACGCGATCCAGTCGGGCCTGACCAGGGCCAGCAAGACGCTGCGTAATATCCGCAGCGCGTGGATCAAGGAGCAGCAGGTGCGGTTCGAGGGCGGCCGCATCACCGAGTTCCAGGTGAACATGATGGTCACCTTCGTGCTCGACGATTAGCTGTTGCCGTCCGGGAGCGCCGCCGCAGCGCCCTTTCCATCCGCTCGCCACGGCAGCGATGGCATCGAGCGCGTGCGGCTGCGCTCGCCTCTCCGGCACTTCCACGCCCGACCGCTGTCACTGCTCTGGCTCTACGACGCGTCAATACATCATTTCGCCGAAGGCCAGGCAGATGAGGGCGTTGCCGGTCGCCATCGTGAAGTCGTCCGTCCCGCGCGGCGAGAACAGCTCCAGGGCGGTCGACGAGACGGCGATCACCAGCGCCAGCGCGATCCACGGCGCTGCGAGCTCCTTCGACACCACGAGCCAGAGACAGAACGCCAGAGCACCGGCAAAGCCGGTCACCGTTCCGCCAATCGACTTCCGGTTGACGTCGCCGATGCCCCACACGCGGAGCGTCTGCCGGCCGAAGAGCGAGCCGCCGACTTCCGAGAGCGCGTCGGTGATGATGTAGGCCCCCCAGATCAGGGCAAAGATCGTGGCGAACTGCTCCCGTGGATAGACGGCCGCGAGCCGGGCGCCGATCGGCACCATCACGAACTTGAAGCCGGTCCAGAGGGTGGTGATGAGCAGGCAGTTGGCGCGTGCGAGCACGCCGTCCATGATGCGCGACTGCGGACCGTAGAACGCCGCGGCCAGGAATCCGTTCGCGTAATAGAACCCGAGGAAGATCCAGCTGGTGAGCACGGCGTCCAGCAGGTTGTCACGGAGGAACATCGTCGCGAAACGGGACGTCGGCTCGGCGGCGATGCTCTGATAGAGGTAGTAGAAGGCCGCCGACGCCAGCGTGATGAAGCGGCCGCGGCGGCCGATCATGTCGATGATGCGGATACGGCGCTCGGAGTGCCGCGAGACGAAGTCGGCGACCTCGAAGCGCGCGTCCATCCGTGACGAGAACGCCTCGCGCCGCTCGTCCCTGGTGAAGCCGGCCCAGTAGCGCAAGAGCGCAGCCTTGACGGCGAACCAGAGGAAACCCCAGAGCACGTAGAAGAACAGGACGCCGCCCGCGACGCCGGCGAGCGTCTGCCAGGAGAGTCCGACGTCATAGAAGAAGTAATCGCCGCGGCCGGTGAGGGCGACGAACAGCCAGTAGGCCGTGAGGGTCGCGTTGAAGGCGAGCGCGCCGCGAAACACCCGATCTGCAGTCCGACGCCGTGTGTCCAAGGGGTCCCGGGACTATACGCGGCTGGGGCAGGTCTTGCAATGACGTACGGCTGAACGGTCGCTGTAGCCGTACGTCAGTGCAAGACCTGACCCCAGCCGGCCCCGCGTGATATAACCGCCCGCACCACGCTGGAGGTAGCACCGATGAGGCGACTGGCCGTGTACATCCTCTCCACCGGGGCGCTCGTCGGGCTGCTGGCCAGGCCTCCCCTGGCGGGCCAGGTCGAGACCGTCCGGGAGCTCGCGCCGGGCGTCTACTTCCACGAAGGCGATCTCCGCGGGAAGGGCCACTGCAACAACGGCTGGGTCGTCTTCGACGACTACGTCCTCGTGCTCGACGCGAACTTCCCCTCAGGCGCCCGGCTGATCCTCGACAAGATCCGCGCGCAGACGAAGAAGCCAGTCCGCTTTGCGTTCGATACCCATCATCACGGCGATCACGCCTACGGCAACCAGGTGTGGGTCGACAACGGCGCCGTGCCGGTCGCCCACGAGAACGTGCTGGCGGAAATGAAGAAATTCGAGACGGGACTCTTTGGTGGGGGGCCCGGCCGCTGGGAAAACGAATCGAAGACGCGCGACGACCTGAAGTCCACGCGCCTCAAGCCGCCCTCCCTCCTCTACCGCGACGTCTTGATCTTCGACGACGGGACCCACCGGGTCGAGCTGCGCTATTTCGGTCCCGGGCATACCCAGGGCGACGGCTTCGCCTGGCTGCCACGGGAACGGATCCTGTTCACGGGAGACGCGGCGGTCAACGGCCCGTACAACTTCATGGGCGACGGCGACAGCGGGGCCTGGGTGGACACGCTCGCGAAGGCGCAGGCGCTCGGCGCGACCATCATCGCGCCGGGACACGGAACGGTCGGGGACGGCAGCGTGCTCGAACGGCAGCGGCAGTATTTCGTCGCGCTGCGGGCGGAGGTCGAGCGGCGCAAGGCGCTGCCGCCCGATCGGATGCAGGCCGAAGTGCCGGCCATCCGCGCGGCGCTGCTGGACCGGCATGCCACGTACATCGACACGTCGAAGGCGGCCATCATCGGCTTCGAGTCCCAGGTTGCCAAGGTCTACACGGAGATGACCGGGCGGCAATTCCCGAAGACGGCGGCCCTGGAGGAGGCGCGCCGGGCGCACGAGGAGCACCACGGGATCGCGACCCCGTAGGGGGACAGCCGCGGCGTCGCGGCGCGGCGCCCAGTCAGTCCTCGCCAGCGTCCTGACCCACGTCAGGTCCTGGAGCATCCACGGGTGCGAGCACCTCCGCCGCGCGGGCATGGTCGGCTGCGGGGACCAGCACCCGAACCCCGCCGAGCGCCGGCGCGTACAGCGGCTGCACGCCCAGCGTATGTTCGTCAGGAATCAGCACGTCGATCCCCTCCGCTTCGAGCACGGACTTCAAGAACAACGCTTCGTGCAGCCAGTTACAGCTGCGAACCTCCCGCCATCCGCTTTCCACGTGAGCCCCCTGACCTTCATCCGCGACGAGCTGGCGTTCGTTCTGACCTTCACACATCCGCTCCCCGAACCTGGAACCTGGAACCCGGAACCCCGAACCTGGAACCCGGAACCCTGAACCTTGAACCTTGAACCCTGAACCTTGAACCCTGAACCTTGAGCCTTGAACCCTGAACCTTGAGCCTTGAACGTTCAGCCGCTCACTCACCACCAGCCAGCACGTGCACGACGTGCTCGAGGCCGTCCACGACCTGCCCCAGCCGATCGAACGAGATGCGATCGGGGGTATCGCCGGCCGTGTGGTACCAGGGATATCGAAAGGGCGCGGTGTCGGTCACCATGACCGCGCGGTAGCCGGCCTGCCAGAACGCCCAGTGATCCGACCAGCCGACCCCGGGAATCGACGCCGGAACCGCGGCGCCTCTCACGGGGAACGAGGTGCGCGCCCGAAAGGCCTTCAGGCACCGCCGCAGCAGCGCAGCCGACCGGCCATTTGCGACGAACCCGATGAAGTTGCCCACCGGCGGCAGCACCAGGTTGAGCGGGGCGGGATACCTCTGGCTTGCGGGCTCGTCCGAGTAATAGCCCATCGTCTCGAGCGACAGCATGCCGCTGATTGCTCGTCTGTGTCGCTGCGCCTCGGTGGCGTAGACGACGCTGCCCATCGACGATGTCTGGAACCAGGGCGGCTCCTCGTTGACGAACGCCACGAAGCGGATCTCGCGCGGCCGGGGCCGGCCCGCGAAGCGCCGCGACAGCTCGAGCATGGCGGCCACACCGGTGCCGTTGTCGTTCGCCCCGGGACAGCCCTGGACCGAATCGTAGTGCGCCCCCACGACTACTGTGCTCAGGGGCGTGCCGGTGCCGCTGGCGACGGCCTCGAGATTCTCGACGGCAATGCCGCGCACTTCGAAACGCTGCGCCGTCGGCTCGTACCCCGCCCTGGCGAACTCGTTGCGGATGTGGTCGGCCGCGGCGCGCAACGCACCCGGCCGCCAGAGGTGTCGCTCGCCGATGCCGACGGCGAGCGCGTCCACGTCTCCGCGCAGCCTCGACACGGCGGCCTGGTCGGCTCGCGGCTGCATCACGGGCAGTCTACAGGCACCAGTGGCCTGCCTCCGTTG
>DASPFV010000015.1:0-21643 GCA_035620975.1 Vicinamibacterales bacterium
GATGCGCAGCACCTCCTGCACGCCATCGAGCACTTCGAGGAGGCGCGGATCGGCGTCGCGGTTCCCGCCGACGGCGCCCAGCACCGTCTTGAGCGCGCCCGTCGACCGGTGCACGTCGAACCCCATCTCGGTCAGCTGCGCGATCACGCGCTGAATCTGGTCGTCCGTCGCCATTTCCTTCATCACTACAACCATGGCCCTGTGTGCTCCATTCTATCGAAAGCTACGCGTGTTCCCCGGGGTCGTGGGCCCGCGCCGCCGCTTCACGCTCGTCGGCCAGCCGCTCGAGGCGGCGGGCCTCGTCGATGATGCGCTCAAAGAGCCGGCGTATCGCCGGGTTGTCCAGCGGCCCCTGGTTGATGCGCTGGACGTGGGCGAGGACCTCGGCTTCCCGCGTCGGCTGGTACACCGGCAGCCCCTCCGCCTTCTTCACGCGCCCGATCTCGAGCGCACAGGCGGCCCGCGCGCTCAGCAGGCGCACCAGCGATTCGTCGAGCAGGTCGATGCGCCGGCGCAGCTCCTCGAGCGGACCTAGAGCGCGCTCTTCAGCCATCGCACGTACTCACCGGCCCGCTCGCAGAGATCCGGAGCGGCGCCATGCAGTGCCACGACGTTGACGAGCCCGCTGCCCACGACGGCGGCATCGGCGACGCGGCAGGCCTCGACGACCTGGTCCGGGGTCGAAATGCCGAACCCGACCGCCACCGGCAAATCGGCGCAGGCCCGCACGCGCTCCACGACGGCGCGCGCCCCGGCGGCCAGCCGCTCGCGGACCCCCGTGACCCCCAGCCGCGAGATGACATACAGAAATCCTCGCCCCAGCTCCGCTGAGCGGCGGATCCGTTCGTCGCTCGTCGTGGGGCTGATCAGGAACACCGGGTCCAGCCCGGCTTCGAGCAGAGGCTCGCGCAGGGGGCCCGCCTCCTCGACCGGGTAGTCGAGCACCAGGACGCCGTCGACCCCCGCGTCGGCCGCCCGGCGCGAGAACTCGCCGGCATCCATGCGGACCACCGGATTGGCATACGTGAACAGGACGATCGGCGTGTCGATCTCGCGGCGCACCCGGCGCACGACGTCCAGCGCCCCGCGCAGCGTCATGCCCTTCGCCAGCGCGCGCTCGGTCGCGCGCTGGATGACGGGACCGTCGGCGAGGGGATCCGAGAACGGCACGCCGACCTCGAGCACGTCCGCGCCGGCGGCAGCCACGGCGACCAGCAGCGCCGCCGATCGCTCGGCGTCGGGATCCCCGCACGTCAGATACGTGACGAGTCCACCCCGTTGCCGGTCCGCGAGCGCCGAGAACGCGGCGGCCAGTCGCCCGGTCATGCCCGTTCCTTTGCGGCGAGCGCCTTCTGTACGCTCAGGACGTCCTTGTCGCCGCGTCCCGAGAGGTTGACGAGCACGAGGCGGTCGGCCGGGAGCGTGGCTGCCAGCCGGCACGCCCAGGCCACGGCATGCGCCGACTCCAGGGCCGGCAGCAGCCCTTCCTCGCGACCGAGCCGCTGGAAGGCCTCCAGCGCCTCCTCGTCGCCGACCCATCCGTACTCGGCCCGCTGCGAGTCGTGCAGCCACGCGTGCTCCGGCCCCACGGCGGCGTAATCGAGGCCGGCGGAGACCGAATGCGTCAGCTCGATGTTCCCGTCCGCGTCCTGCAGGACGTACGTCCTGGTGCCCTGCAGCACGCCGGAGCTGCCGCCGGCGAACCGCGCGGCGTGCGCGCCGGGGCGGATACCGTGGCCGCCCGCCTCCACGCCGATCAGGCGCACGTCGCGATCCTCCACGAACGCGTCGAAAATGCCGAGGGCGTTGCTGCCGCCGCCGACACACGCCACGATCGCGTCGGGCAGGCGGCTGAACGACTCGAGGAACTGGCTCCTCGCCTCCTCGCCGATGACCGACTGGAACTCGCGGACCATCAGCGGATAGGGATGCGGCCCGAGCACCGACCCGAGGAGGTAGTAGCTGTCGGCCACGTTCGTGACCCAGTCCCGCATCGCCTCGTTGATGGCGTCCTTCAGCGTCCGGCTCCCGCTGTCCACCCGGCGGACGGTCGCGCCGAGCAGCTCCATGCGGAAGACGTTGAGCGACTGCCGCTCCATGTCTTCCGCGCCCATGTAGACCTCGCAGTCGAGGCCGAGGAGCGCGCTCACGGTCGCCGTGGCCACGCCGTGCTGGCCCGCGCCGGTCTCCGCGACGATCCGGCGCTTCCCCATGCGCCGGGCCAGCAGCGCCTGGCCGAGCGCGTTGTTGATCTTGTGTGCGCCGGTGTGGGCGAGGTCCTCGCGTTTGAAGACGATCCGGGCTCCGCCCGTCGAGGCGGTCAGCCGCCGCGCCTCGTAGAGCGGCGTCGGACGGCCGACGTAGTCGCGCAGCAGGTGTCCGAGCGTGTCGCGGAAGGCCGGATCGGCCCGCGCCTCCAGGTAGGCCGCTTCGAGCTCGGCCACTGGCGCCACGAGCGTTTCAGGAACGAAACGGCCCCCGTAGCACCCGAAGTAGCCCCGCGCGTCGGGGTCACGGCGACCGAAGGCAGGCAGGTGCATCATCTCATCCCGGCTGCGGCGAAGAACGCGCGCAGCTTCTCCGGATCCTTCACGCCCGGTGCGGTCTCGACCCCCGACGACACGTCCACGGCGAAGGGCCGCACGGCCTGCACGGCCGCCGCGACATTCCCGGCGTGCAGCCCGCCGGACAGCATCACACGCCGCACACGCGCCGCGTCCGCCGCCGCGCGCCAGTCGATCGTGCGGCCCGTGCCCCCCCGGCGGACCGGATCGTGCGCGTCGAGCAGCACGGTCACGTTCTCGCGAATTGCCTCGAGCGCGCGGGCGGTGTCGAACGTCTCGCCGACCGGCACAGCCTTGATGACGCGGCACGACAGCGAGCCGAACTCCTCGAGACGCTCGTGTCCGTGCAGCTGCACCGCGCCGAGGCCCAGCAGACGGCTCACGCCCTGCACGTAGTCGCGCGGCTGGTCCACGAAGACTCCGACGGCCACGGTGCACGGAGGAAGCATCGCCACGATCGGCCTGGCACGGTACGGATCGATGAAACGCGGGCTCTCCGGCCAGAAGACGAACCCCACGGCGCAGGCCCCGAGTTCCGCCGCCAGGAGCGCGTCCTCGCGCCGCCGCACCCCGCAGACCTTGACGTGCGTGCTCATCGGCCCCGCAGCTCCCGCAACGCGGCACCGGGGTCGGGCTGTGCGATCAGCCGCTCCCCCACCAGGAACGCGTGATATCCCAGGCTCGAGAGGCGCGCCACGTCCTCCGTTGTGGCGATGCCGCTCTCGGCCACCGCGACCACGGACGCCGGCACGGCGGTCACCACCGTTTCCAGCACGGCGCGATCGACCGACAGCGTCCGCAGGTCGCGGCTGTTGATGCCGACGATCGCCGCTCCGGCGGCAATCGCGCGGTCGACCTCAGCCCGGTCGTGCGCTTCGACGAGCACCGCGAGGCCCATCGCGCGGCCGCGGTCGAGGAGACGGGCCAACCCTTCGTCGCTGAGCCCCGCGGCGATCAGCAGGACGGCATCGGCGCCGTAGACGGCCGCTTCGACGAGCTGGTATTCGCAGACTATGAAGTCCTTGCGCAGCAGGGGCAGGTCCACGGCGGCTCGGACCTGCGCGAGATGGTCGAGCGAACCGTCGAACATGGTGGGCTCGGTCAGGACCGAGATAGCTGCGGCACCCGCCTCCGCATAGGCGGCGGCATGAGCGGCCGGATCGTACGCAACCCGGAGAATACCTCTGGACGGCGATCGGCGCTTGCACTCGGCGACGATTCTGGGCGGCGGGGACGTTCGCAGGGCGGCCTCGAACGCCGCGCCCCGAGGCGCACGGGTGATCCGACGCTCCAGCTCCCGTTCGGGCACGCGCGCCGACCGCACCGCCACGCTGCGCTGCGTGGCAGCGATGATGGTCTGGAGCAGGTCGGCCGTTGCCGTCATGACGGGGCGACCTCCCCGGCGCCGCGCGACCGAACGATCAGCCGCTCGAGCACCGCCCCCGCCCGTCCGTCGTCAATCGCGCGGGCCGACTCGCGGATACCGTTCTCGAGCGTCGCGACGGCCCCGGCGATGAGCAGCGAGGCCCCCGCATTCATCAGCACGACGTCCCGGGCGGGCCCTGCGGCGCCCTCGAGCACGGCGCGGGTGATCCGGGCGTTGTCGGCGGCGTCTCCGCCGCGCAGGGCGTCAGGCGCCGCCTTCGGCAGGCCGGCGTCCGCCGGGTGCAGGTAGAAGGTGTTGACCGCGCCTTCGCGCCACTCGGAGACCTTCGTGTAGCCCGTCGTGGAGATCTCGTCGAGGCCGTCGGCACCGTGGACGACCCAGGCGCGCTCGGATCCGAGCTGGCCGAGCGAGCGGGCCACCAGTTCCGTCAGCTCCGGCCGCGGCACGCCGACGAGCTGGCGCGACGCCCCGGCCGGGTTGGTCAGGGGCCCGAGCAGGTTGAAGGCGGTGCGGATGCCCAGCTCACGCCGCGTCGGCGCAGCGTGGCGCATCGACGGGTGGAACGTCGGCGCAAACAGGAAGGCGATACCGGCGTCCTCCAGGCACCGCTCGACCGTGTCGGGCGGAGCCGAGATGCTGACCCCCAGGGCTTCGAAGAGGTCTGCGCTTCCGCAGCGGCTCGAGACCGACCGGTTCCCGTGCTTGGCCACCCGGACGCCGCAGCCGGCCACGACGAGCGCCGCCACCGTGGAGATGTTGAACGTGTGCGCCCGGTCGCCGCCGGTGCCGCACGTATCGAATACGTCGTCGAACGACCGGGACAGCTTCACCGCCCGCGCCCGCATCGCGCGGGCGAGCCCCACGATCTCGCCCGGGCGCTCACCCTTCATCGACAGCGCGACGAGCAGCCCGGCGATGTGCGCCGGCTGCGCGCGGCCCTCCATGATCTCGGCCATCGCCCCCGCGGCTTCCTCCACGGACAGGTCCTGCCGGCGCTGCAGCTTGTCGATCAAGGGGGCGAACATCACAGCTCCAGGAAATTCCGCAGCAGCTTCCGGCCGTGGTCTGTCAGGACGGACTCGGGATGGAACTGCACGCCGTGGATGGGATAGGCGCGGTGCCGCACGCCCATCACCGTCCCGTCGTCCGTCTGCGCGGCGAGCTCCAGCTCCGGTGGGAGGGGTTGCGCGACGACGAGCGAATGGTAGCGGCCGGCGTTGAAGGGGCGCGCCACGTCCTTGAAGACACCCTGGCCGTCGTGGTGGACGGCAGAGACTTTGCCGTGCATCAGCTCCGGCGCGCGGACGACGGCTCCGCCGAATGCGATGCCGATGCCTTGATGTCCCAGGCAGACCCCGAGCACCGGGACGGTGGGGCCCATCGATCGGATGAGATCGACCGACACGCCGGCGTCCTCGGGCCGCCCGGGACCAGGCGAGATGACGATCCGGGCGGGCCGCATCGCCTCGATCTCGCCGAGCGACACCTCGTTGTTCCGCCGGACGACCGGGGGCGCTCCCAGCTCGCCGAGGTACTGGGCGAGGTTGAACGTGAACGAGTCGTAGTTGTCGATCAGCAGAATCACAGTCCGGCTTCCGCCATGGCCAGCGCCTGGAACAGCGCCTTCGCCTTGTCGCGCGTCTCCTCGTATTCGGCGGCGGGGTTGGAGTCCGCTACGATCCCGGCTCCCGCCTGCACCCGCGCGCGGCCCCCGCGGATCACGATGGTTCGGATGGCGATGCAGAAGTCGAGATTGCCGGCGAAGTCGATGTACCCGATCGCGCCGGCGTAGATGTCGCGGCGCGTAGGTTCGAGCTCGGCGAGGATCTGCATGGCGCGGATCTTCGGTGCGCCCGATACCGTGCCGGCCGGAAAGCACGCGACGAGCGCATCGAGCCGATCGCGGTCGTCGGCCAGACGTCCGTCGACCGTGGAGACGAGGTGCATGACGTGTGAGTACCGCTCCAGCGCCATGTACTGTGGCACGCGGACGGATCCGTACTCGCAGACCCGCCCGAGATCGTTGCGTCCCAGGTCGACCAGCATCACGTGCTCGGCGCGCTCCTTCTCGTTGCGCTTGAGCTCCTCGGCGAGCCGCAGATCCTCCTCCTCGCTGCTGCCGCGCGGCCGGGTGCCGGCAATCGGGTGGGTCTCGACCCGGCGGCCCTCGACGCGCACGAGCATCTCGGGCGAGGAGCCCACGATCGAGAGGCCGCCCATCCGCATGAAATACATGTAGGGTGACGGGTTCACGTGACGCAACGCCCGATACACGGTGAACGGGTCGGATTCGACGTCGGTCTCGAAGCGCTGCGACAGGACGGCCTGGTAGATGTCGCCGGCGGCGATGTGCTCCTTGATCCGCCGCACGCCGCGCTCGTAGGTGTCGCGCACCTGGTTCGAGCGGACCTCGGGGGCCGGCCGGGCGGCGGGCTCCGGCTGCGAGAGGCCGCGTTCCAGCTCGCGCTCCAGGAACTGGATCTTCGCACACGCAAACTGGTAGAGCGCCCGCAGATCCTCGTCCGCCGTGACGCGCGCGTTGGCGATGATGAGGATCCGGTGCTTGACGTGGTCGAAGGCCAGCACCGTGTCGAACAGCATGAACCCGGCGTCGTCGTCGCCGTTCTCGCCGGCGCCCCAGCCCTCGCCGGCGGCCGACCAGGCACCGGCCAGGGCGGGCTCGAAGATTGGCGAGGCGTCGTAGCCGATGAATCCCACGGCGCCGCCGGTGAATCGCGGCAGATCGGGCACGAAAGGCGACTGGAACTCGGCCATCAGCCGGCGCAGCACCGGAACGAACGCCTCGTCCGTGTCGATGCGCGTGCCGGCGCGATCGATGGCCGTGCGGCCGCCCCGCGCGCGGAGCACCAGGAAGGGATCCTTGCCGAGGAACGAGTACCGCGCGACGCGCTCGCCCCCCTCGACGCTCTCGAACAGGAAGGCGTAGTCCGAGTGCTCCGCGATCTTCAGGAACGCGGAGACCGGCGTGAGCAGGTCCGCGATGATCTCCTTGACGACGGGCACGAAGGTGCCCCGGCGCGCCAGTTCAACGAACTCTTCGTAGGTTGTCTGCTTCATCGTGTTCCCGGCAGGCTCGGCCCGCCGGCCATCCTCATCCCGGATGCGTTCGCGAACTGCCGCCGTCCCTCACCGCCGCCGCTACACCAGGCCCCCGGCTCTCGCCGGTACCCGAAGAATCCGCCGCCGCCCGGACGGCCACCGATTGGAAGAGCCCGGCCGGCGGTCTCATGCCGGTCCAGAGCTCGAACTGCCGCTCGGCCTGGGCAATGAGCATCTCGAGGCCGCCAATCGCCAGGCACCCGGCGGCCCGGGCGGCGGCGAGGAGTTGCGTTTCAGCGGGCGCATACACCAGGTCGAAGACGATCTCGCCGTCGAGCGGGGCCCCCGCTATCGGGTTCACCGGATCGGATGCGCCCCCCGCCGACGTGGCGTTCACGAGCACATCCCAGGTGCCGCCGCGCGGCGGGAAGCCCGCCACGCGGCCGCCCGCCAGGCTGGCGATTTCTCCGGCTGCCTCGGGACGGCGCGCGCTCACGGTCACGGCGGCTCCCTGGCTGGCCAGTGCAACCGCGACGGCACGGGCAGCCCCGCCCGACCCGAGCACGGTGGTGCGCACGCCTTTGAGGCTGATTCGGGCCGCGAGCGGCGCGAGGAATCCGTCCACGTCCGTGTTGGCGCCGACCCACCGGCCGTCGCGCACGACGAGGGTGTTGATGGCCCCCACCCGCCGCGCCAGGGCATCGATCTCGTCCATGTGGGCGAGCAGCGCCACTTTGAAGGGCGCGGTGATGCTGGCGCCCCGGAGGTCGATCCCTCGCGCGAACTCGACGAAGTCGGCGGCGTCGCGCGCCTGGAGCGGCACATAGGCGGCGTTCAGCATCAGCGCGGCGAACCCGGCGTTGTGCATGACCGGCGAGAGCGAGTGCATGACGGGGTTGCCGACCACGCCATACAGCGCCGCGTCAGCCCGGATGCGACGGAATCTGAACGTACTCAGCAGGTGCGCGACCGGGAACTGCCCCGGCGCCACGCCCTCCCCTGCATACGTCCAGCGATTGTGGAGCCTGGCGCCGAGCACGCGGGACGGCACACCCGCCGCGCCCATCCCGATGAGCACGTGATCACGGAAGTCCGGCCGTCGTCCGTCGGCGAGCGCGAAGAGCGGCAGGAGATCGGAGAGCCGGCTGGCGCCGACGGCGATCTTCACGACCTCTGCTCCGCTGGCTTGCATGGCTGCGTACCTCGCCGGGAGATCGGCAGGCACGCGGTCGAAGCTGTGCTGCGAGAGGACGATCCGGCGTCCGCCCCGGCGGCGAATCAGGTCCTGCGTGAAGGGGGCGCCGGCTTCGAGGTCGACGTAGTCCGCCCCGAGATCGAGCGCCCGCTCCAGGATCCGGCGCCGGTCGTCCTCGGTGCCGGTGAAACCGCCTCCCTCCCAGCTCGGACGGCAGGTGACGATGACGGGCAGCCGGCGCCCCGCGAGCGCCGCTGCCACGTCGGGCTGGGCCAGACCGTCCAGCCGCAGCTCCACCAGGTCGGCGCCCGTGACCCTGTCCCGCTCGCGGACGAGGTCCTCCGTCGTCGATTTCATCACGGTCGCGCAGAGCAGCGGCTGCATCCGGGGCTCAGAACGTCATCAGCAGAAAAAGAAAAGCCTCCTCAGCTTGGCGCTGAGGAGGCTTTCCGGATTCCGGTCCTGCCTGCGGCAGGCTAGCGGACGGCCCCCTCAGCAGGCGCAAACCACCACCAATAGGACCGCAGGGTCCTCATCGGGCTCGGGTTCGACGCGTGCATGGGGGTCATCCGGCGAGGGAGAACGATAGCACCTTTCTCCTTGACCGGCAACCGTTTGCTCCTTATAACTGAAGTTGGCGTCTCTTTCTCCTGCAGGCTCATGAGATTACGAACCTTCATCGCGGCGGCGGCAGCCGCCGTCCTGCTCGGCGCTCCGCTCCCCGCGTCCACGCCCCTCATGCCAGTGGAGGAGATTCGCCCCGGCATGGTCGGTGTCGCCCGCAGTGTGTTCCAGGGGACGGACCTGCAGGACTTCCGCGCGCAGATCCTCGGAGTCCTGCGCAATGTCCAGGGCCCGCGCCGCGACCTCATCCTCGCCCGTCTGGATGGAGCGGGTCTCGCCGAGTCCGGGGTCGCACAGGGGATGAGCGGCAGCCCCGTTTATGTCGACGGACGGCTCATCGGCGCGGTGTCCTACGCGATTGGCGCCTTTTCGAAGGAGCCGATCGCGGGGATCACCCCGATCGCGGAGATGAAGGAGGCGGTGTCGCTGCCGGCCAGATCCAGAGCCCGTCAGGCCCGGCTGGAGCTGCCCGTGACACGCGAGGGCCTGGCTGCTGCCCTGACGGCGTCGTCTGCCCGGCTGGCTCCGTTCGCGCGGAGTGCGGCAGACGTCCAGGCCATCGGGCTGCCCGCGGCCGCGGGAGCGCAGCTCGGGCCGATGCTGCGTCCAATCTCGACGCCCCTGCTGCTGGCAGGCTTCGATCCGGAAACGGTCGATCTGATCGCGGCCCCCTTCACACAGGCTGGCTTCTCCCCCGTTGTCACCGGCACGTCGACATCGCAGGCGGCTCCGGCGCCGGGGCCGTTGCGCGAGGGGGACGCGATCGGCGTCGTGCTCGTGGGCGGCGATCTCCAGATGGGCGCGACCGGCACGGTCACGCACATCGACGGCGACCGCGTCTACGCGTTCGGCCACCCGTTCTATAACCTCGGACCGACGGCGTTCCCGCTGACGCGTGCGTACGTGCACACGGTGCTGCCGAGCCTGATGACGTCGTTCAAGATTTCATCCCTCGGCGAGGTCATCGGGACCATGCACCAGGATCGGGCGACCGCCATCGCCGGCACGCTGGGCAGGGGTCCGGCCATGGTGCCGATGAAGGTGACGCTCGAGCGGACCGGCTCGTCCGCCTCGGACGTCGCTGCCCCGCGCACGTTCAATTTCGAGCTCGTGAACGATCAACTGTTCACGCCGCTCCTGGCCTACGTGACGATGTTCAACACGCTCGGGGCCTACGAGCGGCAGTTCGGTGCCGCGACGTTCACGGTCCGCAGCCGGGCGCGGATCAAGGGGCACGCCGATCTCGCCGTGGACGACGTGTTCACGGGCGAGAACCCCGTTCTCGGCGCGGCCACGGCCGTCGCCGGCCCGCTCACGATGCTCCTGTCGAACGACGTGGAGCCGGTCGATCTCGAAAGCCTCGACATCTCGATCACGACGGCGGAGACGCCGCGGAGCGCGAGCATCGAGCGCGTCTGGATCGACGAGATCCGGCCGCGGGCGGGACGGAGCCTGCCGCTCAAGATTCTGACCCGCAGCTATCGGGGCGAAGAGACGATCTCGACGGTGCCAATCGAGATTCCGGTGCACGCGTCGGGCAGCCTGTCGATCATGGTCAGCGACGGCCGGCAGCTGAACGCCATCGAACAGCGCGATCTCCGGCGCTCGCTGGATCCGCAGAGCGTCGCGCAGCTCGTGCGCCTGCTGAACAACACGCGGCGCAGCAACCGGATCTACATCCGTCTGCTCACCGGCACGCCCGGCGCGGTCGTCAACGGCGAGGCCTTGACCGCGCTGCCCCCCTCGGTGCTGGCCGTTCTCGAAAGCGACCGCAACGGCGGCAGCTTCGTCCCCATCCGCAGCGCCACGCTCGGCGAATGGGAGCTGCCCATGGACGCGGCGGTGACCGGCTCGCGGCTGCTGACCGTGACGATCCAGGGCGGCGCGGACCGGTAGACGGCGCCGCGTCGGACGTTCGCGGCGCGGCAGCGTCGGGGCCGCGGCGCGCGGCTGGATATACTTCATCAATGCACACCATCTGGTGGAAGCTGCGGCTGGCGGCCGCGGGTCTTGCGACAGCCGCCGCCGGGGCGGGACTGTATGCGGCGTCGCCGACCTTCTGGACAGTCTCGTCCCAGGCCGACTTCCTGAAGGGCGACGTGGAGGACCTGTCGATCGACAGCGACGGACGGGTTTTTCTGGGGCCATCGGCCTCGCTGCTCGCGGAGACCGCGGCGCCGTTTCTGTGGACGGTCCTCTCGGCGCCAGACGGCAGCCTGTTCGCGGGTTCCGGCAACGAGGGCCGCGTGCTGAAGGTCGCCCCCGACGGCGCGCTCACGACCTTCTTCGACGCGCCGGAGCTGGAGGTCCACGCGCTCGCTCCCGCGCCAGACGACGGCCTGTACGTCGGGACGTCGCCCGATGGCAAGATCTATCTCGTCTCGTCCGACGGTGCCTCCCGTGTCTTCTTCGATCCCGAAGACAAATACATCTGGGCCCTGGCCGTGGACTCCTCCGGCAACCTGTTCGCGGCCACCGGAGACAAGGGCGCCATCTACAAAATCACGCGCGACGGCAAGGGCAGCCGGTTCTATCGGACGAACGCGACCAACGTCGTGTCGCTGGCGTTCACGAAGGACGGCCACCTGATTGCCGGAACGGAATCGCCGGGCCGCGTCTTCCGGATCGACCCCGACGGGAAGGCCTTCGTGCTGCTCGACTCTCCGTTCCGCGAGATTCACCGCGTCCGTGTGGCCGAGGACGGCACGGTGTACGCCGTCGCGGTGAGCGGGACGCCGCAGGCCGGCCCTGCCGAGAAGCCGGCCGAGCCGGCGGGCCCCGACACGGGTCGCGCGCCGGTGCCGACCGTGTCGACCGAGATCACGGCCATCGCGGTGATGGACACGCCGATCTCCCCGGCGGCCGTGTCGGCCACGACGCCGTCGGCCCGGCGGCCCGGGCGCGGCGCCATCTATCGCATCCGTCCTGACGGCCTGTGGGACACGCTCTGGGACACGGGTGAGGATTCGCCCTACGATCTGCTCATCGAACCTTCCGGCAGCCTCCTCGTGGGGACCGGCACCGAGGGCAAGATCTTCCGGGTGAGCGGAGATCCTGCGCGCGCCACGCTGCTCGCGCGCGCCTCGGCACGCCAGGTCACGGCGTTCCTGCGGCAGTCCTCGGGACGGATCGTCGGCGCGACGAGCAATCCCGGCAAGGTGTTCGCGCTGTCTGCCGGGCCGGCCGCCAGGGGCTCCTACGATTCGGACGTGCGGGATGCGGGCACCGTCGCGAGCTGGGGCGTGATCCGGTGGCGCGCGTCCGTCCGGACTGATCAGGTGCAGATCCTCACGCGCAGCGGGAACACTGCCACGCCGGACGACACGTGGAGCCCCTGGTCGAAGCCCTACTCGAACGCCGACGGCGAGCAGATTGCGAGTCCGAACGCGCGATACCTGCAGTGGCGCGCGCTGCTGACGGCGGACAGGGGGACCTCGCCGGTGCTCACGTCGGTGACAGCGGCGTACCTGCCGCGCAACCTGCGGCCCGAGATCGGCAGCATCACCGTGCATCCGCCCGGCACCGTCTTCCAGCGGCCGTTTTCGACCGGCGAGATGGAGATCGCCGGCTTCGAGGACAACACGTCCGACGGCCGCCAGCCTGCGCCCACGGCGTCGCCCACGGGCGGTCCCGGCCAGATCGCGCCTCTGCCGACGCTCGGACGACGGATCTACCAGAAAGGACTGCAGACGCTGGTCTGGAAGGCGGAGGACGGCAACTCGGACCGGCTCCAGTACGACGTGTTCTACCGCCGTGAAGGGGAAACCGTGTGGAAGCCGCTGAAGCGGGGGCTGTGGGATCCGATCTTCGTGTGGGACACCACGTCCGTGCCCGACGGCACCTACCTGGCCAAGATCGCCGCGTCGGATGCGCCGTCGAACTCCCCCGGCACTGCCCTCATCGGCGAGCTGGAGAGCACCACCTTCGACGTGGACAACACGCCGCCGCGGATCGAGGTGCAGCCGGCCGCCCGCGCGGGCGCCCGCCGCATGATCGCGTTCCGGGTCCGCGACGATCAGTCGGCCGTACAACGCGTCGAGTACTCGCTCGACGCCAGCCGATGGAGGGTCGTCTATCCGAAGGACGGCATCCCGGATTCCCGGCTCGAGGAGTTCGAGGTGGCGCTCGAGGAGAGCGAGGCGGGCCGGAGCGTGATCATCCGCGCCACCGACGCGATGAACAACGTTGCGACCGCGGTGGCGGAAGTGAAGTGAACCAGCGCGGCACCACTGGCACCTCCGGCATCCACCGGATCAGGAACTGAGCTTCCCCCTGACAGTCGTGTGGGCCAGGAGCCACACGAGGTTCACGGCGACAGGCGTGTCGCCGAACTGGGCGGGCTGAAGCCGTGCCTGAGCGATGGCGTCCAGGATGTCGGTGACCTGCTTCCTGTCGTGGTCGTTGGACAGCACCGAGACGCCGGCCACGCGGCCTTCGCGCGTCACCACGGCCGAGAGCGTCAGCACCAGCTCGTCGTCCGATGATTTGTTCGCGAGCGCCGTCGAGACGACGCCGTCCTGGGGCAGGCTCGGGACGCGGATCCGGCCGTCGAGGCGGGCCGGGTTGAGATCCGACCCGGACGGCGCAGCCATGACCGCAATCACGGCAGCCATCGAATCGGTCCGCTCCTCGGACGCGAAGTGCAGCATGCCGGCGACGGCCGCGCCGCAGAGGAACGTTCCGGCTGTCGAGGCCAGGCCGATCCAGACGAGGTGCATGTCCTCGAACAGGCGGTGTGCGCGCGCGCGAATGGACTCGTGCGCCTCGGCGCGCATCCGCGAAATCACGCCCGGCGCCACGCCGGTCCAATCCTCGGCCGGGCCCGGCGCGGCGGCCAGACGCAGCGCGGATCCCACGGCCTCGAACTCGCCCAGCTCGCGCGAGCACGGCGGGCAGTCGTTGAGGTGCGCCTCGACCGCGATGAGATCCTGCACCGGCAGCTCACGATCGTAGAACGCTGCGAGCCGGCGCTGTACCGCCGAGCAGGTCAGCAGCGTCATACGTGCCTCAGCTGCGCGCGAAGCGCGTCACGGGCGCGGGCGAGCCGCGACTTCACCGTCCCGACCGCGATCCCCAGTGAAAACCCGATCTCCTCGTAGCTCAGCCCGTCGATCTCGCGCAGCACGAGCGCCGTGCGCTGATCGAAGGGCAGGCTGTCGAGCGCGGTGCGAATCTGCGATGCGAGCTCTTTCCGGCTGAGGGCGCGATCCGGCGAATCGCCGTTGCTCTGCCCGGCCAGATCGCCATGATGGCGGATATGCTCGTCGAGCGAGACCTGCTGGGAGCGGTGACGCCGGCGCCACCAGCGCTGCCGGTTGCGGGCCTGGTTGACGACAATCCGGTAAATCCAGGTGCGGAGGGCCGACTGGCCGCGGAAGCTGTGAATCGTGCGGAAGATGCGGAGGAACACTTCCTGGGAAAGGTCCAGGGCCTCGTTGTGATCCCCCAGGAGATTGAGCGAGAGCTGATAGACCATCCGCTGATGTCCGGCCACGAGCTCGGCACACGCGTCCTCGTCTCGCGCCGCACATCGCTGGATCAGCGCGGCTTCGCTGCCACCGACGTCTCCCCAGGTGATGGCTCGAACCGGCTTCACAGACAGTCCTTCGGCCATCTTATCACCCCGCAGTGAGGGATACACAGGTCCGCCGTACCATCCTTTGACCCCAGCCGGCTGCCGAAGTTCCGGCTCCGGGGGCCGCGAGACCCGCCGCGCGAATACGAATCTGTTAGGATGCGGCTCGTGAGGCGGGTTGTTGCGCTCATCGCCCTGGTCGCGCTGGGGTCCGCCCTCGCGTACGGCTGGGTCGTCACGCGAAGGGAGCGCACCTATCGAGCGCAAATCCAGGCGGGCGAGGATGCGCTGGCGCGCGGCGAACTCGTAGCCGCCATCGAGGCGTTCAGCGGCGCCATCACCCTGCGCGGGGATTCCATGGTCGCGTATCTCCGGCGCGGCGAAGCCTACCGCCGCCGTCAGGAGCTGGATGCCGCGCTCCGCGACCTGCGCCGGGCCGCCGACCTCGATCCTGCCGCGCCACGGCCGCGAGAGCTGCTCGGCGACGTGAACCTGGCGCTCGGGCGCTTCGCCTCGGCGGCCGAGCAGTTCGGCGAATCCGCCGCCCTGGACGACCAGTCCCCGCGTGTCCTGTACAAGCTCGGCCTGGCGCGATTCCGCACAGGGCAGCACGCAGCCTGTATCGAGGCGCAGCGCCGCTCGCTGGCTCTCGACGAGCGATTCCCGGAGGCGCACTACCTGCTCGGCCTCTGCCTGCGCGAAGCCCAGAAAACGGATGAGGCGCTGGCGTCGCTCCAGCGATCCGTCGCCCTCGCCCCGGCGCTGCTCACGGCGCGGGAGGAGCTTGCGGATCTCTACGGCCGCCTCGGCCGTCACGAAGCGCGGCTCGAGCAGCTCGAGGTGCTCCGCGCGCTCGACCCCGGGCCGTCGCGCGAAGTCGCGCTCGGCCTCGCCTATGCCCGGCTCGGCGACGCCGAGAGCGCGGTGACGACGCTCGGCCGGACGGCGCGCCGCTTCCCGGAGCATCGCGACACGTACCGCGCGCTCGGACGCGTGTGGCTCGACGCCGCCGAATCGCGGCAGGACGGCGCCGCGCTCGGCAAGGCGCTCGCAGCGCTGCGCGCCGCGGCCCGGGCGGAGGAGGACAGCGAGGTGCTCACGCAGTTGGGGCGCGCGCTGCTCCTCGTGCCCGATGCGATCGAAGCGGAGGCGATGCTGCGCCGGGCGTCCGAGATGAAGCCGGTGGATCCGCTCGCGTTCTTCCTCCTGGCCGAGGCAGCCGAGCGCCGGGGACGTGCGGCCGTGGCGCGACAGGCATTGCTCGACTATCGCGCGCTCGCCGGCGAGGAGCGCGACGCGCGCCGGCGCGCGGCCATGGCGGCGCGGATCGCCGATCTGTCGCTGCGCGCGAACGATCCGTCCGCGGCGGTCGGCTGGTATCAGCGCGCGCTGTCGGCCGGCGGCGCGGATCCGGATTTGCTCGTCCGCCTGGCCGAATCGCAGCTGCGCGCCGGACACCGCGCCGCCGCCCGCGCCACGCTGGATCGCGCGCTCCAGAAGGATCCAGAGCACGCCGCCGGGCTCGCCCTGCTCCGCCGCCTGTCGTGATTGCTACCGCACCAGCTTCGGATCGACCCGATCCCGGAGACCGTCCCCCAGGAAGTTGAAGCCGAGCACGAGGATCGCAATCGACAGCCCGGGGAAGATGGTCAGGTGCGGCGCATCGAACAGGTGCGATCGCCCTGCGTCGAGCATCGTCCCCCAGCTCGGCATCGGGGGCTGCACGCCCAGGCCGAGGAAGCTGAGCGCCGCCTCCGCGATGATGGCGCCCGCCATGCCCAGCGTCGCCTGAACGACGACCGCCGGGAGCGCCGTGGGCAGGACGTGGCGGACGACGACGCGGGGCGAGCCGGCGCCGAGCGCTCGCGCCGCCTGCACGAAATCGAGCTCGCGCGCGCGCAGCGCCTGGCTGCGGACGAGCCGCGCGTAGCCGACCCAGCCGATGACCGACAGCGCGAGCACGACGTTGGTCAGGCTCGGCCCGAGCACGGCGACGAGCGCGATCGCGAGCAGGATCCCCGGGAACGCCATCAGCACGTCCACCACCCGGCTGATCACGTCGTCCACCCGGCCGCCGAAGTATCCGGCAATCGAGCCGAGCGTCATGCCGACGAGGGAGGAGACCGACACGACCGCCAGGCCGACGAGCAGCGAGATCCGCGCACCGGCGAGGATGCGTGCGAGGATGTCGCGGCCCAGCTCGTCGAGCCCGAACGGGTGAGCCAGGCTGGGCCCCTCGAGACGCCGCGCGAGCTCCTGCGCGGCGGGATCGTAGGGCGTCAGCGCCGGGCCGATGGCGGCCGCGGCAACGGCCAGCAGCACGATCACGACCCCCGCGCGGATCATCATTCGTACCGGATACGGGGGTCGAGGAGCCCGTACGACAGGTCCGTCAGCAGGTTCATCAGTACGTACGTGAACGAGATGAACAGGATGCACCCCTGGACGAGCGGATAGTCGCGGAAGGTGATCGCCTGGATCAGGAGACGTCCGACGCCCGGCCAGGCGAAGATCGTCTCCGTGATGATCGTGCCGGTCAGCACCGCGCCGAACTGGAGGCCGATGATCGTGACGACGGGAATGAGGCTGTTGCGGAAGGCGTGGCGCAGAATCGCGCGTGTGCGCGAGAGGCCGCGGCCCCGGGCGGCGAGCACGTAGAGCTCGCGCAGTTCTTCGAGCAGGCTCGCGCGCGTCATGCGGGCGAGGATCGCTGCCAGCGCTGCGCCCAGCGTCACCGCCGGGAGGACGAGGTGCGCGGGCGATCCGGTTCCGGCGACCGGCAGCCAGCCGAGGTGCACGGCGAAGAGGATGGCGAGCAGCGGGCCGAGCCAGAAGTTCGGCATCGAGATGCCCGCCAGCGCGAGCGTCATCGCCGCGTGATCGATGACGGTGCCCCTGAACACCGCGGCGAGAATGCCGAGGGGAATCGCGAAGAGGATCGCGACGGCCATCGCGGCCACCGCCAGCTGGATCGTGCGCCCCAGCCGATCGCGTATCTCTCGCGTGACCGGCGTGCCATACCGGAACGACGAACCCAGGTCACCGCGAACGACGCCGCCGATGAACGCGCGGTATTGCACCAGCAGCGGCTGGTCCAGCCCGAGCGTCCGCCGCAGCGAGTCGATCTCGTCCTGCGAGGCGCCTTCGCCGAGCATGGCTTGCGCCGGATCGCCGGGCACGAGGTGGATGAGCGCGAAGACGAGCGTGGCGACGCCGAGCAGCACGGGAACCGTCAGCAGCAGCCGGCGGGTCAGATAGCGGAGCATGCCTCGTGCTGGAGGATACTACAGGGCTTCTCACCCTCCGTTCTGCGGCGCCGAACCTCAGGGCCCGGCGGAGTCCGCATCGTCCATCTTCAGTCGCCGCATCATCTTCGTCAGGCCCTGCCGGCTGATGCCCAGGGCGCGCGCTGCACCGGATCGGCGTCCACCGGCGCGGGCGAGCGCCGCTGCCACGTAGCGGCGCTCGAACTCGCGGCGCGCGGCGTCGAACGAGAGGTCCGGATTGACGGACGCGCGAGCGAGATGGGCGGGCAGCACGCGTGCCGTGACGCGTCCCCGCCGCGGTGCCTGCACGGCAATCGACGCGATCGCGTTCTGGAGTTCGCGCACGTTGCCCGGCCACTCGTACCCGCTCAGCGCCGCGAGAGCATCGGGTGCCAGCACCGCCGCCGAGCCGATTCGGCGGGTGGCTTCGTCCCAGAAGTGCGTCGCGAGGGCGGGAATGTCGATCACACGCTCGCGAAGCGGCGGAACGCGGATGCGGATGACGTCGAGCCGGTAGCGCAGGTCGGCGCGGAAGCGGCCGGACGCGACCTCGTGCTCGAGGCGCCGGTTCGTCGCCGCCACGATGCGCGTGTCCACGCGGCGTGGCAGGTTCTCGCCCACACGGCGCACTTCCCCGTCCTGCAGGACCCGCAGGAGCTTCGCCTGAGCGCGCGCGCTCAGCTCGCCGATTTCATCGAGGAAGAGGGTGCCGCCGTCCGCCTCTTCGAACAGGCCCGGTCGTTCCCCCACGGCGCCCGTATAGGCCCCTCGCGCGTGGCCGAACAGCTCCGCTTCGATGAGCTCGTCGCTCAAGGCTGCGCAGTTGATCGCGCAGAGCCGACGCTCGCGACGGGGACCCAGGCGGTGCACGGCCCGCGCGACCAGCTCCTTGCCGCTTCCGCTCTCGCCCTCGACGAGCACGGGGAACGGAGCCCGGGCAGCCCTGGCGATCGCCTCCCGCAGCGCCACGATCGGAGGGCTTCCGCCAATGAGCTCCTCGCGGATGCCCCCGGCGGGCCTCGCGTGCCTCCGGTCGAGCAGGGCGCGAACGGCCGGCGCAATCGCGAGTGCGGCGGCCTGGAGCGTGGCCCGCGCGCGGCTGATGTCGACCGCCACGCCAGCCGTCCAGCGGCAGGCCACGGCGCCGATCGCGTCCTCCGCGTATCTCACGACTGCCGCCGCCTCCAATCCGGTGTCGGCTCCGCTCCGTCCATCGACGGTGCACCCGGCGATGAGTCGATCGAGCAGTTTCGATCCCGCCGGCCAGGGCCGCCCGACCCTCGCGAGGGCTTCGCCATTGGCTGCTTCGATGATCTGCACCGTCGCCGCGCGGAGGCGCGACAGGAGATCGCCCGCCACGGCTTCGAGCGCCGCACAATCGTCGCTGGCCCCGTGCGCGAGCTCGATGAACGCGCGAAGGTGCGCCACACCGGGTTCCGACAGCAGGATCGCGGGCGCGTCCCTGCCAGCGGCGGCCACGGCACTTTCGAGGTGCGCACGGTACAGGGCCGGCAGCTCCCGGCGCAGCGCGGCACCGGCCCAGGCCAGCAGCCGCTCGCGCTCACGACCGCTCTCCCCCATGTCGGCTTCGAGCCGCTCGCACCGTGCCCGGAACGCCTGGAGCGGAAGGTGCGCGGCTCGGGCGGCGAGCAGGGCTTCCCGCGTGGATCGCCGGGCCGCAGCCGTATCTCCCGCCGCGTACTGCGCGGAGGCGAGCGCCCGTGCGGCGATCGCGCGCTCCCGTACGCAGGCCGCTGCGCGTACCGACTCGGAGGCGGAGATCATGGCGGGGCGGAGCTCGCCGAGCCGCAGGTGCACGCGTGCGCGGAGCGCCAGACCGTCGGCCCGACTCCCGATCGCGCCACGCGTGAGCACCAGCAGCGCCTCTTCGCCGCGCTGCTGCCAGTACAGGGCGCGGGCCAGAGCCAGCTGGCTTGCGGTTTCGAGTTCCGGCAGGTCGAGCATTCCCGCCGCGGCCGAGACGGATCTCAGCGTAGCCTCGGCCGGCCCGAGCCGGCCGTCATCGGTCCAGGCGACGCCCACGCCGAGCGTCGCGCGCAGCCGGCCGGCCTCGTCGGCCGCCAGCGCGCGGGCCCTGTCGAATCGGTCGGCGGCTTCCGCTGCACGGCCGCGGCTCCGCAGAATCCATGCCTCCTGCTCGGCACAGTGGCCGGCCAGGGCGGCGTCTCCGCGGCTCTCGAGGACGCGGAATCCGCGCGTCAGCAACCGGAGCGCCGAGGCGTGGCGGCCGCGCGCGGCCAGGCGCGCGGCGCGTGCCGGCGCGTCGGCGAGGCGACGGCCCGCCTGCCTGGTGGCGGGACTCTGCGGTCGGCGCTCTTCCTCCACGACGTACGGCGGCGCCGTCTCGTGGACGACGAACGGTCTCGGCTGTGCGCTGGCGTAGTCTGCGGCTTTGAGCCGTTCGAGAAATCGGCCTGGAAGGCCGTCCGCTTCCCTGGCTGCCCGCCAGACCTCGTCGGGCGACGGCTCCGAGCGAGCATCCGTGAACACCATCGACGTGAGCGACGTAACACCCATCGGGTCCACCTCGAGACAGCGGCCGCCGGTGGACTCCGGCGTCCTCGCGAACGTGAGGAGGATGTGCCCGCGCGCGCTCGCCACGCCCAGATCGGCCATGAAGGTCGCGGCCATCCGCGACTCGAGCCGCGTCGGCGGGCTGTCGATCATCAGGCACACATAGCGATGTCGCAGGCACTGGCGCAGCGCCGGGTATCGCGCGATCACGGGCGCGCACACCGGCACGAACCCGCCCAGCCGCGCGGCTCGAGCCGCCAGCAGCCGCAGCGTTCGCAGCCCCGAACCGGACGGCCCGGCGATGGTCAGCCGGACGAACCCGCCGGACACCGTGTCGGCCAGCGCGTCTGCCAGCGAGGCGAGCACCCTCCTCCTCTGCAGTACGATCCCTATCGCGCGCCGTCTCCGGCCCGCCGCACCTCGAACAAGGCTTCGCAGAACGCTGCGCGCGTCGTCGCGCGTCACGCGGAGGCCGTGCCATTCCAGAAAGCTGACGGCGTGCCTCAACAGCGACGCCGTGGCCGCGCCCGGAGCGGCTGCCGCGCCGGATGCGCCGTACGCTTCGAATCGCCGCCGGGGATCGGCGAGGCCGTAATCGAGGAGAGGGTTCAGCAGCGGATGCCGCAATCGCGACAGCGTCGCGCAGCGCTCGTCCCAGGCGAGCTGTTCGCATGCCGGGCCTGCGGCAAGGAGCCGCACGCGAACGCCGACACCCGTAGCCAGATCGATCCACGATGGCCCGATGCGGGCGAACCGATCGCCGAGCAGATCGGACATGGCCGGGCGCCGTGCAAGAAGGCCTCCCGACGGCGCCGCGCACGTTTGCCGAAGGAATGCACACGCGCGCGGCCCGAGGGACGCAGAAAGTTCGTATACAATTGACGGTTCCATGGTGCGATTTCTGACCGCCGGTGAATCGCACGGGCGCGCTCTCGTCGTGATTCTGGAAGGCATCCCCGCCGGGCTTCCCATCGACCTCGACGCCATCACCCGCGACCTCCGACGCCGCCAGGGCGGCTACGGCCGTGGACGGCGCATGGCCATCGAGTCCGATCGCGCGGACGTGATCTCGGGCGTTCGGGCCGGCGAGACCATCGGCGGGCCGATCGCGATGCTCATCGAGAACCGGGACTGGCCCAACTGGCAGCAGACCATGCACGTCACAGCCGAGCCGGCGGCTGACGCGACCGGCGCCCGGCGTGCCGCCGTGACCCGCCCGCGGCCCGGGCACGCCGACCTGGCCGGCGTCGCGAAGTTCGGGCGCAGGGACGTCCGCGACGTACTCGAGCGCGCGAGCGCCCGCGAAACGGCGGCCCGCGTGGCGGCCGGTGCGATTGCCCGGCAGTTCCTCGCCCATCTCGGGGTCCGGGTCGCGAGCCATGTGTTCGCGCTGGGTCCGGTCGCGCTGCCGGAGGGTGAGCTCGTACCGTTCGAGCG
>DASPFV010000016.1:0-2694 GCA_035620975.1 Vicinamibacterales bacterium
GTGCGACGGGTGAGGACGAAGATCGGCTTGTCGCCGTAGGCCCAACCCAGCCCCCTGGCCTGGAAATCCAACGCCGTCTGATAGGTTCGTGAACCCATGACGTAGCAGTCAATGGTGCTGAGCACCTCCGCGACATCCTCGGGGGTCAGCGTGTCCCCACCTTCGAAGGTGTCCGACGTCTCGAGCCAGTCGACGCTCCCATCTCTTCTCGCGATAAAGCCGTCGAGACTCGCGGCCATGTGGATCGTTACCCGCGGCTTTCCGTTCTCCATCGTCACGCCTCGACGCTGGCTGCAAAGGACACCCGGGCGGCTGCAATCGCACTGCGTACCCGCAGCGTGGTGGGCGATCGGACCGAGGTCACGCGCAGCGCGAGACGGAGCGAGATGATACAGCATCCCGCCGGCGGCGGATTGCTACGTGGCCTCAGCCACGAAGCCCGGGGGCCGGGCTCAGCAACCTGCCAGACAGGCTGTTGATGCCGCTGCGTGGCTCACGCTTCGGCGCCGTACGAGATCTCCATGCGCCGGACGGCGCGCGCGGCGATCCACAGGACGAACGCGGTGAGGAGCAGCAGCCCGAGAATCGCCCCGGGGCGCGAGGCAGGTGCGGCGGGCGCCGCCAGCAGCCGGATCAGCGTCGGCGCGTCGTCATCTATCGGCGCGGGGACGGGACAGAGGGACTGCAGGTAATACAGGATGCTGATCTTCTGCAGCACGTGCGGAAGGATGCCGGCTGCGCCCTCCCAGGCGAGCAGCACGGCCGCCGGGACGATGGGATTGCGGAGGTACAGCCCGACGGCGAGAAACACGCTGCCGTAGCCGAGGCAGCCGAGCGCGGCCGCCGCCGCATACCAGAACGCGTGCGCCATGCCCCCGGCGTTCCAGTAGGCCTGGACTTCCACCGCGTCGTGCGGCCACACCATGGCCGCGAAGGCGAGCAGCGCGCCGCCGCCGAAGATCGCGGCGGCGGCGATCAGCCCCGCCGCGTATTTCCCCGCGAGCAGCACCTCGCGCCGCGCCGGCGCGAGGAACCAGTAGTGCAGCGTGCGGTTGGTCATCTCCCCGCGGAAGAGATACATGAACATGCCGAGACAGCCGAAGAAGACCGCCAGCCGCAGATAGAAGTACTGGAAGATGCCGGCGAAGATCAGCCGATCCTCTTCGAAATTCAGCAGCCGGTGGGTGTTCCAGGACTCCAGCCGGCCGTCGACGAACATGAGCCGGGCCTCCCGCCGGCCGTCGAAGTAGCTGATCTGGCGAAACTCCGTGCGTTCGTCGACGAAGCCGGCGCCGGAAGACGTCTCGACGGTGGTGAACGTCTTTCCTTCCGTGCTCACCTGGATGTTGAACTCACGGGTGTCGAGGTCCTCGCTTTCGCCTCCCGCGCTGGCGTGCTTCACGACGAATCGCGTCACCGCACGAGGCGTTCCCAGATCCACCTGCAGGAACAGGGGCCGGTCCTCTGCGCACCACCGGTCGGCCTCCCCTCCCGCGACGCTGCCGTTCACGGCCTTCTCCGGCCCCTGATCCCGGCTGCAGGGCAGACTCCCGGTGGCGGGACGGCCGAGCGCGAGGTTCCGCGGGCCATCGGGCCCGTAGACCTCGAACTCGTAGACCCTGGCGGCCGGCTCTCCGCCGTACGACGGACGGATGACGTTGAGCCGGACGAAGCGGGCCTCGACCGGCTCGATCACGTGGGTCGTCATTCCGGTATTCCCAGTGCTCTGCCGGACGCGCCGGGTCCGCACCGACCAGACCTCCCGCGCGGGTCTTCCGAGCCGCTGCTTCACGTCCGCGACGGCCTCGCCCTCCCGAATGCTGTCGATCAGGGCCGGCTCGACCAGACCGTGCCGCGAGAGCCGCTCGGCCCGGTACTTCACCTCCACGGCGTGCCCGGAGAAAATCACCGACGGAAGGAGCGCCAGCGGGTAGACCCACAATCCGCGCCTGGCGAAGAAGACACGGCGGAGCTCGATCCTGGCGATCGTCCACGCCTGCCTCGTCCGCGCGGAGAACGAGGCGTTGCCGCGGGCCATGCTAGTCGCCTCCAATCAGATATTCGTACACGGCGTCGACGTTTTCGTCGGCCGGCACCACCCCGTCGATTCGGTGGCCGTTCTGCGCGATCCGCCCGAGCGCACGCGCGAACTGCTCCCGGTCACGGGTCATCACGAGCATGCCCATCCGGTCGCGGTTCAGCCTGATCTCGGTCACGTGATCCTCGCTGAACAGCAGCGACGCCACGTCGGAGGCGTGGCGGCACCGCACGAGGTACTGGCTGGGGTGCTCCTCGATCTCCTCGCGCACTGTGCGGATGGTGCCTTCGGCCACGATCATCCCGTTGGCAATCAGGACGACCTGATCGCTGATCAGGTCTACTTCCTGGAGGACATGGCTGGAGATGATGACGTGCCTCCCTTCGGCCGCCCAGGCGCGGAACAACGCAATCGTCTCGGCGCGCACCAGCGGGTCCAGGCCGTTCAGCGGCTCGTCGAGCACGAGCAGCCCGGGATCGTGCGCGATCGCCTGCGCCAGCCGCACCCGTTGCCGCATGCCCTTGGAATAGCCCGCCACCTTGCGGTTCGCCGCCTCGGTCAGGCCCACGCGCTCGAGGGCTTTCCAGGCCTTCTCTTCGGCTTCCGATCGTCCGTACCCATAGAGCAGCAGCCCGGTCGTGATGAAGGTGAACCCG
>DASPFV010000017.1:0-3447 GCA_035620975.1 Vicinamibacterales bacterium
CCCTCGGACTTCGCGCCGATGTCGACGAGGATCTCGTCCTTGTCGATGCGGACGACGGTGCCCTCGACGACGTCGCCGTGCTTGAAGGACTTGATGTCGGAGTCCTGCTCGGCGAGCAGCTCCTCCATCGTCGTCGGCTCCGGACCGAGGTCGCGCGGAGGCGCGGGTGGCTCGTCCGCAGCGGTCGGCGCATCGTCCATGTCCACCGCGGTCAGCTCACTCATCGGGGACGGATCCACGACCACGGAGGGGACCGAAGCGGCCGCCGGCGGCACGGCGGCCGGCGGCTCGGCCGGCGCGTTGTCCGGCGCATCGGCGGGTGCGTCCGCTTCCTGGCCGACCGGCTCGGCCGGAGCGGCGGTCTCCGTGTCGGCCACGACCGACTCGGCGGGCTCGGAGGGTTCGGCGTCAGCCGGTTCGGGGCTGTCCGTGACCGGCTCGACCGATGAGCCGGCGGTTTCGTCGGACTCGCCAGCAGGGGTGGTCGTGTCGTCCGGCGCGGTCGCCGGCTCGGGTGCTGCAGCGGGCTCGTCGGCGACGGCCACCGCCGCGACGCGCTCCTCGGATGCCGGACTGGCTTCGGAGGCGATCGCCTCCGGCTGCGGCTCCGTCCCGCTCTGCTTCTCGTCGGTCAAAGGGTTTGTCTCCTGTCGTCATCGATCCCCCAGAATCAGGACCGGCCTGAGCAGCGCCCAAGCCGGGTTCGAGACGATCAGCTGGTCCGTGGTCGATAAGGTCCGCGGTCCGCTCCTTCGCGACGACTGGCGTGAACGTGGCTCTTTAGCTTTCCTGCCGCTGGGGCCGGGAGAGTCTAGCACAGCGCTTTGCGCGGCTACAATCGCGAGCCGTGCCGGAGCTACCCGACCTCACGATCGTCGCCGAGGCCCTCCACGCTGCCCTCGCGGGGCGGCCGATCACGGGCGCCGAGGCCTCCGCACCGCTCGCCGTGCGTGGGACGCCGGCCGAGCTTGCCGCGCTCACCGGACAGCGCGTCGTGTCGATTCGACGCCGCGGGAAATTCCTGCTCGTCGACCTCGATCGCGACCGGGTCATCGTCAATCCGATGCTCACCGGGCGCTTCCAGCTCGCCGCTCCGGGCCAGAAGTGGCCGTCGAAGACCGCGCTCGTCGTGTCGTTCGGCGGACGGACCGGCGCGCCGACGGATGCGGCCCCGTGGACGCGCGGTGCGCCATGGCTGCCCGGCGCCGATGCAGCGCCGGAGATCCGCTACCGCGACCCGACCCAGATGGGCAAGGTCTACCTGCTGCCGGCCGGCGTGGAGCGGCCGGTGCCCGGCCTGGGCGACGGCGAGATCGGCCCCGACGCGGACGATCCGGGGCTGACCCTCGACGCCTGGCGCTCGAGGATCCGCCGGCACCCGGGCGAGCTGAAGAACGTGCTTCGGAACCAGGCCTTCGTCGCGGGGATCGGCAACGCGTACAGCGACGAGATCCTCCATGCCGCGCGGCTCCTGCCGCTGCGAAAGCGCGCGAGCCTCGCCGACGAGGAGATCGACGAGCTCTACCGCGCGACGCGCTCGACGCTCGCGATGGCCGTCGCGGTCCTCCGTGACCGAGTCCCTCCGACGTTCGAGACCCAGGTTCGCGACTTCCTCGCGGTCCACCTGAAGGGCGGCCAGCCGTGCCCGCGCTGCGGCACTCGGATCAGCGAAGTCAAGCCGGGCGGATTCGTGACCTCGTTCTGTCGCGGCTGCCAGCACTGACCGGCCGCCGTCAGCTCACGACGGCGAGGGTGTCGGCAACGGAATGAGCAGGATCTGACCGATCCGGAGGCGTGACGGATCGGTGATCCCGTTGAGGTCGACGATCGCCGCAACGGTCGTGCCGTGCTGATTGGCGATCCGGCTGAGCGTGTCGCCCGATCGAACCGTGTAGGTCAGCGGCGTCGGTGCGGGCGTGGGGGACGGCGTAGGCGCCGGGGTGGGGCTCGGCGTAACGGGAGCCGCGGTCGGTGTCGGACGGGCCGTCGGTGATGAGGTCGGGGTCGCGGCGGGCGTCGGGCTCGGTGTCGCCAGAACAGCAGCCGGTCCGTCGTCCGGCGTGGCGAGGCGACCGGCGAGGACGGCACCGAGCGCGACGACCATGAGGCCGCCGAGCGCGATCTGGCCACCACGACGGAACGGGGACAGCACGGCCAGGGTCGGCGGAATGCGCCCGTGGTCGAGCAGGACCGGCGTCGTTCGCGTGATCGCCCAGCGGGTCACCCGCTCGGTGTTCACCCCGGCTGCGGCCGCATCCGCGCCGCGGGCGGCACGGTACGCGAGATACGTCGCGCACGTCGTGTGCTCGTCGACGAGACACAGACGGCGCTGCTTCTCGAGCGCCAGCATGGCCGGGGGTTCGACGGCCGTGCAGCGGTGCTCTCGATCCGCCGTGGCGTTGCGCCACCCGCGGCCCTCGGCCGCGAGGTACGGGCAGGCGCGCCAACCCGGCGCTGACGATGTGGTGCTGTCTGCTCCCCCCTCGATCCGACCGGGCGCGTCATTCATCGCACGGCAGGATAGCCCACCGGATCACAAGGGCGACGCCGGGTGAGGCATGAAGCAGGAGCTACCAGGTTCCGGAAACGCAAAAATCCTGGCGACGACCTATGTTCCCGAAAGGCTGCCCTCTCAGTATCTTCGGCGCTGGAGAGCTTAACTTCCGTGTTCGGGATGGGAACGGGTGTGGCCTCTCCGCTAGAGTCACCAGGATTTCATGCGTGCTGGACGTGTTCGGCAGCGCCGGCGCGGCGCGAGCGCTCTTGAGGCTCGCGCGCGAAGCGCCAAATCGGATCTTCGATTCCTGAGTCGTTCTGTGGGATCGTCACGATTCCCAGCCACTGACCCCTGGTCAGGTGCTGAAGAGGTCAAGCCCTCGACCATTAGTACCGCTCAGCTTCATCCGTCACCGGACTTCCACATGCGGCCTATCAAACAGGTGGTCTACCTGCGGTCTTACCCGGTCAAGCCGGTGGGGAACCTCATCTCCAGGCGAGCTTCGCACTTAGATGCTTTCAGCGCTTATCCCTGCCGAACATAGCTACCCAGCGGTGCCCCTGGCGGGACAACTGGCACACCAGCGGTTCGTCCACTCCGGTCCTCTCGTACTAGGAGCAGCTCCTCTCAAGTTCCCTACGCCCACGGCGGATAGAGACCGAACTGTCTCACGACGTTCTGAACCCAGCTCGCGTGCCGCTTTAATTGGCGAACAGCCAAACCCTTGGGACGTACTTCCGCCCCAGGATGCGACGAGCCGACATCGAGGTGCCAAACGGTGCCGTCGATGTGAACTCTTGGGCACCATCAGCCTGTTATCCCCGGGGTAGCTTTTATCCGTTGAGTGATACCCCTTCCACTCGGAGGTACCAGATCACTAAGCCCGACTTTCGTCTCTGCTCGACTTGTGGGTCTCGCAGTCAAGCTCCCTTATGCCTTTGCACTCTTCG
>DASPFV010000018.1:0-21206 GCA_035620975.1 Vicinamibacterales bacterium
AGCAGGCGCTCCGGATACGCGGCAGGACACACGTCAGTCATGCGGCGGGTCTATTCTAATCCGGGAGTGCACTCGAAACGTGCAGGCACGAACCACCGTCAAGCATGATGCGCAAGATCGTACGAAGGTACGACGCGCGTCTGCTTCAACGATGATCTTGGATGCATCGTTTCATCGTGGCTGCCCTGAGCTCGTGTATGAATTGACAGGGCCAATTGAAGTCTGGCTTGTCCCCCACCAACCTGCCCGACCCGAGACAATCTCCTAATCCGTGTTATTCCGTGTTATTCCGTGGCTATTCCATGGCTATTCCGTGTTGTTCCGTGGCGTGGCATGATGCTTGTAACATCCGTGGCCATGACCGTCGCCGAACAGCTCGACAAGCTTGCGTCGTTCGAACCGGTTCCGTTTCCGGTCGTCAGCCTCTATCTCAACGCACAGCCCGGCCAGACCGGGCGCGATCAGTTCCAGCCCTTCATCAGGAAGGAGCTTGCGGCGCGGCGCCGGACCTACGGCGCCGGCACACCCGAGCGGGAAAGCCTCGACCGGGACCTGGAGCGCATCATGCGCTACCTGGAGGAGGAGCTGCAGCCCTCGGCCAACGGCGTCGCCCTGTTCTGCTGCTCGGCCTGCGATCTGTTCGAATCGGTTCAGCTGGGCGTACCGATCGAGCATCACTGGCTTTCGATCGACGACAGGCCGCACCTCTATCCGCTCGCCCGGGTTGATTCGCGGTATCCGCGGGTCGCGGCCGTACTGGCCGATACTCGCAGCGCGCGCATCCTCGTGATCGCCACCGGGGAAATCGTGGCACAGCGCGAGGTCACGGGCGTGAAGACGCGCCGCACGTCGCAGGGTGGCTGGTCGCAGGCCCGCTTCCAGCGCCACATCGAGAACTTCCATCTCCAGCATGCGAAGGAAGTGGTCGAGGCACTCGAGCGCGTGGTGCAGCGGGAGGGACTCGAGCAGATCCTGATCGCGGGCGACGAGGTGATCGTTCCGCTCCTCCGCGACCAGATGCCGAAGCACCTGGCCGCCAAGGTCGTCGATCAGCTCCGGCTGGACACCGGCGCGCCGGTCAAGGACGTGCTCGACGCCGCGCTGGACGCGATGCAGCGGATCAACGAGCGCACGGATCGCGAGAAGGCCGAAGCGGCCATCGGCGCCTACAGGGCCGGAGGCCTCGGCGTCGTGGGGCCCGAGGACACGCTCGATGCGTTGAAGAAGGGACAGGTCGAGGAGCTGCTCGTGACGGCTTCGCTGGCCGTTCTGAAGCCCGTCGAGAGCGGCGTCGAGGCCGGGGGCGATGGCGACGGCCCCGGAAAGGGGGAGACCGCTGGGGAAGCCGCCCGGGCGAACCCCGACGTCGTGCGGTTGTCCGACGAGCTCGTCACCCGCGCCAGACAGACCGCCGCGCGGATTACCTTCGTGGAGGATCCCCGGCTGCTGGCCGACGTGGGCGGCGTGGCCGCCCTCCTCCGTTTTCGAGCCTGAGACGCTGCAGCGGCGGACGGAACGGGTGTCCGCCGCTGCGCCGCCCCCCGCGTTCCGCAGACTCCCGGGGTGAAGCCGGAAAGCTGGCATCCCGGGCCCCGCGACCGACGAAAACCCGGCAGGCACGTCCCCGTTCGCTCCACTGGCCGGCGGACGGCCCGCCCCGCCCCTGGCAGCCCTGTTGCTACCTCAGGCAGCGAAGGCCGTCCGGATAAGTCCATGTTTACCCTGCTGATCACAGCCTTGTTGCTGTCGGCCCAGCCGCCGGCGGCAGGCGATGCCGAGACCTGTCTGGCGTGCCATGCGGACGCTGCGCTCTCGTCCACCACGGCGGACGGCCAGCCGTGGAAGCTGCACGTCGATGCGTCAGTCCTAGCCGGATCGGTCCACGCGAAGCTCTCGTGCGGCGACTGCCACGGCGGGATGACGGAGGTGCCGCATCCGTCGCGTGCGTTCCGCAATGCCCGGGACGTGACGGTGACCTACTCAGAAACCTGCCGGCAGTGCCACTTCGACAAGTACGCCAAGACACTCGACAGCGTGCATCAGGCGGCCGTCGCGCGCGGCGACCGTACGTCTCCCGTGTGTGTCGACTGTCACGGCGCGCACGACATCCGGAAGGCCGCGGTGCCGCGCACACGGGTGTCCGACACGTGCACCAGGTGCCATGAGGGCGTGGCGCGCGCCTACACGGGATCGGTGCACGGCCGGCGGCTGAACACCGATGCCGCCGGCGACGTGCCGGTCTGCACCGACTGCCACCGCACGCACGACATCGCAGGCCCGCACCAGGAGCAGTGGCGCCTGCAGATGGCCGATATGTGCGGACGGTGCCATCAGGATCCGGCGCTGATGAACAAGTACGGCTTGTCATCGGCCGTCCTCAAGACGTACCTGGCCGACTTCCACGGGAAGACCGCCTCCCTCCGTCAGCACCAGGGGCGCTCCAGCAGCGGTCCCGTCGTCGCCCGCTGCGTCGACTGCCACGGAGTGCACGACATCCAGAAGGCTGACAGCCCGGGGTCGCCGGTGATGAAGTCCAATCTTCAGAAGACGTGCCAGAAGTGCCACGAGGGAGCCAACCCGAACTTCCCGGATGCCTGGCTCTCGCACTACGAGCCGAGCCTTCAGCGCGCGCCGCTGGTCTACGGCGTCAAGCTCGCCTACGCGATGATCATCCCGTTCATGATTGGGGGGCTCGGTCTCCAGATTCTGCTTCACCTCTGGCGACTGATGGTGAACCGATGAAGGACACAGTCGTTCGCTTCAGCGGCCTGCAGCGGTTCGAGCACGCTGCCGTGATGGGGCTCTTCACCGTGCTGGCGGTGACGGGGCTGCCGCAGAAGTTCTTCGACCAGGCGTGGGCTCAGACGCTGACGGGCTGGCTCGGCGGGGTGGACAGCGCACGATGGCTGCACCGCGCGGCCGGGGTGCTGTTCGCGCTCGTCTGCGCGGTGCACCTCGCGCGGCTGACGGTGCTCGTCGCGTCGGGCCGCACGAGGCTGTCGCTCGTGCCCACGCGGCAGGATTTCCGGGACGCCATCCAGACACTCAAGTACTATCTCGGCGTCGTCGACGAGCAGGCTCGCTTCGGCCGGTTCGACTACCGGCAGAAGTTCGAGTACTGGGGCCTCGTGCTCGGCGCCTCCGTGGTGGCGGGCACGGGCTTCGTGCTGCTCTACCCGACGGAAGTGACGCGGTGGCTGCCGGGCGAACTCGTGCCCGCGGCCCAGGTGGCCCACAGCTACGAGGGGCTGATGGCCTTCCTCGTGGTGATTGTCTGGCACATCTACAACGCGCACCTGAATCCGGATGTGTTCCCGTTCGACACGTCGATCTTCACCGGGCGGATCAGCCGCGAGCGCATGCGGCACGAGCACCCGCTCGAATACGAAGAACTCGTCGCCAGGGAGCGGGAGCCGCGGAGGGTCGCCTGACGTGCACGAAGGGCGCCAATGGCCTATTCCATCCAGACGCGGGTTGTCGCCCTCGTCGGGGCCGGCGTGTTCGTCGCCGGCGCACTGCTCTCACTTCTGAGCCGGTCGAGCCTGCTGGCGCTCGAGAGCGAGCTGCACGAGCGTGACCGGCGCGTCAGCACGGTACTCGCAGGAACCTTGGCGCGCGCGGTGCGCGACGATCTCGAGCTGCTCGCCCGCGCGGCGGGGGTGCCGCACCTGGCCTTCGACGACGGGACGGCCGTGCCGGAGCGGGCGGCGCTCGAGGAAGTGCTCCGGCACCGGCGGCTCGTCTCGGCGGTGGCATTCGTGGACGCGGGTGGCAGGGCCATCGTCGTGAGCCCGATGGCTGACCTGGCGCTCTTCACCTATCCGGCCTCCGAACGTGCGATCGCCCATGCGCTCGCCTCCCCCCGGCTCCTCGTCGGCGATGCGTTCCTGGGATCCGGCGATCGGGCGCTCCTGCTGTTGCTCGTGCCGCTGGCCCGGGATGGTGCCGCCGGCGCCGTCATCGGGCTCATCGAGCTGCCGTCGAGGCGGCTGTCGAACCTGCTGCAGGAGGGGATGGCCGGGGGCTCGCTCGGCCCGGTCCTGGTGGACGGCTCCGGCCGTCAGCTGGAGCCGGCGGCGGCGGATCGGCTGGAGCTGGAACAGGCCGTCGCCGTGGACGGAACGAACTGGCGGCTCGGGATGCGCGCGGCGGCGCCGGCTCCCCTTGCGCCGATCTCGACCTTCCGACGGCAGTCGCTCTGGCTCGCGCCGTCGCTCTCGGCGCTCGCCATGCTCCTGGCGTGGGGGATCACGACCAGTGTGCGCACTCCCCTGCGCCATCTCACGCAGGCCGCCGAGCGCATCGCGCATGGCGACCTCGACGCGAAGGTCGACAGCGGAAGGCCTGCGGGAGGAGACGAGATTGCCCGGCTCGCCGGGGCGCTCGAACGCATGCGCGCCTCCCTCAAGGGATCGATCGAGACCATCGAGCTGGCGAACATGAATCTGGAGCGCCGGGTGGCCGAACGGACCCAGGCGCTCCAGGCCGCCAACGAAACGCTCGAACGCCGCGAGCGGCTGCGGCGCCACCTGCTCAGAAAGCTCATTTCGGCGCAGGAGGACGAGCGGCGCCGGATCGCGCGCGACCTGCACGACGAGCTGAGCCAGACGCTGGCCGGGCTCGGTATGGGAGTCGAGGCCGCCGTGGGCCGCTGCACCGACCCGGCCACGCGGCAACGCCTGACGGAGCTGGGCGCCCTCGTCCGGCGGATGCATCAGGAGCTCGCACGGCTGATCGTGAACCTGAGGCCGTCCGTCCTCGACGACCTCGGCCTGGCCCCGGCCCTTGCGTGGTTCGCGGAGCACCAGCTCGCCGGCGCGGTTGCGGTACGCTGCGAGCTCGACGAGCTGACCGCCCGCCTCTCGCCGGAGGCCGAGATCGCCATTTTCCGGACGGTGCAGGAGGCGCTCGTCAACGTGCTGCGGCACGCCAAAGCTGAATCCGTCCTGATACAGGCGGCGACCTCCGACGGCCGGCTCCGGATCGAGATCGAAGATGACGGGCAGGGGTTCGATCAGTCGAAGGTCGGGGGGGAGACGGGGTCGCTCCGCGGCATCGGCCTGCTCGGCATGCGCGAGCGGATCGAAGTGCTCGACGGCCGGCTGCTGGTCGATTCCGAGCCCGGGCACGGCACCCGGGTGCTCATCGACGTGCCCCTGACCGCCTGAGCGAGGGTGCGCGTCCTGTGCCCGAAAGAAGGGGATCATGTCCGCAACTCGCATCCTCATCGCCGACGATCACGCGATCGTCCGCGACGGCATCAAGGCGTTGCTGACGCTCGCCGAGGACCTCGCGGTCGTCGGGGAGGCAGCCACCGGCCGCGAAGCCATCGAGCTCGCCACGCGCCTGGAGCCGGACGTGATCCTGATGGACGTATCGATGCCCGATCTCGGCGGCCTCGAATCGACTATCGAGATTCGCAAGCGGGTGCCGCGCGCCAGGATCGTCGTCCTCACCCAGTACGGCGACCCGGAGTACGTGCGGCGCTTTCTGAAGGCGGGTGTATCAGGCTACGTCCTGAAAAAAGCGGCGGGAGCCGACCTCGTGTCGGCCATTCGCGCGGTCGTCCGCGGCGGCCTGGTGCTCGATCCGGAGGTGGCCCGGGACGCCTTCGAGGTGGCGCCCTCGACGGCAGGAAGCGACGACGACTACGAGACGCTGACCGATCGCGAGAAGCAGGTGCTGAAGCTCGTTTCCGAGGGGCACAGCAACAAGGAGGTGGCCGCGGTGCTGAACATCAGCGTCAAGACGGCGATGTCGCACCGCGAGCACGTCATGTTGAAGCTTCGCCTGCACAACCGCACCGAGCTGATTCGCTACGCCCTGCGCCGGGGCGTCATCCGCGCAGAACCCTGACGAGGCGCCCGGCCGTCCTCACGCGGCCTTGCGCAGGGGCGGCTCCTCCGCCTGCTCCGCCGCGGGCGGCGTCGTCGTCACCGGCCGGCGCACGCGCCCGGCCAGATAGCCCACGACCATCGCGAACCCGATGAAGGGGAGGAAGAACGCGTAGATCGCTCCCATCACGGGTGCCAGCATCAGCACCGCCAGCAGCGGCAGGCGCACGTACCTCGTCTCGTCGGTGCCCGGAAGCGGACCTCCCTCCGGAGGAACGATGTGCGCTTCCCATTCCTTCAGGTTCCAGTAGAACCCGGCCTTTGTCTTGGTGCCGCCGGTGTACTTCAACATGACCCACCTCCGTGATTGTTGTACCTTCAAGATACGGTGGCGGCGGGGTCCTGCCCATCGGGCAGGGTCCCGTAAGTGCCACGGAAAGAGCCCGATCCCGACGGGACAGATACCCGAGGCCACCTCGGGAATCCACCCGGGGGAAGGGGGGACGCACACATGAGAACCGTCAGAGCCGGGACCTGGGGAGCTGTCCTCCTGACAGCCGCGCTGGCCGCGCAGGCCCGGCCCCACACGGGGGGAGCAGCCGCCACGCCGATGGACACCGTCGCCGAGCGCTACGTGAAGCTCGTGCTGGCCATGGGCCTCCACGACGCCGACTACGTCGATGCCTATTACGGACCTGGCGAGTGGAAGCAGGCCGTCGAGGCGGCGAAGCCGCCGCTCGCCTCGATCGCAACCGAGGCGGCGGAGTTGCGCCGGGCGCTCGACAGCTCGCCGGCGCCAGCCAGCGACCTGGAGCGGCTGCGCCGCGAGTACCTCGAGCGGCAACTGTCGGCGCTCGCCGCTCGTGTGCGCATGCTCCAGGGCGAGCGCCTGTCGTTCGACGAGGAATCGAAGGCGCTGTACGACGCGGTGGCGCCAACGTTTCCGGAATCGCATTTCGCGGCGATTCTCGCCAGGCTCGACGGACGCTTTCCGGGCGACGGTCCGCTCGTGGCCCGGCTGGACGCGTGGCGCCGCCAGTTCGTGATTCCGCGCGAGAAGCTGGACGCTGTCTTCCATGCGGCCATCGCCGCCTGCCAGGAGCGGACGGCGAAGCACATTCCGCTGCCGCCGGGTGAGCGCTTCACCCTCGACTACGTCACCGGCAAGCCGTGGAGCGGCTACAACTGGTACCAGGGGGACTTCAAGAGCCTGATTCAGGTCAACACGGATCTGCCGATCTACGTCGACCGGGCCATCGACCTGGCCTGCCACGAAGGCTACCCGGGACACCATGTTTACAACGCGATGCTCGAACGGCACCTTGTACGGGAGCGTGGATGGAAGGAGTTCACGGTGTATGCGCTCTTCTCGCCGCAGTCGCTCATCGCGGAGGGCACGGCGAACTTCGGCATCGACGTCGCGTTCCCCGGGCCCGCCCGGGTCGAGTTCGAGCGCAGGATCCTCTTTCCGGCTGCTGGTCTGGATCCAGGACGGGCGGCGGAGTACTACGAGGTGCAGGCGCTGCTGGACGGGCTGGACTACGCCGGCAACGAAGCCGCGCGGCGCTATCTGAACGGGCAGATTGACGCGGGGGCGGCCGCCGGCTGGCTCGAGAAGTACGCGCTCATGACGCCGGACCGCGCGAAGCAGCGCGTCCGGTTCTTCGATCGGTACCGGAGCTACGTCATCAACTACAACCTGGGGAAGGACATGGTCCGGGCGTTCATCGAGCGCCGCGGCGGTACGCCGGATCGGCCGGAGAAACGGTGGGAGGAGTTTGCCAGCCTGCTCTCGTCGCCCAGGCTGCCGTCCGGCCTGCAGTAAAGCCGAATGCGTCCCGAGACCATGCGCGCCGTCGAAATCGGGCAGCCGGGCCCCCCTGACGTCCTGCGTCTGGTCGAGCGGCCGCTCCCTGCACCGGCGGTGGGCGAGGTGCTCGTCCGCGTCGAGGCCGCCGGCGTCAACCGCCCGGATATCATGCAGCGGCTCGGGAAATACCCGCCTCCTCCTGGCGCCTCGGATCTCCCCGGTCTCGAAATTGCGGGCACGGTCGTGGCGCTGGGAGAGGGCGTGCGCCGCTGGCGCGAGGGCGATCGGCTGTGCGCGCTGGTCGCGGGTGGAGGGTACGCCGAGTACTGTGCCGCTCCGGAGGTCCAGTGCCTTCCGCTGCCGCCACTGCTCACGTCGCAGCAGGGCGCGGCCATCCCCGAAACGTTCTTCACGGTCTGGACCAACCTGTTCCAGCGAGGCCGTCTGCAGCCCGGCGAGCGGGTGCTGATCCACGGCGGCACGAGCGGGATCGGCACGACCGCCATCCAGCTGGCCCGGGCCTTCGGCGCGGACGTGTATGCCACCGCCGGGAGCGACCCGAAGTGCGCGGCGTGCGAACGGCTCGGGGCGCGGACCGTCAACTATCGGACTGCCGACTTCGTCGAAGCCGTCCGCAGCATGACGGCGGGCCGCGGCGTGGACGTGATCCTCGATATCGTCGGCGGCGACTACCTGCCGCGCAACCTCGATCTGCTCGCCATGCACGGGCGGCTCGTCCAGATCGGCCTGCTCGGCGGCTCACGCGCCTCCATCAACCTCGCCGTGCTGATGCAGCGGCGGCTGACGCTCACCGGATCCACGCTGCGCGCGCGCACGGTCGAGGAGAAGGGCGCCATCGCGCAGGAGCTGGAGCAGCACGTCTGGCCGCTGCTCGCGACCGGGAGCGTCGCGCCGATCGTCGACCGTGTGCTCCCGCTGCCCCACGCCGCCGAGGCGCATCGCGCGCTCGAGGCCGGCGAGGTGATCGGCAAGATCGTGCTGAGCGTGTGACCCGCGGCTCGCAGCCCGCTCGCCGGCGCCCCTCAGTCGGCGGCCGGAGCCTGGCGATTGACGCCATCGAGCACGAAGGTCGCGGCCCGGCGCGCTGGAAGCTGAAAGCTGTCGCGGGCTCCGCGGTCACGCGGGAGCGTTCGCGCCACGGAGATACAGCAGCCAGGCGCCGGCGTGCGCGATTGCCAGGCCGGCCAGCGGCAGCTCGTCGCCCGGCTTCGTCTGGCCGGGCAGCACCGACCAGTACAGAGACTGTACGGACACGGCCGCGCTCGCGACGAGCGCCGCTCGAACCAGCGTGAGGGCCTGTGGGCCACCCGTCCAGAGCGACCACCCGCCGGCCAGGGCGATAGCCGCCGCCCCACCGTGCACACCGAGCTCAACCGCTGCGATCGGACCCCGGAGCCCCAGGGATGGCAGCACCGCTCCCAGCTCCACCGCGAACGTCAGCGGACACCACACCAGCAGAAACGCGCACAGCAGGAGGAGCAACCCGCGGGGGCGCGACGGGCGGGTGTCATCGAAGGATGGCAGGGTCAGACGTCGAGCTCCTCGGCCTCCTCCGCCCGTTCCATGATGAACCGGAATCGCGCGGAAGGATCCTTGCCCATCAACTCGTTGATCACCCGATCGGTGACGATCTGATCGGAGATGTCCACGCGCAGCAGCCGGCGGGTGCGCGGGTTGAGCGTGGTCTCCCACAGCACCCTGGGCATCATCTCGCCCAGCCCCTTGAACCGGGTGATCTCGGGGCGGGCCCGGCCGTTGCCGTGCAGCTTCAGCAACCGATCCCGGTGCGCGTCGTCCAGCGCCCAGTAGGTCTCTTTGCCGACGTCGATGCGGTAGAGCGGCGGCTGAGCCAGGAACACGCGCCCTGACGTGATCAGGGTCGGCATGTGCCGGTAGATGAACGTCAGCAGCAGCGTCGCAATATGGTGGCCGTCCGAATCCGCGTCGGCGAGGATGATGACCCGGCCGTATCGGAGCCGCGCCAGGTCGAAGTTCTTGCCCAGCCCGCATCCGAGGGCCGTCACGAGGTCCGACAGTTCCTTGTTCTCGAGGACCTTGGCGAGCGAGGCGCTCTCGGTGTTCAGGACCTTGCCGCGCAGCGGCAGGATCGCCTGGCGGGCCCGGTCCCGGCCCTGCTTCGCGGAGCCGCCGGCCGAATCTCCCTCCACGATGAAGATCTCGCTGTCGTGGAGGCCCGGGGAGGTGCAGTCGCTCAGTTTGCCGGGCAGCGTCAGGCGGGAGGTGGCGCTCTTCCGCGCGACCTCCTGCTGCGCCGCCCTGCTGGCCTCGCGCGCGCGCGCGGCGAGGATGATTCGCGCGACGATCGACTCGGCCACGCTGATGTTGGTGTTCAGCCAGTGCTCGAGCGCGGGGCGGACCTGGCTGTCGACGAGCGACAGCACTTCGGGATTGTTCAAGCGGTCCTTGGTCTGTCCCTGGAACTGCGGTTCCTGGACGAACACACTGAGAACCGCGATGAGGCCCTCGCGGATGTCCTCGGCGGTCAGGGAGACGCCCTTGGGCGAAAGGTTGTGCGTCTCGATGAAGTTCCGGACGGCCTTGCCGAGGCCCGCGCGAAAGCCGCTCTCGTGCGTGCCGCCCGAGGCCGTCGGGATGCCGTTCACGTAGCTGCGGACGTGCTCGTCGGTCGATTGCGTCCACTGGAGCGCCAGGTCGAGCCTCAGGCCGTTCTCGTCGCTCTCCTTCGAGATCGAGAACGCACCGTCGTGGACGGGCACCGCCGACCGCTCCCCCAGGATGTTCCTGAGGTAGTCGGCCAGACCTTCGGTATGCTGGAAGATTTGCTTCTGCTTCGAAGCCTCGTCTTCGAAGACCAGCTTCACGCCCTTGTGCAGGTAGCTCGCGACCTCGAGCCGCTGCCGGATGATGTCGGGGTCGAACTCCACCTTCGGAAAGATCGTGGAATCGGGCCGGAAGAACACGGTCGTTCCGGTGCCACGCGCCGGGCCCGTGCGGCGCAGCGCCCCGGCAGCGTGGCCCTGACGGAACTTCATCTCCCACTGCGCACCGTCGCGCCGGACCGTGGCGACGAGCTCGCGCGAGAGCGCGTTGACCACGCTCGCCCCGACCCCGTGCAGGCCTCCGGCCGTCTTGTAGTTGCCGGCATCGAACTTGCCGCCGGCGTGCAGCGTCGAGAAGATCACCTCCAGCGCGCTCTTCTTCGTCTTCGGGTGCTTGTCGACCGGGATGCCGCGGCCGTCGTCGGCAATGGTGATCGAGCTGCCGTCCTCGTGGAGCGTGACCACGATGTTGGAGGCGTACCCGTTCATGGCCTCGTCGACGGAGTTGTCGAGAATCTCCCAGACGAGATGGTGGAGCCCGGCAGCGCCCACGCCGCCGATGTACATGCCCGGCCGCTTCCGAACGGGCTCGAGCCCCTCGAGAACCGTGATGTCTTTTGCCGTGTAGGTGGATGCCATCTATCGCGGAGGCCGTACGCCGGGCCGCAGCCGGCGGGCGTCGCGGCCCTCGGATCTGGGGGCTGAGCGCGGCGCCACTCAGGTGATTCAGTCTACCACCTCGACCGCGCACCGCGCCGGCCTTCCGGACATAGAATAGCGGGATGAAGCGGACGTCGCGCCTGGTGAGGGTCGGGGCCGCGGCCCTGCTGGTGGCGCTGTGCGTCACCGCCGTGAGCGCACAGTTCCGGCGTGGACGGCGGGGGTTCGCGACGATGCGGACGCCTACCGCGGAGAGCTTCGACGGCGCCTTCAACTTCTGCCGCGTGATGTTCACGAGCAGTCGCGGCGGCTTCGGCGGCAGCTGGGTGGTCGACTACCCGCGCGCCGACATCAACCTGTCGATCCGGTTCTCCGAGCTGACGAAGGGGCGCATCAGCCTGCAGCCCAATCGGGACCCGAACCACCTCCTGGTGAACCTGGTGGACCCCGAGCTCTTCCAGTGCCCGTTCGTGATGATGACCGAGGTCGGCTCAGCCTACTTCAGCGACGAGGAAGCTGCGCGGCTGCGGGAGTACCTGCAGAAAGGCGGGTTTCTGTGGGCGGACGACTTCTGGGGCAGCTACGCCTGGGAGCACTGGGAACGCGAGCTCGCCAAGGTGCTCCCGCCGAGCGAGTACCGGATTGTCGACCTGCCGCTCGATCACCCGCTCTTCCGCGGACAGTTCGAGATGAAGCGGATCCCGCAGATCCCCTCCATCAACTTCTGGATGGGCAGCGGCGGGCAGACGTCCGAATGGGGAGCGGATAGCGCGCAGCCGCATGCCCGGGGCATCTCCGACAGCAGCGGCCGGCTGATCGTCCTGATCACGCACAACACCGACATCGGCGACTCGTGGGAGCGCGAGGCCGACGACCCGAACTACTTCTACGCGTTCTCGGTGGACGGCTACGCGTTCGGCATCAACGTGCTGCTGTACGCGATGACCCACTGATTTTGGGCTTCAGGCTCGGGGCTCTGGGCTCGGGGCTGGCTTGATCCACCGGCAGCCGACTCAATCCAGCAGCAGCGCCGTCGGATCCTCCACCAGCTCTTTGACCCGCACCAGGAACCGCACCGCCTCGGCACCGTCGACGATCCGGTGATCGTAGGTGAGCGCGACGTACATCATCGGCCGCAGAGCGACTTGTCCGGCCACGGCGACGGGCCGGTCCTGAATCTTGTGCAGCCCCAGAATCCCGACCTGCGGCGGATTCAGGATGGGCGTGCTGAGCAGCGAGCCGAACACTCCGCCGTTGGTGATCGTGAAGGTGCCTCCCTTGAGGTCGGCGAGCGAGAGCGTGCCGTCTTCGGCGCGGCGGGCGAAGTCGCGAATCTGCGACTCGATCGCCGCGAAGCCCATCCGGTCGGCGTCCCGCAGCACGGGCACGACGAGGCCTTCCGACGCCCCGACCGCGACCCCGATGTCGTAATACTGCTTCAGCACCATCTCGTCGCCCTGGATCTCGGCGTTGATCCGCGGGAAGTCCCGCAGCGCGCCGACCGAGGCCTTGACGAAGAACGATGCGATCCCGAGACTGACGCGGTGGCGCTCCTTGAACGCCTGCTTGTGCCGCTCGCGCAGGGCCATGACCGCCGACATGTCCACTTCGTTGAAGGTCGTGAGCATCGCGGCGGTGCTCTGCGCTTCCACGAGCCGCCTGGCGATGGTTGCGCGCCGCTTCGACATCCGGACGCGCTCCTCGGTCCGCTCGGCGGCAGGCCGGCGCGGCGGCTCGGCGGTCGGCGGCGCGGGAACGGGTCGGGCCGGCGGTGCCGCCGGACGCTCCGGCACGGAACCAGCCGCCTGCTCCACGTCGCGCCGCATCACCCTGCCCGCTTCGCCGCTGCCCCGCACGCGCGAGAGATCGACCTCGTGCTGCGCGGCCGCCTTCCGCGCGGTCGGCGTGGCGCGCGGCGCCCTCGTCTGCGAGGCGGGCTGGGCGGGCTCGGGTGTGGGCCGGGCCGGCGGCTGCGCGGGTCGAGCGGGCGCCTCGCTGGCCGGTGCCGCGGGCGGGGCGGGCGCGGGGGCCGTGGCCGCTGCGCCTCGGGCGTCCTCGATCCGCCCGAGCACCTCGCCCACCTTCACGTCCTCGCCGTCGTGGCGATCGATCCGGCTCAGGACGCCGGCCTGAGGCGCACCCACCTCCAGATCGATCTTGTCGGTTTCGAGCTCGACCAGCGGGTCGCCGGCAGCAACCACGTCCCCTTCCTTGCGCAGCCATCTGGCCACGCGTGCGTCGACGATGGATTCGCCAACCTCCGGAACCACGATATCTGCGGACATCGACAGCCTCTACTCGAACGTGTCTCGCCTCACGGCCCGGGCAGCTCGCGGCAAACGTCCGCTCCCCTGGACCGCCCTGTCCGGCCGCCACGGCTCACTTCTTGGCCGCGGTGAGCTCGGTCCTCCGCCTCGCGGCGACGGGTTTGTCCGGCTTGCCGGCGAACGCCTGGCTGACCAGCGCCTGCTGATTCAGCGTGTGGCGCGCCGACGAGCCCTCTGCGGGACTGGCGCTCCGGGGCCGCGCCACCCGCCATACGCGGCGGCCGCCCGACACCTCTTCGAGGTGGGGACGGATGAACTCCCACGCGCCCATGTTCTCGGGCTCTTCCTGTACCCAGACGACCTCGTCGGCCTCCTCGTACCGCTCGAGGGTGGCGCGCAGATCGCGCATCGGCACCGGGTAGAGCTGCTCGAGCCTGACGATGGCCACGTCGGCCCGCCTGGCACGCGCTTCGGCCGAGACGAGATCGACGTACATCTTCCCGCTGCACACGAGGACGCGGCGCACTTCCCCCGGACGCTCCACCGAGGGGTCGTCGATGACCATGCGAAACCGGCCCTCGGCCAGCTCGCGCGGCGTCGAGGCCACCAGGACGTGCCGCAACAGGCTCTTGGGCGTCAACACGACGAGCGGCAGCGGATCCTCGAGCAGCAGCGCGGCCTGCCGCCGCAGCAGGTGGAAGTACTGCGCGGCGGTCGTGCAGTTGCCGACACGGATATTGATGTCGGCGGCCAGCTGCAGGAAGCGCTCGGGCCGCGCGCTGGCGTGATCGGGACCCTGCCCCTCGTGGGCATGCGGGAGCAGCAGCACCAGCGAGGAACGCAGCCCCCACTTCCCGCGCGCCGAGACGATGAACTCGTCGATCATGACCTGCGCGCCGTTGATGAAATCGCCGTACTGCGCCTCCCAGATCACCAGGCGGGACGGCTCCTGGATGCTGTAGCCGTATTCGAACCCGACGACCGCGTTCTCCGTCAGCGGGCTGTTGTGGATCTCGAAGGCGGCGCGGGCCTGCGGCAGCGCCTGCAGCGGGACGTGGACGCGGCCCGTCTCGACGTCGTGGAACACGGCGTGCCGATGACTGAACGTGCCCCGCTCGACGTCTTCACCCGTCAGGCGGATTGCGGTTCCCTCGGCGAGGATCGACGCGAACGCGAGCTCCTCGGCCGTCGCCCAGTCGACCATCCGCTCGTCGGCGGCGTCGAGCATCCGCGCGCGCCGCTCGCGCGCGCGCTCGAGCTTGCGGTGCACCGAGAAGTCCGAGGGAAGTGCGAGGAGCGAGCGGTTCAGCGCCTGCAGCACGGCGAGCGGCACGCCCGTCTCCGCCCTCGCCGCCGCGCCTGGAGGCGCCGGGGCGGGCGTCGGCTCGACATAGTCGCGCTCGAGCTGGAGGGCGTCGAGCGCCGCCTGCAGCTGGCCGGTGTGCTTCTGGACGAGGGCGTCGGGAACCGCCGGCTCGATCACGCCGCGATCGACGAGCGTTCGCGCCCAGACGTCACGCACCGTGGAATGCGCCGCGATCTTCTGGTACATGAGCGGCTGCGTGAAGGCGGGCTCGTCCCCCTCGTTGTGGCCGTGCCGGCGGTAGCCGATCAGGTCGATCAGGAAATCGCGGTGAAACCGGCTCCGGTAGGCAAAGGCCAGCCGCGCCGCCGCCACGCACGCCTCCGGGTCGTCCGCGTTCACGTGCACGATTGGGATCTTGAATCCGCGCGCGAGCCCGCTCGCGTACGACGTGCTGTAGACGTCGCGCGGCAGCGTCGTGAAGCCGAGCTGGTTGTTGGCGATGATGTGGATGGTCCCGCCCGTCTTGTAGCCCGGCAGGCGGCTCAAGTTGAGTGTCTCCGCGACGACTCCCTGGCCGGGGAACGCCGCGTCCCCGTGGATCAGAATGGGCAGACTGCGCGTGGGGTTGAACGCAGGAGCGCCGGGAGCATCGACGGTCGTCCCCGCCGCACGCGCCATCCCCTCCACCACCGGGTCGATCGCTTCCAGATGGCTCGGGTTGGGCGGCATCGACACGACGAGCTCGACCTCGGCTCCGCCCGTGATGGCGCGATGCGCACCGGCGTGGTACTTCACGTCGCCCGTCCAGGCCATGTCCTCCTGGAACGTGTTGGCGAGCACGGGGTCCTTGAACTCGGCGAGGATCTGCGCGTACGGCTTGTTCAGCACGTGCGCCATCACGTTGAGCCGTCCGCGATGCGCCATCCCGATGAGGATGTTGCGCGTGCCGTCTTCGCCCGCCTCGCCGATCACCTCGTCGAGGATGGGCACGAGCATGTCCAGCCCCTCGATCGAGAAGCGGGTCTTCCCCGGAAAGGCCCGGTGCAGGAACCGCTCGAACGCCTCGACCTGCGAGAGGCGATCGAGCAGCGCGACGGGATCAATCGGATCCTGCGGGGAGCGGAACCGGCCGCGCTCGACGGCCTGCCTCAGCCAGTCCCGCTCCTCGGGTACGAACACGTGCGCGAAGTCGTAGCCGGTCGTCGAACAATAGATGCGCCGGAGGGCTTCGAGAGCCTCGAAGGCGTTCGGAGCGCCATCACCGAGCGGCCCGGCAACGAGGCTGGCTGGAAGGGTCCGCAGATCCTCGACCGTCAGACCGTGCGTCTCGGGCAGGAGCGACGGGTCCCCCTGCGGCACGCTCCCGAGCGGATCGAGCCGGGCCGCCAGATGCCCATACCGGCGGACGGACTCGGCCAGGTTGACGGCGCCGACGATTCGGCCCACCGGCAGCCCCTCGGGCGACGGCAGCTCGTCCTCGCGGGAAGGCGTCCACGTCTCGAAGAGCGCGCGCGTATCGGGGTCGACGGAGGCAGGATCCTGACGGTACCTGTCGTAGAGCTCGAGCACGTACCCGCGGTTCAGCCCGGCGAAGTCCTGCCACCCAGACATAGGGATCTATCGTAGCGTAGCTGGGGTGCCCTCGGTGCCTCGGCGCCCCGGGTGCGAGGGTGCCATTCGGCCTCGCCGACGGCTGCGGCCGTGATGAGCAGCCTTCCGGAAGAACGACTCGCCATGTCATCGTCGTCGAGCGCGAGCACTGCCGGCCCATCGTTGAGCACAGTGGAGAGATTTCCGTGGTCTTGTGGCGGCATCGACCCGTCATCCACTCCCCCGTTCCCGCGGAGTGGTTCTACCTGGTCCGGGGCGTCGTAATCATCTGATACACGTAGTCGGTCAGATCGCGCAGTCGAAGGGCGGCCGTATCCTGCGACCAGTCGCCCTGCGTGGGAATCGTCGGAATCTCCACTGCACGGCTGGTGATCAGCGCGGCCGCGATCGCCGCCCGCGCTTGAATCTCACTCGGTTCCACTTCTGCCTCCTCGCCGTCCCTGCTGGCGGAGTATGCCTCCCCCGTGGTTACGCGATCGTGGCCGGATCGCCATCGGCATCCGCCTCACGTTCGAGGGCGTCGATCCGCTTCAAGGCCTCGGTTCTCAACGCTGCGGCAGCCTTCGCGATCGCGACCTCTCCCATACGCTCCACTTGTGGCACCCGTCGGTCCAAGGCGGCGATCAGTTCATGGAGCTTGCGCACGATCCCCGCACGATCGACGTCAACGTCCCTCGTACCTTCGACCCTCATATCCGCCCTCCCGTCTGGTTTGTTGAAATCAACGTGCCATCCGCAACAAGAGCTCGACGACGAGAGCGATCGGCATCCCGATCGCCAGGATGACGAATGGAATGCAGAATAGGACCCCCATGGCCAGGAGCACGTCGCCAGCGCCCGCCGCTGCACGCCGGCTCCGATCCGGCCGGCCGCGCGTCGCCAGCGACGGGAGCAGTCGCGCGCTGCGCCCCGCCAGCTCTGCCTGATGAATTGCCTTGGTGCTCACCTGGTTCGGCGCTGGTGCGTCGGGGAGCTGCCGTGGTCAGCGTCATGGAGCGACTGGGCGAGGCTCGACGCGGGCTGTGCGTTTCTACAGGTCGTCAGCACAACCCAACCGAATGCCACGAGCAGCGCCACGGACGCGAAGAAGCCCGACGCCCCGATGAGTGTTGGTACTGAGAGGAGCCACGTCGCGACGACGATCGGGATGGTCAACGCGGACATTCGCAGAACGGCCGTCCAGTTGTGCTGAGCAAGCATGTGAGGACCTCCTCGGGGGCACCGTGTCGATACGAAGTTGGGAGTGACTGACGCCTCGCAACTCACTTTGATGAGGCGGGCGGCTGGTGCGGGCCGGAGGCTCAGGAAAGGACCTTCAGTCTATCACAATGGACGAAACCGTTCGGAAACGCCGGCGTCACAGGGGCACCCAGGGCGCGCTCGCCCTCCGGGGCACCAAGGCACCTGGCTATTCGTATCGGAGCGCCTCCATCGGGTCGATGCGACCGGCGCGCGCGGCCGGGATCCAGGCGGCCAGCAGCGCAACGGCGCCGAGCGTCCCAACAGCGGCGGCTATCGTCAGGGGATCGCCCGGCTGCACGCCTACGAGCAGCCCCTCCAGCCCCCGGCCGAGCGCCACGACCAGCGCGACCCCGACCGACAGGCCCAGTGCGCTGAGCACGAGCACCTGCCGCAGCACGAGCCAGACGATGTCGCCGCGCCGGGCACCGACGGCGACCCTCACGCCGATCTCCTGCGTCCGGGCGCTCACCGAGTACGCCATGACGCCGTAGATGCCGATGGCCGCGAGCACGAGCGCGACGCCGGCGAACGCCCCGAGCAGGATCGCCGAAATCCGCTGCTGGAACACGGACTGCGCGACGGCCTCCTCGAGCGTCTGAATCGCGTAGATCGGCTGCTCGGGATCGAGCGAGACGACGGCCTGACGCACCGCCGGGGTGAGCCGCTCGGCCGCGTCGGCCCTCACCAGGAAGAACAGCTGATTCCACGAGGTCTGCTGGCGCATGGGCACGAACAGCTCCGGCCGGACCGGCTGCGCGGCGCCGCCGTTGCGGTAGTCGTGTACGACGCCGACGATGGTGGTCCACGGGCGAGGTCGATCCGGGCTGCCGATCGCGACGCGCTGCCCGACGGCGTCCTCGTCCGGGAAGTAGCGACTCGCGAACGCACGGTTGACGATCGCGACCGGCGGCGAGTCGAGGCGATCCGTGGTCTCGAACCTCCGCCCGGCGTACAGCGGCACGCGCAGTGTCTCGAAGTGCCGGGGCGTCGCCACGGTGACGAGCGCGTTGGGCAACGTCGATCCGTCGGCCCGGGCGCGCTCGAGCCTGAACTGCGTCTCGAAGGGCGCCAGCGGCGGGAACTGCGAGGCAGCCGACACGCCGTGCACGCCCGGAAGCGACGCGAGCCGTTCGACCAGCGCCTCGAAGAACGTGTTCACGGCCTCGCCGGGATACCGCTCCCTCGGCAGGGTCAGCCTCATCGTCAGCACGCCGCGCGGCTCGAAGCCCAGGTCCGTGCGCTGCGCGTGCAGCACGCTGCGGACGAGCAGCCCTGCACCCAGGAGCAGCACCACGGAGAGCGCGATTTCGACGACGACGAGGCCGTGCAGGGTGCGCCGGCGCCCCCGGCTGCTCCCGGACCGGGAGTCCGCCTTGAGCGACTCGTGCGGGTCGGTGCGCGTCGCGTGGAGCGCCGGCACGGTGCCGACGAGGAGCCCCGACGCGAGTGTCAGCGCGAGGGTCCACCCGAGCACACGCCAGCTGAGCCCGGCCTCGAGGTCGAGCATCCGCAGCTGTGCCGGCACGAGCGCATCCGCACCCTGAAGTCCGAGATACGCAACGCCGAGGCCGAGCACGCCGCCGCCGAGGGCCAGGAGCAGGCTCTCGGTCAGCAGCAGGCGCGCCAGACGTCCCCGCCCGGCGCCGAGGGCGAGCCGCACCGCGAGCTCCCGCTGGCGCACGGTCGAGCGGGCGAGAAAGAGGTTCGTGAGGTTCGCGCAGGCGATGAGCAGGACGAGCCCGACGGCGACCAGCAGCATGAACGCCGCCGGCCGCACGTCCCGGAGCAGCGCGGCGGCCCACGGGGTTGCCGTCAGGCGCCAGCGCTCGTACTCGGCGAAGCTGCCTTTCTCGGCGGTCTCGGTCGCGCCGGCGATGACGGCCAGCTCCCGGTTGGCCTCCTCCAGCGACGTGCCTGGCGCGAGCCGTGCCAGGATCGTGAACTGCCGCACGTTCCGCGGGAAGCGGACCGGATCGCCGCCCCAGGGGATCCAGAGATCCGTCCCAATCAGAAGCAGCCCCGGCGGCATCACGCCGACGACAGAGGCCGATTGCCCGCCGATTCGGATGGGGCGATCGAGGATCCCCGGATCGCCCCCGAACCGCGTCCGCCAGAGGCGATGGCTGATGATCGCGGCGGGCGGCCCGTTCGGTGCGAGTTCGTCCCGCGTGAACCCGCGGCCCAGCGCCGGGGCCAGGCCGATCACCGGGAACGGATCGTCGAGCAGGAGCGCTGCGAACACCCGTTCCGGCACGTCTCCGCCCGAGATATTGCGGTTGCCGAGATCGAACGCCGCCGTGCGGGCGAAGGCGCGGCTCGCGCGGATGTCGGCGTACTCCGCGGGGGAGAGCGCTTCGACGTAGGTCACCTCGGACGACAGCTTCGGAAACGTCACGCCAATCGAGACGAGCCGGTCCGGATCCGGATACGGGAAGGGGTGGAACACGAAGCCGTCGAGCATCCCGTAGATCAGGCTGTTGCCGCCAGTCGCGAGCGCGAGGGACACGACGGCGATGGCGGTGAAGCCGGGACGGCGGGTGAACTGCCGGAGCGCGTACCGGACGTCCTGAACGATGGTATCCATCTCGGTCCTCTTTCGCTGGTCCGGAAGGCGCGGCGCACCGTCGCCGGGACGCGCCGCCAGGGTCGCGAGCTGCCTGACACGCTGACGCGTGGCCGTGATCAGGAGATCGCGCAGCATCTCTGCGCAGAACCCGAGCGTGCCGATCAACCCGGGCGGGCGGGCGGCACGCGCCTGGTCGAACACCTCCAGCAGCTCCTGGCCATAGCGGGTGCGGAAAGCTCGCGGATAGAAGCGCAGGAGCCAGCCGTAGAGCCGCGTCACGCGAGGCCTCGCTTCAGTCGCGGATTGCCGCGCGCAACGTCGACCAGCTGTCCGAGCTGCCGCAACTCCTCGCGCAGCGCCGTCCACCCGCGGTCGGTCAGCCGGTAATAGCGCCGCTGAGCTTCCTGACCGTTGCCGGGCCGGCGCTGCGGGCGCGGCGCCGGCTCGATCAGCCGCCCGTCCTCGAGGCGCTGCACGGCCTCGTAGAGCGTCCCGGGCCCGAGCCGGATGGCACCCCCCGTTCGCCGCTCCACTTCCTGCTTGATCCCATAGCCGTGCCGTTCCCCGTCCGCCAGAACGAGAAGAATGTGCAGTACGGGCAGGGACAGGGGTCTGTTGGGGGTTCGGGGCATCGGTAACGTGTCGTTAGACGATATGTGTGGCGGGGGAGTTTACTACGAATGCAGGCGCCGTGGGTGCCCTCCGTGCCCCCGGTGCGGGTGTCTACCGACAGGTGGGGGCCTCGGGTGCAAGGTGCCGCTCGAACCGGACCGGGACAGTGTCGGCCTGACGCGCTATGGCATCCGATCGTAAAGGCCTACCAGCCAGAGCGTGAGACCCGGCACGTACGTGATGACGAGCACCGCCCCGGCCAGGATCATCGCGTACGGCAGGATCGCGCGACAGACCTCCGACAGCGGCTTGCCGAAACGATACGCGGACAAGAACAGGTTCTCTCCCATTGGCGGCATCAGGTAACCCAGCTCCATGTTGGCGAGGAAGATGACGCCCAGGTGCACAGGGTCGATGCCGTAGGCAGCGGCCATCGGGGCCACGAGCGGCACGATGACGACGATGGCCGAGTAGAT
>DASPFV010000019.1:0-7103 GCA_035620975.1 Vicinamibacterales bacterium
GGCTGCGGGAATCACCGGACCAACCTCCTCGTTTGCGGATCGCGGATCGCCGTTCGCGGCGCCGTCCACCAGTCTGGGGGTCGCTGCAGCGGGAACGCCGATTCTACTCCCGTCACCGGGCCGGCGTCGATGCGCCCGACCGGCACCGCAGATCGAGGGCACGGGCCGAGCGGCGAGCGTGTCGGAGGCCGGGTCGCGGACGTGCCGCGGATGGGTGTGCTCTCAACGGGACGCGGATGAGCGCGGAGTTGCGCGGATGGTTCTTCTCTCACGGGACGCGCATGAACGCGGGGTTCGCGCGGATAATCCCCGTCTCACGGGATCCCCGGATGCTACCCCACGCGCGTCACGGACGCTCGACCTACAATGAGGGACGTGTTGACCGCCGTGGTGATGGCCGCCGGGACGTCGAGCCGCATGGGACAGCCGAAGCTCCTGCTGCCGCTCGGGGGCGAGCCGCTCGTCCGCCGGACGGTGCGGCAGGTGCTCGACGCGGGATTCGACGATCTGCTGGTGGTCGTGGGCAGCGAGCACGTGCGCGTGCTGGAAGCACTCGACGGCCTGCCGATCCGCCAGGTCCTCAACCCCGAATTCGAGTCGGGCATGGGCAGCTCGTTCCGGGCCGCCGTCTCCGGCCTGGCGCACAGCGCCGCCGCCATGTTCGCGCTCGCTGATCAGCCGTTCGTAACCGCGCAGGAGTACCGCCGGCTCCTGGACACGTACCGCACGGCGGCACCGGGGATCGTCAGCGTCCGGTACGGCGACGTGACCGCACCGCCTCACCTGTTCGACCGGCGGTTCTTCCCCGAACTGGCCGTGCTCGAGCACGGCGCGCGCCCCGTCCTGCAGCGCCATCGGGACGAGACGATCGTGTTAACGCTGCCGCCCGATCTCCTGCTCGACATCGACACGCCGGAGGACTACGAGCGCGCCAGGGCGCGGCTGGCCGGCGATCGGTGAAGGCTGGTCTTGCGTCCGGTGAGAAACCCTCCGTCGAAGCCCCTGTCCAGCGCGATCAGCTCGGCAAGGATCGACACGGCGATCTCCTCCGGCGTTTCGGCTCCCAGCGCCAGGCCGACGGGGCTGCGCACGCGCGCCCGCGCCGACGGCGAGGGCACGTAGCCTTCCGCCTCGAGCGCCGCGAGCAGCTTCTGCAGGCGGGAAACCGGCCCGAGCACGCCCACCCATGCCGCTTCGGACTCGAGCGCGAGGCGCAGGCTCTCCCTGTCGCGGCGCAGGTGGTGATTCATGATGACGACGCGGCTGCCGCGCGGCAGGGTGAGCACCCCGGCATACTGGGCCCCGCGCAGGTGGACGAGCGAGGCACGGGGGAACCGGTCCGGCGTGAGGAAGGTCTCGCGCGGGTCCACGACGGACACCTCGAAGCCCAGCTCCCAGGCCTGACGTACCAGCGGGACCGCGTCGTGACCGGCGCCGAAGACGAACAGGGCCGGCGGCGGCACGCTGACGTGATAGAAGACCTCACCCGGCCCGAGCGTCTCAGCCATCGAACGCGGATAGACCGATTTCAGCAGCGCCCGGGCACGCGCGGCCGCCTCGTCGTCGAGCGACGCGTGGCCGAGCGTCCCCAACAGGCCATCCTCGCGAATCAGCAGCCGTGCTCCCCGTGAGTCCAGGGAAGTGGCGAGCACCGCCGCTTCGGCCCGTTCGAGCGCGGCAAGCCACGACCGGGTCATCGGCTCATCGTCCAGGCGCGCGATCCGGATGTCGACGGCGCCGCTGCACCCGATCCCCAGCCCCCAGATCGAGTCTTCCTCGAGGTCGTAACTGAGTACGGCAGGAACACCGGAATCGAGGACGCGCGCGGCGGCCTCGGCGACGGCAGGCTCGAGACATCCGCCCGACAGCAGACACTCGTACGACCCGTCCTCGCGCACGACGATAGTCGCCCCTTCGCGGCGATACGCGCTCCCGCGAACGCGGACAACGGTGGCCAGCGCGACCCGGGCGCGAGCCAGTCGGGCATGCCGAATCGCCTCGAGGAGCCGCTCGGTCTCGCGACGGTTCACGAAGGGATACTATCGCAGGCCGGCTCAGCGCCAGGTGTATCCGACGCCGAACTTGAAATCGGGGCTGTCGATCGTCCCGACCTTGAACTCGAAGAAGAGCCCGCGCGAGTGCTGGGCGCCGACGAGGATGTTGAACCCGGCCTCGGCGTCGGAATCGCGATCGGTGTCGAAGATGTTCAGCGCCGGACCCGCGCCGGCGTAGAGCTGCCACTGCTGCCGCGACGGAAAGAAATACGCGAACTCGAAATTCAGCGCCACGACCGTGACGTCGTCGCCGACGCCAATCTCGACGTTGGGCCGGAAGCGCAGCCGATCGACGAGCGGCTGGGTTTCGAGGTGGCCGCCAAAGTAGAACTGGTCCGGATCGACCGAGACGCCGGCGCGAACCCCGAAATCCTGCGCCGCCGCCGGGCCCCCCCACATCCCGGCCAACACGGCCACACACATCGCGCGGATCAGCGTGCGGATCTGGGCATTTCTCATGAAAGGCACGCCTTGCAAAGGGGGTACCTGGTGACACTTCGGGTTCCAGGTTCCAGGTTCGGGGTTCCTGGTTCAGGCGCGCGCGGCGAGGACCGACGATTCGTAGTGCCTGACCTCGGCCAGCCACGCCGTGCCGACGGGCACGCTGGAGCGCTCGCAGTAGTAATCCCAGACAGCGCCGAATGGAAGCGTCTTGGTCTCCTCCTGCAAGGCGAGGCGCGAGGTGTAATCGCGTGCGGCCTCCGCCTGCCGGAGCGTCTCGAGCGGCTCGAGGAGGGCGGCGAGCAGGCTCTTGATCATGTTCCGCGTGCCGATCACCCACGCCGCGATGCGGTTGATGCTGGCGTCGAAGTAGTCGAGCCCGATGTTCGTGCGGCCGAGGAAGTCGCCGCGCACGAGCTCCTGCCCGATCGCCTGCAGATCGTCGTTCAGCACGACCACGTGGTCGCTGTCCCAGCGAACGCCCCGGCTCACGTGGAGCAGGATCTCCGGCAGGTACATCAGCAGGGCGCTGATCTTGTCGGTGATCGTCTCGGTTGGATGATAGTGGCCGGTGTCGAGCGTGAACAGCACCTTCCGCGAGAGCGCGTAGCCGAAGTAGAACTCGTGAGAGCCCACGGTGTAGCTCTCGAGGCCGAGCCCGAACAGCTTGCCCTCGACCGAGTCGACGTTGAAGGCGGGATCCACCGGGACGCCGAAGATGGCGTCCAGCGAGTCAATCAGCCGCTCGCGGGGACCGACGCGATCCACGGGCGAGTCCTTCATCCCGTCGGGAATCCAGTGGTTCGTCACACAGCGCCGCCCCAGGGCCCGCCCGAATGCTTCGCCGATCCGGCGGCAGGCGACCGCGTGCCGGACCCAGAACTCGCGCGTGGCGCGATCGGGATGCGAGAGGGTGAGGTTGTCTGCCGCACGTGGATGGGAAAACGTCGTCGGGTTGAAGTCCAGGCCGATGCCGAGGGAGCGCGCCCAGTCGATCCAGCCCGCGAAATGATGCGGCGCGATCTCGTCCCGGTCGACCCGACGGTTGCCGAACTCGCCGTAGAACGAATGCAGGTTGAACCGATGCCGACCCGGAATGAGCGAGAGCGCCCGCGTGGCGTCGCCGCGCAGCTCGTCGGGCGTCCGGGCCTTGCCCGGATAGCTGCCGGTCGCCGCCAGCCCGCCGCCAAGACCCTCGCTGAACCTCTCGAACCCGCCCACGTCATCGCCCTGCCAGCAATGCAGCGAAATCGGGATTGCGGCCAGGCGTGCCAGAGCCGCTTCGGTGTCGATGCCGAGATCGGCGTATTGCCGTCTCGCATGGGTATAGGCGGCTTCGATGCTCCGGCTGCTCATGAACACACGGCTCCTGATGGCGACCGCTCGACGCGGAGCGCACAGTGCCCCAGGCGCCATTCCGTTTCAAGTCTTTTCGTTGACAACGGGTCCGTATGACTTTGCGGAACGCCGACCGCCGGCCGGCGGGCCTATCGCGCCCGGGCCGGGCCGCCGCCGGGGAATACCGCAGCCCGGGAGTTTCACAGCTCGAAACAGCCGTACGACGGCAGCACCCCGGCCACGGCTGGGCCGGCGCCGCCGCGTCGATGCAGGGCAGCCCGCATGGCTAGCGCATTGCACGCGCTCTGCCCGGGAGGCGGCGAGCTTCGGGCGCCGAAGCTGAGCATGGCGAGAGCTCTTTGGACAGGGACGCTTCGGTTCGGGCTGGTCACGGTTCCGATCGAGATTCACACGGCCGTGCGCGACACGGGTCCGCATTTCCGGCTCCTGCGTCGGAGCGACAAATCCCCCGTGCGCTATCAGCGCGTCGCCGAATCCGACGGCGAGGTCGTCGCGTGGGAAGACATCGTGAAGGGCTACGAGTACGAGAAGGGCCGCTTCATTACCCTCACCCCCGAAGACTTCGAGAAGGCAGCGGTGAAGAAGGACCGCTCGATTGAGATTCTCGACTTCGTCGAGGGGGCATCGATCGACGACCGTTTCTTCGACAAGCCGTACTACCTGCTGCCCGGCAAGGGTGGCCAGGCGGCGTACGCCCTGCTGCGCGAGGCGATTCGCGAGTCCAAGCGGGTGGGGGTCGCCAAGATCGTTCTGCGGAGCAAGCAGCGGCTCGCCGCCATCGAAGCGATCGGGGACGCCCTCGTGCTCTCGACCATGCGGTTTCGCGACGAGCTGGCGCGGCTCGAGGAATTCGACTTCCCGAAAGGAGAGGTGCGGTCGAAGGACCTCTCGCTCGCCGAGCGGCTCATCGACGAGTTCGCCTCCGAGTGGGATCCGGAGAAGTACACCGACGATTACCGCAGGAACATCATGGAAATCGTGGAAGCGCGGAGAAAACGCGTTCGACCGGATCTGAAGCCGGAAAAGGCCGAGCGCTCGGCGGAAGTGGTGGACCTGATGGAGCGACTGAGGAAGAGCCTCGGCACGCGCCGGGCGTCGGCGTCGGCCTCGACCCGCCGGCGGACGGCGGGCAAGCGGAAGACCGGAAGCCCCAGGAGCAGGAAGCGGAAGGCCGCCTGACGTCAGCGCCAGGTAGACCGGGGCTGCCAGTGGTGGGCCTGGTGCCGGGCCACCCGATCCTCGCGAACGAAGAGCTTCACGAGGACGATGCCGGCGACGAAGCCGCCCACGTGCGCCCAGAAGGCAACGCCGCCTCCCTCCCCGCCGATCCGGCTCAGCCCCCCGAACACCTGCAGGACCATCCAGTAAATCAGCATCACCCAGGCAGGCAGCGCAATGGTCGTCAGGATGAACCCCAGCGGGACGAGCGTGAACACGCGGACGCGCGGGTACAAAATCAGGTACGCGCCCATGACCCCGCTGATCGCCCCCGATGCGCCGACCATCGGAATGGCCGAGCTCGGCTCGGCGAACACCTGCGCGAGCGCGGCGCCCACCCCGCAGAGAAGATAGAACAGGAGGTAGCGGGGGCGCGTCATCGAGTCCTCGACGTTGTTGCCGAACAGCCAGAGGAACCACATGTTGCCGATGAGGTGCATCCAGGAGCCGTGCAGGAACATCGACGTGAAGACGTTCGAGACCTGGCGGCCCGGGTCGAGGACGCAGACCAGGTTGTCGCCGAGCGGGAACCGGGACCCGGGAGGGAGCGACGCCGTGAGCTCTGCCGGGATGAGCCCCAGGTTGCAGACCGAGGCGGCCAGCGGGTACTCCATGCCGGCGCCCTGCACGACAAGCCAGGCGAAGACGCAGGCGCCGATCACGGCCAGGGTGACAATGGCGCTGCGCTGGGTTGCGTTCTCGTCGTGGTAGGGAAACACGAATCCTCCGGCCTCGCCCGCAGTCTATCCTACCTTGACTTTTGCTTTTTATTCGCCTAGAGTGCGGCGTTCGGGCCGTCATCGAGCAGTGGAGGGCTGGTCATGAAGGAGCACGAGCTTTACCTGAAGTTCTGGGACAAGGAAGCCCCGGTCACGCGCAAGGTGCTGTCGCGCATTCCCCAGGATCGATCCGACTATCGTCCCGATCCCAAGGCGCGGAACGCCCGGGAGATCGCCTGGCTGATCGTGCGCGAGGAGATCCTCCTCGCGGAGGGGCTGATGAAGGGACGGTTCGAGTGGGTCGACGAGCCGACGCCGGCGACGGTGCAGGAGATCCTCGACACCTACGATCGGCATCACGACACGGTGACCCGCACGTTGAAGGGGCTGGACGCCGCCAGCTGGGAGAGGCGGGTGCCGTTCGTGTACCAGGGGCAGGAAGTCATGAGCGACACCGGGATCGCGAGCGGGTGGGGGTTCCTCTTCGACATCATCCACCATCGCGGGCAGCTCTCGACGTATCTGCGCCCGATGGGATCGACCGTGCCGGCCATCTACGGCCCGAGCGCGGACGAGGGGATGTGAATCGCGGATTCTGTCTGGTCTGGACGGGACGCGGATGAACGCGGAATCACGCCGATTCAGCCTGATCTCGACAGGACGCGGAGAACGCGGATTCACGCGGACTCTGGCTGGTTCTCGACGGGGATGCGGATTCTCGCAGAGAACTGACGCAGGGCATCCGGCGATGCGGGTCACTGGCGCCCGAAGACGAACGTCTGCGCCCGCTGCCCCTGCCCGGCGCTGACGCGAGCCTCCAGCGTACCGTCAGGCCGCTTCGTGTAGCGAATCATCTTCGGGAAGTCGTGTGAGGGGTTCTCGAACGTGGCGCTGGCCGCGTCCACGTGCGTCAGGGTGAACTCGGTCGGCGGCACCCCGTTCGGCTGCGCGATGTAGACCAGACCGCCGTCGCGCTCGACGATGCGGAGGAATTCGAACGCAATCATGCGACCGCCTTTGACCGTGCGCGAGGTGCCGAGCATGGCGCCCCCGGCGGGCGGAGTCCAGCGTTCTTCGAGCAGGGCCGACTCTCCGCCGCCCACCCACGTGCCGGCCAGCCAGGCAACCTCCGCGACAGTAGCGCGGGCGGGCTTTGCCGTGGCCGCCTGCCCGGCCGAGCCATGGGCGCAGACGAGCGACAGCAGGATCGCGGTCAGTCCCGAGCGTATGGGCGCGTGTCGGCGATGGCGGAGCGACCTCGGCATGAGCCGCACTATAGTCCTTTCAGGGTTCCAGGTTCAGGGTTCAACGT
>DASPFV010000020.1:0-5006 GCA_035620975.1 Vicinamibacterales bacterium
CGGGCACGCCGATGCTTCTCATGGGCGACGAAGTCCGGCGGACGCAGGGCGGCAACAACAACGCCTACTGCCAGGACACCGAGATCAGCTGGTTCGACTGGAGCCTGCTCGAGCGCCACGCCGACGTGCACCGGTTCGTCAGGCTGCTCAACGCGTTCCGCCAGAATCGCGACGTCGTCGCCGAAGAGTCGACGCTCACGCTCAACCAGCTCCTCCACCGGGCACGCCTCGAGTGGCACGGGGTCGCGCTCGGTCAGCCGGACTGGTCGGACCATTCGCATTCGCTGGCCTTCACGCTGCGGAGCCTGCGGGGGCGGTTCGTCCTGCACGGCATGCTGAACGCTTACTGGGAGCCGCTCCGGTTCGCCCTGCCGCCGGTGCCGACGGCGCGCCAGGACGGCTGGCGGCGCTGCATGGACACTGCGCTGCCGTCGCCCGACGACATCCACCTGTGGAAAGACGCGCCTCCCATCACTGGCGTCTCGTACGTCGTGCAGCCGCGCTCCATCGTGGTGCTCGCGCGCGCCCTGCCGCCAGGCGACGACGCCGCACCCGGGGGGCAGCCATGATCCATGCCCTGGCCCGCAGGCTTGCACCTCGACTGGTGAGCAGACCGACCGTGCAGTACGCCGTCCGCATGCCCGACGAGGTGGACGCGGGGCAGCGGGCGGGGTTCGGCACGAGCGGCCACCTCGGATTCGGCAGAGTGTTGACAGGAGTCATGCGATGACGCGGCACGCTTCGACGGACACGGGCGCGCAGCGCGATCTCCCGTCGCTCGTCCCAGCGACGGACGAGGAAAGGCAGGTATTGCTGCGGCGCGCGATCCTCATCCGCCACGGCGAGACGGAGTGGAGCATCAGCGGCCAGCACACCGGGTTGACCGACATCCCGTTGACCGAGAACGGCCGGGAGGCCGCGCGACGGCTCCAGCCGCTCGCAGCCAGGGCCACGTTCGCGCTGGTGCTGACGAGCCCGCTCGCCCGTGGCCGGGACACGTGTGCGCTGGTGGGCCTGGCCGATCGCGCCGAAATCGATGCCGACCTGGCGGAATGGAACTACGGCGAGTACGAAGGGCTGACGCCGAAGGAGATCCACGCCAGGGCCGCCGGCTGGATGCTCTTCCGGGACGGATGTCCGGGCGGAGAGAGCCCCGGGCAGGTCGGCGCCCGCGTCGACCGGGTCATCGCACGAATCCGGGGCGTCGAAGGGGACGTCGCCCTCTTCGGGCACGGTCATGTGTTCAGAGTGTTTGCGGCTCGATGGCTCGGGCTGCCAGCCAGCGCGGGAAGCCACTTCCTGCTCGACACGGCCACTGTGAACGTGCTCAGCCACTATCGAGGCGTCCCGGCAATCAAGCGCTGGAACGCGCCGCTCCTGCCGTAGGAGCTTCCGCGGCGACGGCGGCCGGGCGTCGAGAGAGGTCGACAACCGACGCACCGGGAACGGTCGGCCGGAGGAACACGAATCCGGAGGCAAGCATGACCACCACCACCGACTTGGAAATGATGGCGAGAACGCTCGTCGCCGGCGGCAAGGGCATCCTGGCGGCGGACGAAACGCCCGGGACACTGACCAGGCGTCTGGACGCGTTCGGGCTCGAATCGACCCCGGACAGCCGGCGCAGGTACCGGGAGATGTTTTTCACCGCACCCGGAATCGGCGAGTTCATCAGCGGCGTGATCCTGCAGGACGAGACGATCCACCAGACGAGCTCGAAAGGCACGCCGCTCGCCGACATCCTGATCCGGCAGGGCATCGTCCCTGGCATCAAGGTGGACCGCGGCGCGAAGCCGCTCGCCGCCGCCCCGGGAGAGCTGATCACCGAAGGCCTCGACGGGCTTCGCGATCGCCTGAAGGATTACGTCGCGCTGGGCGCGCGGTTCGCGAAGTGGCGGGCCGTGCTGGTCGTGAGCGGCACGGTGCCCAGCAGGATGTGCGTGGAAGCGAACGCGCATGCGCTCGCCCGTTACGCGGCGCTCTGCCAGGAGCAGGGGCTCGTGCCGATCGTCGAACCCGAAGTCCTGATGGAAGGATCGCACGGGATCGAGCGGAGCGAGGAGGTGACCGGGACCGTCCTCCAGGCGGTCTTCGAGGGGCTGGTCGGGCAGCGGGTGATCCTCGAGGGCATGCTGCTCAAATCGAACATGGTCATCGCGGGCAGGGCGTGCGCGGTGCAGGCGTCCGTCAGCGACGTGGCGCAGGCGACGGTCCGCTGCCTGCGTCGGCACGTTCCCCCCGCGGTTCCGGGAATCGTGTTCCTCTCCGGCGGCCAGGACCATCGGGCGGCGACGATGCACTTGAGCGCGATCAACCAGGTGGAGGGGCCGCGGCCCTGGAAGCTGAGCTTCTCCTACGGCCGCGCGCTGCAGGACGAGGCGCTTCGAGCCTGGCAGGGCGAGGACGGCAACCTGCAACGGGGGCAGCAGGCCTTCTATCACCGGGCGAAGTGCGACAGCGCGGCCGCCCTGGGATCGTACACGTCGGAGATGGAACCCGAACTGGCGGGCGCCTGAGCCACCACGCCTGGACGTCGATTGCTGGAGAACACAGCTTGAGGGAGGCACGATCGTGGCAAAAGTGCTATCGACCAAGGAACTGGAACCGAGGGAAGCCGTTACGCAGCCGCTGCCGGCCCGTGAGCTGGACTTGATGCACGCGTACTGGCGCGCCTGCAATTACCTGTCGGTGGGGATGATCTACCTGAGGGACAACCCGCTGCTCCGCGAGCCGCTGAAGGCCGATCACGTCAAGCACCGCCTGCTGGGGCACTGGGGCGCCAGCCCGGCGCTCTCGTTCGTGTGGGTGCATCTGAACCGCCTGATTGTCAGGGACGACCTCGACGTGATCTTCGTGGCGGGTCCCGGGCATGGCGCCCCCGGCGTCCTCGGGCCGGCGTACCTCGAGGGGACGTACTCCGAGATCTATCCGGACAAGAGCCAGGACGAGGAAGGGATGCAGAAGTTCTTCAAGCAGTTCTCCTTCCCCGGGCACATCGGGAGCCACGTCACGCCGGAGACGCCGGGGTCGATCCACGAGGGCGGCGAGCTGGGCTACAGCCTCTCGCACGCGTTCGGGATGGCCTTCGACAATCCGGACCTGATCGTGGCGTGCGTCGTCGGCGACGGCGAGGCCGAGACCGGCCCGCTGGCGACCGCGTGGCACTCGAACAAGTTCCTGAACCCCGTTCGCGACGGTGCGGTCCTGCCGATCCTGAACCTCAACGGCTACAAGATCGCGAACCCCACGATCCTGTCGCGAATCACGCACGAGGAGCTCGAGGCGCTGTTCGTCGGCTACGGCTACACGCCCTATTTCGTGGAGGGCAGCGATCCCGTCCAGATGCATCAACGGATGGCGGCCACGCTCGAGCACGCCATCGCCGACATCCGGGCGCAGCAGAAGGCCGCGCGCGAGGTCGGCGCCGCGTTCCGGCCGCGCTGGCCGATGATCGTGCTGCGCTCGCCCAAGGGGTGGACGGGTCCGAAGGAGATCAAGGGGCACAAGGTCGAGGGCTTCTGGCGGTCGCATCAAGTGCCGTTCGCCGACGTCCGCGACAACCCGGCGAACCTGAAGCTGCTCGAAGACTGGATGCGCAGCTACCAGCCCGAGGAGCTGTTCGACGCGAGCGGCAGGCTGATGCCGGAGCTGCAGGCCCTCGCGCCGCGGGGTGCCCGCCGGATGAGCGCCAACCCGCACGCCAACGGCGGCCTGCTGCGCAAGGACCTCAAGCTGCCCGACTATCGCCGGTACGCCGTCGAGGTCTCCTCACGCGGCACCGCCCAGTACGAGAACACCAGGCCGCTCGGCGAGTTTTTGCGGGACGTGCTGCGGATGAACCCCGCGAACTTCCGCGTGTTCGGTCCCGACGAAACCGCGTCCAACCGGCTGCAGGCGGTTTACGAGGCGAGCAAGAAGACCTGGATGGCGGAGATCTTGCCCGAGGACGCCGACGGCGGCGAGCTCGCGCCGGACGGCCGCGTCATGGAGATGCTCTCGGAGCACACGCTCATCGGCTGGCAGGAGGGCTACCTGCTGACGGGGCGCCACGGCTTCTTCCACACCTACGAGGCGTTCGCGCACGTGATCGACTCGATGATCAACCAGCACGCCAAGTGGCTCGACATCTGCAAGAACCACGTGCCGTGGCGCGCCTCGGTGGCGTCCGAGAACATCCTGCTGTCGTCGACGGTGTGGCGCCAGGATCACAACGGATTCTCCCACCAGGATCCGGGGTTCATCGATCTCGTGACCAACAAGAGCCCCGCCGTGACGCGGGTCTACCTGCCGCCCGACGCGAACACGTTGTTGGCCGTCGCGGACCACTGCCTGCGCAGCACCGACTACATCAACGTGATCGTGGCCGACAAGCAGAAGCACCTCCAGTTCACGACCATCGACGAGGCGGCGATTCACTGCGCCAAGGGCCTCGGCATCTGGGCGCGGGCGAGCACCGATGCCGGCGAGGAGCCGGACGTGGTGCTGGCCTCCTGCGGCGACGTGGCGACGATGGAAGCGCTCGCGGCGGCGGCGACCCTGCGCGAGCGGGCGCCGGATCTGAAGCTGCGCTTCGTCAACGTCGTCGATCTGTTCCGGCTGCAGCCGGCGTCCGAGCACCCGCACGGGTCGACCGACCGCGAGTTCGACAGCCTGTTCACCACCGACAAGCCGATCATCTTCAACTTCCACGGCTACCCGTGGCTCATCCACAAGCTGTCGTACCGTTTCAAGGGTCACGACAACATGCACGTGCGGGGGTACAAGGAGAAAGGGAACATCAACACCCCGCTCGAGCTGGCGATGCTGAACGAGACGTCGCGCTTCCACCTGGTCATCGACGTCATCGATCGGGTGCCGAAGCTGCGCATCAAGGCGGCGCACCTGAAGGAGGACATGCGAAACGCGATCATCGACAACCTGCGCTACGCCCACGAGCACGGCACGGATCGCGCGGAGATCGTCAACTGGACGTGGCCGTATTAAAGGGAAACCGGAGGGCTTCGCCC